>JBKJKU010000368.1:0-24567 GCA_046597355.1 Aquabacterium sp.
CCAGCTCGGCCGCCAGATGCTGCGCGAACTCGCGTGGCGAGAGCGCAGCGCCCCGCTCTACGAAGACTGCGTGCGACGAATAGCAGCCTTGCTGATCCCAGCGCGCGATGTCCAGCGCCGCCCGCCGAGCAGCGGTGGGGCCCCGCTGGCGGTCCAGCGCGGCCCGCCCGACCAGCGTCAGGCCCAGCTTGTGGCCGTAGCCGATGAAGCGGGTGGCGGCAGGCACCTGCGCGCGCACCTCGCGCAAGGCGGCGTTGCCGCCGTAGGCCAACACGGTGTCCGCAGCGCGGTACAGCGTGGCCGCGGGGCCGGGCTGGCCGCCCTTCCACCAGACCACCGCCAGGCAGTCGGCCAGCGGCGGGTGCACTTCGCAGAGCAGCCGCGCAAACAGGGTCGCGAAGACCGGCTCGGCGCTGGGCAGCTTGCCGATATTGCCGGCCTTCACCAGCAGCCCGCACGCCAGGCTCCACAGCGGCAGACCCGGCACGTTGCCGGCCCAGACATGGGCCAGCAGCGGCGGCCCGAAGGCGCGCACGGCGCCGCCCTTTACCGCCGGCTGAAAGCTGTCCAGCACTTTGGGATTGGCGAAATCCTGCGCTACAAAGCGCTGCAGCTGCGGCGCCCGGAAAGTCTGCAGATAGGCGGTCAAGCCCAGGCGCACCATCTCGGCGTCGAAGCCGGTGACGGTGGGCAGCAGTTCATCGGCCTCGCGCCGCACCGGGTCGTTGGTGTCCAGCAGGCGCGCCACGGCGCGGTCGATGACGCCGATGATGGCGTCCACCGGCATCGTCAGCAGCCGGGCCTGCGCCGCACCACGCACATGCGCCGCCAGGGACTGCATCTGCGCGTCAGTCAGCAGCGGCACTTCGACGTCAAGTTGGTTGCCGTGCGCGTCAAAGCGCAGGGTCTGCCAGTGCACCTGGCCGGGGTCCAGGCCCGGCAGATGGCCCGCGCGCCAAGGCGTGCGCTTGCCAGAGCGCATGTCCGAACTCATGACCGAACTCATGACCGCGTCGCCGCCAGAAACTCCTGCACGGCCAGCGAACAGCCCTTGGCCTCGGCGCCCTCGGCGCGGCCCAGCAGCAAGAAGCCATCGCCCGCCGCAACCCCGACGTCCTCGGTCAGGATCGCGATCGCCGAGTTGAAATTGGCCAGGTCGCAGTGCGCCAGCACACCGCGCTCGCCGCGCGGCAGCTCCTGGCCCGTCAGCGGGTCCAGCACGCGGGTGCGCACCCAGTGCGGCGCGTGCTTGACCGACGGCACCGTGGCATTGCCCGCGTCGTAGAACTGCGAGCTCAATTCGGTCATGCCGTACATGTTGATGCAGCGGCTGCGCGGCACGCCAAAGGTCTCGGCCAGCGCGTCGTAGAAGGCATCGAGCGGCAGCTCGCGCGCCTGGCCTTTGTAGCCGCCGGTGTCGAGGATGCGGCTGCCTTCGGGCAGCGCGTAGCGCACGCCCTGGGCGTGCAGGGCGTCGAGCAGGTGGACCACGCTGAAGCTCGCGCCCATCAAGGCGACGGGCCGCGCCTGCGCCACGGCCTGGTCCAGTGCGGCGCGCAGGCCGGCGATGTCCAGCCCCTGTGGGCCGATGCAGGACCGGCTGTCGGGCGTGCCGTGGCAGCGCGCGGCCAGCGACAAATAGCGCGCCAGTGACGAGTTCGGCAGCTGGTCTTCGGCCGGGAACAGCAGCAGCATCGGCATCTCGCCGCTGCCCTGCATGAAGCGCTGCTCGAAATGCCGCCGCATGGACCCATCCCAGACAGCGAGGGTCGGGTGGTGGTTGCGGCCCTTGACCTCGCCGCGGCTGGTGCCGCTGGTCATGAAGACACGCGCGCAATCCGCCGGCGCCACGCAACTGAGCGTGGCGTCCTTGAACGCACTGATCGGCACCGGCGGCACCTGGCGCCAGCCGGTCACGCGGCGCGGCGCGACGCCTCGCCGCTGACAAAAACGCCGGTAGGGCGCGTTGCACTGGTATTGCAGCGCGAACAGCGCAGCCGCCAGGTGGTCGAACTGCGCGTCGGTGCAACCGTCCTGGGCGATGAAGGCCAGCAGGCGGTCGATGAGCGGCTGCATCGCCGAGGGCAGGGACGGGTTCATCGCGCAATACGCCGGCAGCACCGCATCACAGCCGCTGCAGCCGCAGGGGCTGCGGCGCAAAGCCGTGGTTCAAGGGGCCGCTGCCCGCGCCGGTGCGCACGCCGGCACCCGCGGCCAGTGCCTCGCGCACGAAATCGCGGGCTTTTCGAACCGCCTGCGCCAGGTCGTCGCCCAGCGCCAGGCGGGCTGCAATCGCGCTGGACAGGGTGCAGCCCGTGCCGTGCGTGTTGGCGGTGTCGATGCGCGGTGCGCGCAGCCACAGCGGCGGCGCGCCCGCTTGCAACAGCAGGTCGGCCACGGTGTTGCCCGGCAGATGCCCACCTTTGAGCAGCACGGCCCGCGCGCCCATGGCCAGCAACTGTTGCGCCGCGCAGGCCATGTCGGCCTCGGTGTGCAACGGGCGGCCGACCAGCAGCGCGGCTTCATCGAGGTTGGGCGTCACCAGCAGCGCCAGCGGAAACATCAGGCGCACCAGGGCAGCTATCGCCGAGGGGTCGATCAGCGCCGCCCCACTGGTGGCCACCATCACCGGGTCCAGCACCACCCGACGCAGCTGGTGACGGTGGAGTGCCACAGAGACGGTCTCGATGGTGGGTGCCGAATGCAGCATGCCGATCTTGACCGCGTCGACGCCGATGTCCTCGACCACCGCATCGATCTGCGCGGCCAGCATGGCCAGTGGCACGGCGTGGATGGCGCGCACACCGGTGGTGTTCTGCGCCGTCAGCGCCGTGATGGCCGTCATGCCGAAGCAGCCCAGTGCGGCAAAGGTCTTCAGATCGGCCTGCACGCCCGCACCACCGCCGGAGTCGGATCCGGCAATCGTCAACAGCCGCAGGTACTGCGCCTGGGGTGCCGGCCCGACTGAGACAGGTGCGGTGGTGGGGTGGTTCATCCGTCCTCCAAGCGTGCATGAAAAACAATGCTCCGAAGGACGGGCCACTGCGGCCCAGGTGGCCGGGCAGCGGCTGCTCTTCTTACGCCGGTATGAGCCGGGTCAAGTTCGCGGGTATGGATCTCAGCACGCTGACGCGTACACCCCGGAGCACTTGCATTGTCGCGCGTTTGCGGACGGGCAGCTCATCGCGGCCTTGCGCACCCGCTGTTGCGCCGCGAAACCCACGGCCGGAAGCTCAGGCTCAGGCTCAGGGTCGGGACTGGCGAGCCGCGGCACCCAGCGGACCGCGGGTTGGCTGCGGCATAGCGTGGCTGGCGTTGGGCGAGCCAGGTCGTCGCCTTGCGTTCCGTGACGGGCGCTTGATGGGCGGGCACCCAGACCCGCGTCGATGCCGACGCATTCAATCGCCGGCAGGGCACGCGAACCGGCAAGGTGGTGCTTGAAGGGCTGCCTGCGCCGCCGGATTGACGCGCCGCCGGATTGACGCATCGCCGGATCCAGATCGGGTCACGCCGCTTGCTGGATCAGGGACCCCCACCACGCGCGGGGACACGATCCTGGCTGACCGACAGGGTCGAGGCCGACTGGCCCCAATCCCGCTGGGTTCACTGGGCCAGCCGACAGCGCCGAGCGGCAACCGGCGCCCAGCCCGCCACCTTGCAGGTCTTGTCGGCTTCGATTGGCTTGCCGCCCAGCCACATGTCGGTGATGCGCGCGCCGATTTTTTTCACCCGGCGTGCAGGTGTAGGTGAGCCCGCCCACCCGCACCATGTCGCCACCCTGCTGGCAGTACGGGTCGGGGTTGAACAGGTTGTCGGCCACGGCTTCAAGCACCGCCTTGATGGTCGCGCCGGTCATCGGCGTGAGGGTGGCGTAGGGGTAGGTGATGGCCAGCGGGTCCATCAGCAGCGCTCGCGTGATGGTCTCGCCCGGCAGCAGGCTGTTGCCCCAGCGGAAACCGGGCGAAAACGCCGGGTCGGCGCCTTGCACATCCATCAGCGCGTCGCAGATCTGCGGGTCCCAGCTGCCGTTGACGTTGCCGCGCCGGTACAGCAGGCCGTCGGTCACGGCGGGTGTTTCATCCCGCTTGACGGCAAACGGTGCCCGCACTTCGTTGATCAGCGCAGCCAGGGCCGGATCGGGTGGCAACGGGTTGGCAAAGACCGGCAGCAGCCGGTAGCGGTAGTCGCGCAGCTCGCCGCCGCGCACATCAAAGTCCATCACACCCAGGAACTTGCGGTTGCTGCCGGCATTGGTCACCAGGGTCTTGCCGCCAGGGTTGGCCACCGGGATGGCCACCGGCACGGCGTCGTGGGTGTGGCCGCCCAGGATGGCGTGGATGCCGCGCACCCGGCTGGCCCTCTTCAAATTGACATCCATGCCGTTGTGCGACAGCAGCACCACCAGCTGTGCGGCCTTGGCCCGCACCTCGTCCACTGCCTTCTGCATCGATTCCTCCTGGATGCCGAAGCGCCAGTCGGCCACCAGGTAGCGCGGGTTGGCGATCGGCGTGTACGGGAAGGCCTGGCCAATGATGGCGACAGAGACACCGTTGACGGCCCCGCGACCGCCGCTGCGATGATGGCCCTGCCCCCCTCCCGCCACCTGCCCGCCTACCCCACGATGCCGCACGCCAGCCACCCCCTCAAACACCTGCTGCCCGGCTGGTACGCCTGCGTGATGGGCTTGTGCGGCCTGGCGCTGGCCTGGTTTCGCGCCACGCCGCTGATGGGCGACGCAGCCACTGGGGTGGCTGCAGGGGTCGCGGTCCTGGCGGCGGCGGCATTTGCGGTGTTGGCGGTGGCCACGGTGTTGCGCGCCCAGCGCCACCCCGAGTCCTGGGCCGAGGACCGGCGCCACCCGGTGCGCCACACCCTGGTGGCCGCGCTGCCGATATCGGTGATCCTGCTGGCAGCGGTGGGGGTGGCGTTGCTGGGCCCCAGCGCGCCGCTGCGGCTGTTGTGGTGGGCCGGCGCGCTGGCGCAACTGGGCACCACGCTGTGGGTGACGCAGCGCTGGTGGCGCGGCAACAGTCCGGCTGGTCTGCAGTGGGCCAGCGCCACCCCGGCGCTGTTCTTGCCAATCGTGGGCAATGTGCTGGTGCCGCTGGCCGGCGTGCCGCTGGGCTATGCGGACTGGTCGGCCGCGCAATTCGGCATCGGGCTGATGTTCTGGCCGGTGGTGCTGGTGCTGATCGTCGTGCGCATCGCCAGCCACGGCCTGTGGCCGGACCGGCTGCTGCCCTCGGCCTTCATCTTCATCGCGCCGCCGGCGGCGGTGGGGCTGTCGGCACTGCAACTGGGCGCACCGCTGGCAGTGGTCTGGGCGCTGTGGGGCATGGCGCTATTTTCGCTGCTGTGGGCGGGCAGCCTGGCCAAGCGCATCGCCGCGCTGCCGTTTGGGCTGGCGCACTGGGGCATGAGTTTTCCGTTGGCATCGCTGGCCGCGCTGACGCTGCGCCTGGCCACGCCGGGTGGCGTGCTGGCGGTGCTGGGGCCGTTGCTGCTGGCCGTGACTTCGCTGGTGGTGCTGGCGCTGGTGCTGGGCACCGTGCGGGGCCTGCGCGAGGGCACGCTGCTGGCGCCCGAAACCGTGGCCAGCATCCAGCCGGTGTCCGCCGGCTGATCGGTCGGGCCGGCGCCGGCCGCCCGACCAGATCCAGAGCAACGTGAAGGCAACGCCGGTGACCGATACCGGCGCCGCTGCCGCTGCCGCTTCGACACCGTCAGGTCTGCCCCTGCGGCATCAATCGGCCGCGCGTCTTCCACATCGACACCAGCACGCCGCCGGCAATCAGACCAAAGGTCACGGTCAATGAGAGGGCGGGCGGAAACTTGCCGATGAAGCCAACCAGGAAGATCTTGGTGCCGATGAACACCAGCACGAGAGCCAGCGCATATTTGAGGTACTGGAACCGGTGAATCATCGCCGCCAGCGCAAAGTACAGCGCCCGCAGACCCAGGATCGCGAAGATGTTGCTGGTGTAGACGATGAACGGATCGGTCGTGATCGCGAAGATGGCCGGTACAGAGTCGACCGCAAACACCAGGTCGACGAACTCGATCATGATCAAGGCCAGGAACAGCGGTGTCGCGATCCGCACCCGCCTGCCCGAGACCGGATCAGTCTGGCGCACCCAGAACGCATTGCCGTGCAGTTTCTCGGTTACCCGCATGCGCTTCTTGAGAAACTTCAGCAACGGGTTGTTGGCGATGTCAGGCACATGGTCGACCATCAGCCACATCTTGATGCCGGTGAGCACCAGGAAGGCGCCGAACAGGTACAGAACCCAACTGAACTCACTGACCAGCGTGGCACCCAGCCCGATCATCAGGGCGCGCAACACAATCACACCCAGGATGCCCCAGAACAGCACCCGGTGCTGGTACTGCCGAGGGATCGCGAAGAACGTGAAGATCAGCGCGATCACGAAGACGTTGTCCATCGACAGCGACTTTTCGATCATGAAGCCTGTGTAGTAGGCCATGCCGCTTTGGGCACCAAAGTGCCACCAGACCCAGGCGCCGAACATCAGCGCCACGCTGATGTAGCCCGCAGACAGCAGCAGGCTTTCGCGCACGCCGATCTCGTGATCGTCCTTGTGCAGCACGCCCAGGTCGAAAGCCAGCAGCGTGACCACGACGCCGATGAAGACGAGCCAGACCCAGACCGGCTTGCCCAGAAAGTCCACAGCCAGAAGAGGAAGCAAAGTGGTGTCCATGGCGGGTCCTCAGAGGATGGCGGCGGCAACAGTGCCCAAGCCGCACAGCCCGCCCACCACGCCGAGCAGCGCCACATCGCGCCTCTCGTTGCCCAGACGCCAGGCCTGCGCAGTGACCCCGAGGAGCGCTGCTGTGATGAGTCCCATGACGAGAACGGTCGTGTCCATGTGTTTTGATGGTGATGAAAAGATGGGCGATGGTCAGTGTTTTGTCATTTCGGAAGAATCAGCGCTAGAGTGAGCCTGGATTCGGTTTTTCCGAAGTGAGGTTGCTGTGCTGAATTTTCGCCATCTCTACTATTTCTGGGTCGTCACGAAAGAAGGCGGCTTCGCACGGGCTGCCGAACGGCTTGACATGGCCGTGCAGACCATCAGTGCCCAGGTCCGCGAGTTGGAAAAGACGCTGGGGCACCAACTGCTCAAGCCCGCAGGCCGGGGCGTTGCGCTGACCGAGGCGGGGCAAGCCGCATTTGCACGCGCCGAGGAAGTGTTCCAGATCGGACAAGTGATCCCCGAAGAGGTGCGCGAGGCGGCCAGCGGAAAGGTGGCACGTCTGGCGGTCGGCTTCTCGGACGGAATCTCCAAGCTGGCGGCACATGCATTGCTCGAGCCGATTTTGAGCACACCGTCGCTGCGGTTGCTGTGCCATGAGGGTGAGTTCGAACAATTGCTGGCCGAGTTGGCCTTGCACCGGCTGGATCTGGTGCTGGCCGGGCAGGCCGCGCCGAACAATCCGAACCTGCGGCTGACCAGTGAACGCCTGGTCCAGTCGCCGGTAGAGTGGTACGGGCCCACGGCGATTGTCCGCACAGCCGAGGTGGCGGCGTTTCCTCAATCCCTGGACCGGCTGCCCGTGCTGCTGCCCACCGGACACTCGGCGCTGCGGTTCAGGCTCGACCGCTGGTTCGAGGCACAAGGTCTTCGGCCACGGATCGTGGGTGAGTTCGAAGACAGCGCGCTGCTGGCTGTCTTTGCGGCGCGTGGGCTCGGCGTTTTCCCGGTGAGCCGGCTCGGCGCCTCAGACGTGGCACTGATGCGGGGCCTGCGGCTGCTCGGCCGCTGCGAAGACGTGTCCGAAGAAATCCACGCTATCCGTTCGCGTCGGGGGCAGCATCACCCGTTGGTCATGCAGATGTTGGCCGCAGCACGGACCTGAGGTGCGCGCTCTGGCGCCGTCGACCCCGACGCGCAGCCTGCGAATTGACTTCATGCATCGGGTTTTCCGACGTTGGCGTCAACGATTTACTTCTTTTTCAAAGCGCCGATGCGCCCTAACGTGCGTCTGTCCCGCAACCGATGGCGCGCTCTGGGGCAAGTTCTGTTCGAGCCCCGTAGTGCGCAAGCGGACGAGATGCGGACCTAGACGCAACCCTGATGAATGACCCCTACAAGGACAAGACCATGAGGTGCCCCACCTGCCCTGATTCCGCTTTGATGATGACCGATCGCCAGGGTATCGAGATCGACTACTGCCCCAGCTGTCGGGGCGTCTGGCTCGATCGCGGTGAACTCGACAAGCTGATCGAGCGTTCGGCCTCGGCCTCGGCCTCGGCCACGCCCGTCAGATCCGGCGAAGCAAACCCTGCGCGTCAGCCTGAGTTCGTCGACTCCGACTACCGGCAGGACCGACACCGGACCAACGGCCGTAAGAAGTCGTGGTTGAGCGACATCTTCGATTGACGCCGACCCCCCTCACGCTTGGCGTGATGGGCTGCTACCGCATAAGCAACGCACAGGCCGACGATGGCCGTTGGATTGACCCGCCGCGGAGGACAGCGCATCTGGCGCAGCATGGCCTGGCGGGTGACGGGTTGCTTGGTGGTCCTGTGGCCCATGGGGGCCTGGGCACTGCACGCAATAGCGCAATGCGCTGCGATGGGGTGCGATGGGGTGCGATGGCGTGCGGGTTTTGCCGGCATACAGGCATCCGGCGGGGCCGGCAAATTGGCGGAGTCGGCCGGCCCAGTGGGCGCACCGCGACCGCCCGACTGGCTGGCCGCATGGCTGCCTGCCTGGCGCCGGGCGGCGGCTTGGGTGCATTGATGCCCGCGATCAACCGCCGCAGGCCCACGGCCCGCTGGGGCCTGCGCCAGTGGGGCCGCACGCGGCAAAGGGTATCCGCCAAACCGGGATTTCACGGTGGGTTTGGCGCCCAATATCTGACCCCTCGGCGCGGGCCGCGCTAGACAACCAGACAGGAAATACCGAATGAAACGCATTGCATTGTTCCTGCTGACCAACCTGGGCGTGATGCTCGTTCTGGGTTTGGCCGTGAACCTGCTTGGCCTCAACCAGTTCCTCACGGCCAATGGCCTGAGCTTGACCAGCCTGCTGGGCTTTGCGCTGGTAATGGGCTTCGGCGGCGCGTTCATCTCGCTGTTGATCAGCAAGCCCATCGCCAAGTGGACCACCCAACTGCAGGTGATCAACGGCTCGCCCGACCCGACCCATGCCTGGCTGGTGGGCACCGTCGAGCGCTTTGCAAAGCAGGCGGGTGTGAGGACGCCAGAGGTTGGCATCTACCCGGGGCCGCCCAACGCTTTTGCCACCGGCGCATTCAAGAACTCGGCCCTGGTAGCGGTGTCCACGGGGTTGCTGGAGTCGATGACGCGGGATGAGGTCGAAGCCGTCATCGGCCATGAGGTGGCCCACGTCGCCAACGGCGACATGGTCACCATGGCACTGATCCAGGGCGTGATGAACACCTTTGTGGTCTTCTTGTCGCGCGTGATCGGCTACATCGTGGACAAGGTCGTGTTGCGCAACCAGAACCAGGGGCCGGGCATGGGCTACTACATCACCACCATCGTGATGGACATCTTGCTGGGTGTGGTGGCGGCGCTGATCGTGGCCTGGTTTTCGCGGCAGCGTGAGTTCCGCGCCGATGCGGGCGCTGCCCGGCTCATCGGCCGCAAACAGCCGATGATCGACGCGCTGGCCCGCCTGGGCGGGCTGGACCCGGGCGAAATGCCCAAAGCCATGAAATCCATGGGTATCAGCGCCCGGCCCAGCGGGCTGATGGCCCTGTTTTCCTCCCACCCGCCGATGGCGCAGCGCATCGAGCGTCTGAAACAGGCGGCCTGAGCCGGCCAGAAGGTCCGCTTCACAGGGTCAGGCCCGGCTGGCAGTTGCGCGCCCAGACCTGACGGACACCGTGTGGCTGTCGGGCATTCGCTGCGGGCAGAGTGGCTGACTGGCTGGCATTTGGCGTCAAGGGTCGCGGCGGGCCTCCGGTGTCCTTCACGGGCTGCGTCAGCCGCCGTCGCGTGGTTCCGCGTGGTTACCATGCCGTGGCGACCGTTGACCCCCCGACCAGGAGCCTCCCATGATCCGCCGCCGCACCGCACTCATCGCCCCGCTGGCCGCCAGCCTGGCGCCCGGCTTCGCCCTGGCCCAGCCCAAGAAAGACACGCTGGTGCTGGCGATGACGCTGGAGCCGCCCGGCCTGGACCCGACCGCTGGCGCGGCGGCGGCCATCGCCGAAGTGGTGCAGTACAACCTGCTGGAAACGCTGACCAAGATCCGCAGCGACTCCAGCATCGCGCCCCTGCTGGCGCAGAGTTGGACCGTGACGCCAGACAACAAGACCTGGGCCTTCAAGCTGCGGCCGGGTGTCAAGTTCCAGAACGGCGAACCCTTCAACGCCGCCAGCGTCAAGTTCAGCTTCGAGCGGGCCGCTGCAGCCGACTCGACCAACAAGGACAAGGCGGTGTTTGCCAACATCGTCAACTTGAGCGCCACCGACGACCTGACGGTGGTGATCACGCTCAAGAACACCAACCCCGACTTTTTGTTCCAGCTCGGCCAGGCGACGGCGGTGATCGTCGAGCCCAAGAGCGCGGCCAGCAACCATACCCAGCCGGTGGGCACCGGCCCGTTCAGGCTGGAGAGCTGGGCCAAGGGCAGCAACCTGGTACTGACGCGCTGGGATGGCTTTCGCGACGCCAAATCGGTGGCGCTGCGGCGCATCACCATCCGCTTCATCAGCGACGCCGCCGCCCAGGTCGCAGCCTTGCTGGCGGGCGATGTGGACCTGTTCCCGCGGGTGTCAGCAGCGCGCTCGCTGTCGCAGTTCAAGGCCGACAAGCGCTTTCAGGTGCTGGTGGGCGGCTCGCGCGCCAAGACCATCGTCGCGATCAACAACAAGAAAAAGCCGCTCGACGACGTGCGCGTGCGCCGGGCGATTGCGATGGCCATCGACCGCAAGCAGGTGGTGGACGCGGTGGCCGACGGCTTTGGCACGCCGATCGGCAGCTTTTACGTGCCCGGCGCGCCGGGCTATGTCGACCTGACCGCCGTCAACGCCTACAACCCCGACAAAGCCCGCGCCCTGCTCAAGGAGGCCGGCGTCAGCAGCCCGCTGGAGCTGAGCCTCAAATTGCCGCCCACGCCCTACGCCCGCCAGGGCGGCGAGGTGATCGCGGCGATGCTGGCCAAGATCGGCATCGTCGCCAAGCAAGAAAGCGTGGAGTGGGCGCAGTGGCTCTCAGGCGTGTACGCCCAAAAGGCCTACGACCTGACGATCATCAGCCATGTCGAACCGCTGGACTTTGGCAACTTTGCCCGGCCGGGCTACTACTGGAACTACGAGTCGGCCAAGTTCAACGCGCTGTGGGCGCAGATCAACAGCACCGCCGACAGTGCCCAGCGCCTGAAACTGATGGCAGATGCCCAGCGCCTGGTGGCCGACGACGCGGTGGCCGCTTACCTCTACCAGCCCACCTGGATCACCGTGGCCAGCGCCAGGCTGAAGGGCGTGTGGACCGACATGCCGATCTTTGCCAACGACCTGGCGGCGTTGAGCTGGGCTTGAACCGGCGCAGATGATGAACGCTGTGGTGAACGCGCAAGACCCGTTTGGCAACGCCATCACGCTGCAGCACGAGGCCAGTGCCGATGCGGTGGCGGCTTTTGTCGGGGGCTTTCTCGGCTACCGCCCCAGCATCCTGGCAATCTTGCCCGCGGCAGAGACCGACCACAGCCTGACCGTGCAGGCCTGCGCTGCCGCGTTGTGGATGTTCAGTGAATCGCCGGCCGGCCCGCCCAAGGCGCGCGGGCACCTGGCTCGCGCAGCGGCAGCGGCACTGCCGGCGACCGAGCGTGAGCGCCAGTTTGCCGCTGCGGTGGCGCACTGGGTGGCGGGCGACATCGCTGCGGCGCTGGCGCAGCACGAGCTACTGGCGCGGCAGCATCCACGCGACCTGGCGGCGATCAAGCTCGGCCAGTACCACGCCTTCAACCTGGGCGACGCCCCCACGATGCTGCGGCTGGCGCTGCACGCCCTGCCCGCAGCGCCGGATGTGGCGGCACTGCACGGCCTGCTGGCCTTTGGCTACGAGCAATGCCACCGTTTGAGCCAGGCCGAGGCCCATGCCCGCACCGCGCTGGCCTTGCAACCGGCCGAGCCCTGGGCCCAGCATGCGCTGGCGCATGTGATGCTGACCGACGGCCGGCTGGCCGAGGGCGCGGCGTTTTTGCAGCAGGTCAGCAACCAATGGGTCGGGCTGACGTCCTTCATGCGCGGCCACAACTGGTGGCACCTGGCGCTGTTCCGCATCGAGCTGGGTGACGGCGCCGCAGCGCTGCGGCTCTACGACGAGCAGGTCTGGGGCCTGGACAAGCGCTACTCGCAAGACCAGGTGGGCGCGGTGTCGTTGCTGGCCCGGCTGGAACTGGCCGGCTTGGCAGTGGGCGATCGCTGGGACGAACTGGCCGACCACCTGACAGCGCGCACGGCCGATCAGGTCCAACCTTTTCTGGACCTGCAATACCTGTACGGCCTGGCGCGGGCCGGTCGGCCCGAGGCCGACACCCTGCTGGCCAATATCGAGCGTTTTGCACCGCAGGCGCCGGCCGCCGCACGCACCGCCTGGCAGCGCGTGGCCGTGCCCGCAGCGCACGGCCTGCTGGCCCATGCGCGGGGTGTGCGCAACCCCGCGCTGGCCGACTGGCCGGCCGCCGCCGACGCGTTGGGCGCGGCCTTGCCCGGTCTGGCCAGCATTGGCGGCAGCCATGCGCAGCGGGATCTGTTTGAGCAGTTGCACCTCGACGCCTTGCAGCGCGCCGGCCAATTGGCCGCAGTGCAGAACCTGCTGCAAGCCCAGGCCAACCGCCAACCGCAATCACAGCGGCTGCGGCGCCGCCTGCACGCGGTGTACAGCGGGTTGAGTCTGCCGGCGTTGGCGTCAGACTGATCGGGCAGTCGCGCTAGCTGCGGCCAGGCTGAGCCTGCCAGCTACTGCGCCGCAACGTCCGGATCCACCGCCGGAACGCGTGCCTGCACCGTGCTGGGCTGCGGCGGCAGGCCGGCCAGGTGGGCGTCGTCGGCCCACTGCTCGATGTGCAGCCGGCCGTCGGTCCAGCGCAGCCGGTTGATGCCGGTGTTGGGGATCTCGCATTCGCGCGGCCCGCCCAGCGGCAAGGCCATCGCGCTGCGCCACAGCATGTCGAGCACGCCGCCGTGGGTGACCACCGCCACCCGCTGGCCGGCATGCCGCGCCAGCAAGGCTTGCAGCGCCTGCATCACCCGGGCATGGAAGGCGGTGTTGCTCTCGCCGCCCTGCGGCAGCGCATAGTCGGCCTCGTGGCGCAGCCACTGCGACCACAGGCCGGCATGGCGCTGCTTGATCGTCGGCACGTCCAGGCCTTCGAGGATGCCAAAACCCTGCTCGCGCCACAGCGGCTCGATCAGCGGCTTGATCGACGACACCCGGCCTTGCGCGACTTCTACCGCCTGCGCGGTCTGGCGGGCGCGCTGAAGGTCGCTGACGATCATCTGATCGATGGGTTCAGCCGCCAGGCGCAAGCCCAGCCGGCGCGCCTGCTCCAGGCCCAATTCGTTCAGCGGCACGTCGATCTGGCCCTGAAAGCGGTGCTGGCGGTTCCAATCCGTCTCGCCGTGGCGAATCACGATCAATGTGGTCATGGTGCTGATTGTCCCCGTCGGTGTATGACCTGGTGTGTCTCTTTCAACGGCACCGCCCTGTCCTGCATCAACCCGGGCGCGGTGGCCTGAAAGGCAACGGGCTGCCCTGGCAAACAAGGCAAGCCGCGGGTCGGCGTGGCCCGCCGCGGGCAATGGCTGGCGCGGGCCGTGGGCTGCCGATCACCTGGGCATCATCACGTTGTCGACGACAGGGATCACGCCGCTGTCGGCCACCAACACAACGGCATCTTCCCAGGCTTGGCTGCCGGGCTCGGTGCTGGGTCAGGTTGCACTGCGGGCGACGCCAGGCGCCGCAGCGTGCAGTTGCAGTGGCCGGCAAGGTCCGGCCTGGCAAGTGCCGACCGGCAATCTGGTGCTGTCCAGGCGCAACGGCTCGGCGGCACCGCGCCAGACCCGGGCCGGTCCGCGGCCAAGGTCGCTGTGCCAGCGACGACCACGGATAGATTTGCGGCCTGTATCACTTTTGCGGAAAAGTGACTGAATGCAACCGCCAATCCGGCTGACAGGCGGGTCTTGGCCCCTGCGCGCCCGAGTAGCCACCCCGACCGCGCCAGGTTCTGGGCCGCTTGACCTTCGGTTACCAATCCTCGCCACGGGCTCCTGCTTCTGGCGACGGCGATTGCCGACAATCAGGATGTGGGTGCTTGCGGCGCTGCGCAACGGATGAGGGAAGGTTTGAACCCCCGCATTCGAGTGGAAAGGCTGAAAACGATAATGTGTTTTCTGCCGATTTCAGTATAGATTGGAGTGACCTGTGTAATTTGTGCAGGCGCTCGCCGCAGTGCTGATCTGCAAAGGGCATACCGCGTGAAAGCGCGGGACGCAAAGTCAACGGTCTAAAGGGCTTCGGCTCCATGACGGCAGGACTGCCAGACAACCCGGAATGCATCCCGCATGCATGTCCCTGCGGCGAATTTTTTCGCCCGGAGACGCCGTCTGAGCAGGCCTGCCCGATTGGGTCGGAGCCTGCTTCTACAGATGGTGTCTCCGATGAAATCCAGCTCCCTCCCGCGCACGTCCTTCCGCCTGAACACAGCGGCTCGGCCATCCCAGGTGCTGCGCGCGGTCTGCCTGTCGGTTGCATTGCTCGCAGGCACGGCGGCCGCCATCGCGGCGTCACCCGCCGACTGGGCACCTGGCCGCTTGCTGGTGATGCAGCGCGCCGGCCTGTCCGCGAGTGATCTGGCCAAGGTGCTGAAACCGCACGGCGGCACCGCCAAACGCATCGGCAACAGTGATCTGCACATCGTGCAACTGTCCGCCGGCATGTCCGAGACAGCAGTGCTGGCACTGTTGGCGCATCACCCGCAGTTGAAGTTCGCCGAGCTTGATCGCCGGGTCGCCCACAGCCTGGTCACCAACGATCCCTACCTGGGCAGCGAGTGGCATCTGGCCAAGATCAACGCCGGTGCGGCGTGGGACCTGTCGCAGGGCAGTGGCATGACGATCGGGATCTGCGACACCGGTGTGCTGCCGACCCACCCTGACTTGAAGCAGGTGCCTGGCTGGAACTTTGTCACCAATACATCGAATACCGCCGACGTGTACGGCCACGGCACCGCTGTGGCCGGTGCCGCCGCTGCCATGGCCAACAACGGCCTAGGCGTAGCCGGTGTGGCCGGCGCGGCCCAGATCATGCCGTTTGTTGTCAGTGATGCCACCGGATTTGCCTATTTCAGTACCGTCGCCAGCTGCGTCACCTACGCCGCCGACAAGGGCCTTCGCGTCGTCAATGCCAGCTTCGCCAGTCTGTACTCCAGCGCATCGGTGCAAAGCGCCGGGCAGTACCTGAAGAGCAAAAACGGCCTGCTGGTGGTCGGGGCAGGCAACAGCGGCACCAACGACGGCGCACCGGCAACCACCACGATGGTCACGGTCTCGGGTACCGACAGCAACGATGCGATGGCGAGCTGGTCCAGCTTTGGCGCCTACGTCAATGTTGCCGCACCTGGCGTGGGCATCTGGACCACCAGTGCCGATGGCACCTACCGGTCGGCCTCTGGCACGTCGTTTTCCGCGCCCATCACGGCGGGTGTTATTGCGCTGATGATGGCCGCCAACCCGACCCTGAGCAGCAGCCAGGTCGAAAGCCTGTTGTATTCAACGGCGCTTGATTTGGGGTCCGCCGGCCGAGACATCTACTATGGCCATGGCCGGGTCAACGCGGCTGCTGCCGTCAGTGCGGCTGCCGGGGCCGTGGCGGTCGACACCCAGGCGCCATCGGTGGCCATTGCCTCACCGCTGGGCGGTACGAGCGTCAGCGGTCTGGTGGCGGTCGGCGTGACGGCGTCGGACAACGTGGGCGTGAGCAAGGTCGAGTTGCGTGTCAACGGCAGCACCGTGGCCAGCGACCTCGTTGCCCCTTACCAGTTCAGCTGGGATTCGGCCACCGTGGCCAACGGCACGGCGACTCTGGTGGCAGTGGCTTTTGACGCTGCAGGCAATACCAAGAGTTCCACCGCGGTGGCGCTCAACGTGGCCAACAACGTGGTTGCCGACACCACACCGCCCGCAGTCGCGATTTCCAATCCTGGCAATGGCTCGAAGGTCTCGGGTACGGTGTCCGTGGGTGTCAATGCCAGCGACAACGCCGGCGCTGCCGGCATCAAGCAGTCGCTGTACCTGGATGGCAAGATGGTGGCCAGCGGTACCGGCAGCAGCCTGTCGTACAACTGGAACACGCGTAAAGCCTCGGCCGGCAGCCACACGCTGACTGCAGTGGCGGTGGACGCATCCGGCAACCAGGCCAGCGCTTCGGTCTCCGTCAGCAAATGACAGTTAACGGCGCAACAAGTCTGCGCCGCACACGCCCAGTTGTCAGGAAGTTGCCCTGAAAAAGCGCACGGCGCCCGATGCCGTGTTGCCGTGGCAGATCACGCGATGCGTTTGGGTGTTTGGGCTGACGGTCAACCCTCTGACCTGAAGCGGCAACAAAAAAAGGGCCCGCGATGCGGACCCTTTTTTGTCAATGTTGCGCGCCAGGAAGCGCGCCAGATGCTCAGACCCTGCGGCGCGCAGTGACTGCCAGGCCCATCATCGCCAGTCCGACGAGCGCCAGCGAACCGGGTTCGGGAACCTCAATCGGCGGTGACCCGCCGCCGCAGTCATTGCTCGCCTTGTCGCAACCACCGAGTTCATAAGAATTGCCCGCAGTGCCCGCATTCTGGAACTTCGACCCGTAGGGAGAATTGAACTGGATGCCACTGGTCAGGAAGTTCCCAGCGGTATTCAACGTCAGCGAGAAAGTGGCGGCAGTCATCTGCTCGTCAAGACCCGCAGCGATGGCCCCACCACCGCAGCCGTTGTTGCCCGGCACAGCAGCGCTGTCGCGAAAGATGCACAGGTCCACGGTCTGGAATGTGGGCAAGACGCTGTTCAGCTCAACACCCCAGAGGCTCGACGAATCCGTCGCGCCCGTGAGTGTGGGCGCGACAACATCAATGCCAATACTCATCAGGGTGTTGGTACCGGCACCAAATGACATGTTCTTGACGGAGACGTCAAATATCGAGGTGCCGGACACCATCGAGGTGAGCGTGAAATCGACTTCGGCCCACAAAGTGGCTCCGAGCACGGCACTGCTTGCTGCGTCGGTCTTGTAAAGAATCGTCCGGGTCGTACCCGTCTGTGTGCTCAGCCAGCTCAACGTGTCAGCCTGTACCTGACCCACCAACCCCACCCCTGCCAGCAGAACAGCAAGGCTTGCCTTTAACAATTTCATGATTTTTCCCTTGAGAAGACGTTGATCAATCGAACTTCAGTTCCATGAAGCAATTGACGTGCCCAATGAAGAAAACTATTTAACGGCAACAGGTTACGACTGTCACGCTGGGTCGATCGACACCGGACCCCTGTGGATGTGTAAGATTTTTCGACACTGCCAAGGTGGGCAAAAAAACCATGGAAAGTGTTCACTACTACGGGTCTGGCGCCATCCTTTTGGCGGACGAAATCCGGCGACGTGTCAGCCGGTGTACGCTTGAAAACCCACCAAGTTCGGCCAGCTGCGGCCGCCCAACTACTGCATCGATCAGTGCGGCGCCATCGGAACACCGCCGTCGTTGGTATCCCGCCCTTGGCTCTGGTTGCCGCTCAGGACTCCGCATGAAGCACTTGTTCCGTTCCGTTGCCTTGGCTCTGGTGTCGACTGCCGTGTTGGGCCTTCTAGGGTGCGACGCGCCCACCGATCTGCAGCGGCTGGCACAGGCCCGTCAGCTGCTGACGCAAAACAACGGGGCTGCAGCGGCGCTGGAATTGAAGGCCTTGCTGCAGGCCAACCCGGATTCCGGGGAGGGTCGCCTGCTGCTGGGCAAGGCCCTGCTGGCGACCGGCAGTCCAGCGGCAGCCGAGATCGAACTGACCCGCGCGCTGGCGCAAGGACGGCCTAACGACGAGGTCTTGCCCGAACTGGCCGAGTCGCTGCTGGCCCAGCGCAAATGGGCTGAGCTGCTGCGCCAGTACGCCAGCGTGCGGCTTGACGCTGCGGGCCCGGCGGCCACGTTCCTGGCCTACCTGGCCGAAGCGCGGGCAATCGAAGGCTCACTGCCCGACGCAAACCGGTTGGTCGCCGAAGCGCTCAAGGCGCAGCCGGACCATGTACCAGCGCGCCTGCTCGAGGCCCGTCTCCGTGCGGCGAGTGGGGATACCGCGACGGCCATGAAGCTGCTCGATGCATTGCTGGCGCGGGGCGCGGGCAACGCCGATGTTCTGGTGTTCAAGGCCGAACTGCTGCGGGCCATGGGTGCGGATGTCAGCGGCCAGATGGAGATGTACCGCAAGGCGCTGGCGTCATGGCCGGACGCGGCGGCGGCGCATGTCGGCCTGCTGACCTTGCTGGTGCAACGTGGCGAGTTCGACGCGGCGCGCACGCAGCAACTGGCGATGGCCAAGGCCCTGCCGAGGCATCCCAAGGCGGTATTTTTCGACGCCTTGCTGGCCCACCAGCGTGGCGACCATGCGCGCGCGGTCGACCTTACACAGTACCTGCTCAAGACCTCACCTCAGGATCCGTTGGTGCTGCTGCTTGCTGGCCAGTCGGCATTGCAAGCCGGTGCACTGGCGCAGGCCGAGGCCGCGCTGGGCAAGGTGGTCAATCTCATGCCAGACGCCGCTGCGCCGCGCCGCATGCTGGCCCAGGCACAGCTGCGCGCAGGTCACGCCGACCAGGCGCTGGCGACCCTGAAGCCACTGACCACCGCCGCGATTGCCGACCCCGATGCGCTGCTGCTCGCAGCCCAAGCCGCCCAGCAGAAGGGCGACGCTGTGAGCGCCGAGCGCTTGTATGCACGCGCCTCGCAACTGCGGCCGGCAGACGACCGAATCAAGCTGGCGAGGACGGTCGCCCAGTTCGGCAAGGGCAGGGACGACGCAGCGCTGGCCGATTTGCTGCGCCTGGCTGATGCCGACAAATCGGGAACCGACGCGCTCTCGGCTGCCATCAGCGCCCACCTGGCGCGCCAGGACTACGGCGCGGCGTTGAAGGCCGTTGACAGTCTCGCCGCCAGGCAGCCGGCGTCGCCCGGCCCGGACGACTTGCGTGGGCGCATCGCCATGCGGCGTCAGCAACTGCCGGACGCCCGTCGTCATTTCGAGCAGGCCCTGCTCAAGGACCCGGATTACTACCCGTCCATTGCCATGTTGGTGGCCATGGACATGGCCGAGAAAAAGCCGGCATTGGCCTTGTCGCGGCTGGACGCGCTGTTGCAGCGCCAGCCAAAGCGCCTGGAGGCGATGCTGACCCAGATCGAGATCAAGGCGCAGGGTGGTGCGTCGGCTGATGACGTTCGCGCAATGCTGGGTGCGGTGGTGCGCGCTCATCCCAACAACCCGGTCGCACATGCGCTGCAAATCGACTACCTGCTGGCGTCCGGCAAGACAACGCAGGCCCTGACATCGGCACAAGCGGCGGTGGCTGCCCTGCCGGACCAGGTCGACTTGCTGGACCGCTGGGGACGCGCACAGGTTGCAAGCGGACAGCTGTTTCAGGCTGAGGCGGCGTTCCAGCGCCTGAGTGAACTGCAGCCCGAGCGTGCGCAGCCGCACCTGCGGCTGGCGGAGGTCCAGTTGCAACGCAACCAGCCCGATGCCGCCAGAGCCAACATCGGACGGGCGCGAAAACTCGAGCCCGCCAACCTGGATGCCCTGCGGGCCGAGTTGGCCATGGCCTTGCGCGACAAGCGCCCGGCTGACGCCATGACGCTGGCGCGCCAGGTGCAGTCCCTCCGGCCGGCGGACCCGATGGGTTTGGCGCTGGAGGGTGATGTGGCGTCGCACCAGCAACAGTGGGCGGCCGCCGAGCGGGCCTATCGACAAGCGTTGACCATGGCGCCCAAGTCCAGCGCCATGATGCAACGGTTGCACGCATCGCTGCTCGAGGGCGGCAACACTGTCGAGGCAGCGGCAGCTGCCGCCCGATGGCAGGCGGACCAGCCAGACGACATTGATTTTTTGCATTACCTGGCCGCAGCAGCCCTTGGGCGCAAGGATTGGGACCTGTCAGACGCCACGTACCGCAATCTGCTGTCACGCAACAGTGATGACCTCGTCGCGCTGAACAACCTTGCGCTGGTGCTCCACAAGCAGCGCAAGCCCGGTGCCCTCGAACTGGCCGAAAAGGCAGCAACGCTGGCACCGGCACAGCCCAATGTGCTGGACACCTTGGCGCAGGTCTATGCCGCGGACAAGCAGGTCGACAAGGCCGTCGCCACCCAGCGCAAGGCGGTTGACAACGCGCCGGACGCAGGGGGGTTGCGCCTGCATCTGGCCAGGCTGTACCTCCAGGTCAACGACAAGGACCGGGCGCGTGACGAACTGGCCAAGCTGGCCAAGCTCGGGCAGGCGTTTTCGGGCCAGGACGAAGTGGCACGGCTGCAGCGGCTGGTGGGACTGGCGCAGGCTGACTCCACTTTGCGGCCGCGCGAGGGCGCCCGATCCACCGGGCTTGGCCCCTGGGCGACGCCCAAGACCATTGCAACGGCCAAGGCTGCCGCAATGGCTGGCGGCGCGCTGGTGTTGCTGGCCGTGCCGCTGGCGCTGCTGCTGGCCGCCTTGCGGCCGCCGCAGTTCCAGGTCCGGCGCGCGGTCAGCATCAATGCGCCGCTACCGCGCGTCTTCGCGCTGATGGACGACCTTCACCAATGGCAACGGTGGTCGCTGTGGCGGCAGTTCGACCCGGCGGTCAAGCGCAGTTTCCTGCGTGGCCAGTCCAGCCCAGGGGCGGTGTGCAACTGGCAAGACGAGCGCAGGGCGGCCGAAGGCACCGTGCAGATCATCCACGCTGTGGCGCCCAGCCAGTTGGCGGTCGAGCTGAGCATCGCCAAGCCTGACGTCTACCGCCAGTGGTACGACTTCTCGCTGGCGGCCGACTCTGCCGGGGGCACCGTCGTGACCTGCCTGTCGCGCGGGGAGGCGCCGTTTTCGGTGCGCCTGGCCAACGTGCTGCGGGGGGTTGACCACCGCATCGGCAAGGATCTGCTGGCTGATCTGGCACGCCTGAAGTCCACCGCCGAGGTCACTGCCGAGGTCACCGCCGAAGCCACGGGCGAGACCGGGTCCGTGCCCGATGTCCTGGCCGGGGGTGTGCGGGCATAGACTTTGGCGATCCCTCCGATCCTCCGACCTGGCCCGCCCACATGATCCGCAACCCCCACCCGACCGCCCGCAGCCTGCGCCGCCGCAGCGTCGTTTTAGCCCTGTGTGGCCTGTCTGTGCTGAGCCTGGGCACGCCAGCGCCCGCCCAGGACCTGCCGATCGTCAAACCCACCGAGGTGGGGATGTCACCCCAACGCCTGTCCGCCATTGGCGACTGGCTGCGCGCCGAGGTCGCGGCCAAGCGCATCCCGGGCGCGGTGGTGATGGTGGTGCGTGGTGGCAAGCTGGCCTATCTCGACGCGGTGGGCCGGCGCGACCCGGCCAGCCCGGCGCCGATGAAAACCGACGACCTGTTCCGCATCTACTCGATGACCAAGCCGATCGTCAGCGTGGCCGCGATGATGCTGGCCGAAGACGGCCGGCTGCTGCTGGAAGCGCCGGTGGCGCGCTACATCCCGGCCTTTGCCAATGTCAAAGTGGGCGTGGAAAAGACCGACGCGCAGGGCAACAAGTCGCTGGATCTGGTGGCACCGCGCCGTGCCATGACGGTGCAAGACCTGCTGCGCCACACCTCGGGCCTGACCTACGGCTTTTTCGGCGACGGCCTGGTCAAGAAGGCCTACCAAGAGGCCAACATCAGCGCCGGCGGCAAGCAGACGGTGGCCGAATTTGCCGACCGCATCGCCCAGATGCCGCTGGCCTACCAGCCCGGCAGCACCTGGGACTACAGCAACTCGACCGACGTGCTGGGCCGGGTGATCGAGGTCGCCAGCGGTCAGTCGCTTTTTGCGCACCTGAAAGCCCGGCTGCTGGACCCGCTGGGCATGACGGATACCTCGTTTTATGTGTCCGACCCGGTGCGCCAGGCCCGCATTGCCGAGCCCTGGCCAGACGACCGGTCGATCGGTGTCAACGCGCCGGTGTTCGACCCGCGCCAGGTCATGCCGATGGAGTCTGGCGGCGGTGGCCTGGTCAGCAGCGCGCCCGACTACGCCCGATTTTTGCTGATGCTGCGCAACGGCGGCCAGCTGGACGGCAAGCGCTACCTCAGCCCGGCCACGCTGGCCTTCATGACCACCGACCACCTCAGCCCGGCGGTGATCAAGACACCGCTCTTCCTGCCCGGGCCGGGCTATGGCTTTGGCCTGGGCTTTGCGGTGCGCACCAGCCCCGGCGAGGCGGCTTATCCGGCCTCACCCGGCGAGTACTACTGGGGCGGCGCCGGCGGTACCTACATGTGGGTCGACCCGGCGCAGGACTTGTTTGTCGTCTTCATGATGCAAAGCCCCCGGCAGCGGGTGCCGTACCGGTCAGTGCTGCGCAACATGGTCAATGCAGCGGTCACCGAGACGCGCCTGCCGGCGGCGCGCTGAGCCGCAGCTTGGCCGCGGCCAGTAGCCGCAGGGCGTCAAGCCTGCGTTTGGCGGCCGTCCTCTGCGGTGCGCTGTGCCGGGTAAAACACAGGAACAAGCCGGTCGGCGCGGCCGCACCTGACGACAGGTGCGATAACGCCATCCGCTATGGCTCAGCGCTGAAGGCTGACCGAGGACTGCCCGAGAACTGGTCGATAACTGGCCGAGATCTGGCCGAGAACTGGCCCGATTGCATGCGCTGTCGTGGGTTGTCGTGCGACAGATCGGGCGATGGCACGGCGGCGATTGCGGCTGGGGGCCGTGCCGCGATCGGTTGGCCGTGCCGCGTCATCGGGCGCTCCGGAAATCGCCCTCAGCCACTGCCGCTGGCGGGTAAGCGCCGCTGTGGCGCCCACCCCAGCCGGGGCCCGCGCCGGCCTGCCCGGCGTGCCTGGCCGCGCGGGCTACACCGCCGCCAGCGCCTGGTCCAGGTCGGCCAGCAAGTCGTCGATGTGCTCGATGCCGACGCACAGCCGCACCGTGTCCTCGGTCACGCCGGATTTGGCCAGTTCGTCCGGCGTGAGCTGGCGGTGGGTGGTGGATGCCGGGTGGGTGGCCAGCGATTTGGCGTCGCCGATGTTGACCAGCCGGGTGAACAGCTGCAGCGCGTCCAGGAAGCGTGCGCCCGCGGCCCGGCCCTCACCGGCGCCCGACTTGACGCCAAAAGTCAGCAGGCCCGAAGCCCGGCCGCCCATCATCGACTGCGCCAGCGCATGGTCGGGGTGCCCGGCCAGCCCGGCGTAGTTGACCCAGCCGACCTTGGGGTGTGCCTGCAGGTGCTGCGCCACCACCAGCGTGTTGGCGCAGATCCGGTCCATGCGCAGCGCCAGGGTCTCGATGCCCTGCAGGATCAAGAAGGCATTGAACGGCGAGATCGCCGCGCCCATGTTGCGCAGCGGCACCACCCTGGCCCGGCCGATGTAGGCCGCAGCCCCCAGCGCCTGGGTGTAGACCACGCCGTGGTAGCTGACGTCGGGCTCGTTCAGGCGCTTGAAGCGCTCGGGGTAGTTGGCCCACGGGAACTTGCCCGAATCGACAATCGCCCCGCCGATGCTGGTGCCGTGGCCGCCCAGGTACTTGGTGAGCGAGTGCACGATGATGTCGGCGCCGTGCTCGAACGGCCGGCACAAATACGGGCTGGGCACGGTGTTGTCGACGATCAGCGGAATGCCCGCGTCATGCGCCACCTTGGCCAGCGCGGCCAGGTCGGTGATGTTGCCCAGCGGGTTGCCGACCGACTCGCAAAATACCGCCTTGGTCTTGGCGTCGATCAGCTTGGTGAAGGAGGCCGGATCACGGTAGTCGGCGAACCGGGTCTCGATGCCCATCTGGGGCAGGGTATGGGCAAGCAGGTTGTAGGTGCCGCCATACAGGGTGGCGGCCGATACGATGTTGTCGCCGGCCTCGGCAATCGTCTGGATCGCATAGGTGATGGCCGCCATGCCCGAGGCCACCGCCAGGCCGCCGACGCCACCCTCCATCGCGGCCACACGCGCCTCCAATACGCCGTTGGTCGGGTTCATGATGCGGCTGTAGATATTGCCCGCTACCTTCAGATCAAACAGGTCGGCGCCATGCTGGGTATTGTCGAACGCGTAGGCGACGGTCTGATAAATGGGCACCGCAACCGCCTTGGTAGTCGGGTCGGGGGTGTAGCCGCCATGTACGGCAATCGTTTCGATTTTCACGGGCGTCTCCTAAAAATGCGCATCTTAGGCCATGCCGCGACCGGGGCGGCCGACGCAGACAGGCCTACCGGTGGCGCTGGAGCTTCGATAGAACTCCGGTAACGGCTGCTGGCCCAACCAAGCGTTGACGCCACGCCTGGTTGGGCCAGCAGCCGTTACCGGAGTTCTATCGAAGCTCCAGCGCCACCGGTAGGCCTGTCTGCGCCGGCCGC
>JBKJKU010000383.1:0-17766 GCA_046597355.1 Aquabacterium sp.
GGTAGCGCCGTGTCGGGCTGGCGTGTCCCGCGCAGGTAAAGAAGGGAGGGCCGGTGGTTGTCCGGCCCGGAATGACACGGAGCGGGGCACGCCAGCCCGGCGCGGCGCGGTCGCTCAGCACCCACGTCCGGCAGCTTTCAGGCCAAAAAACGAAAGACAGCAAAGAGCCGTAAGCCTGCACCCTGCCCCGCGCGTCAAGCCGTGTCAGGACCCGGGGCGCAGCGGCACGGCGGCTGGCAGGCCGGCTGGCGTCAGCCTGTTTGTAGACCGCCTCGGCCAGCGCCAACAACTGCTCGCGGGGCAGCTTGCCCACCAGGGCGCACGCAAAACCGTCCGCGACCGCATAAAAAAGGCTCAATTCACCGTCCCGCTGGAACCGGAAATCGGTGTGGGTGCCGGGCTCGGGCCGGTGCAGGTACAGCGTGTTGCGCTGGCCATTGCCGTTTTGGTACATCAGCGGCGCACTGGGCCCGCTGCTGTCGGGCAACAGGCGGCCGCCGATCAACTCAAAACCCTGTGGCCGCAGGTCGTGCAGCCGCACCGGCAGGTCCAGCCGCTTGCTCAGCCAACGCGCCAGTCGTTGCGCCTGTGCGCGTTGCTCGTTCGCGTTGCCGTCGGCCATGTTGACCTCGACCGGGGGGCGGACTTCGGCGGCGTACACCGCATGGGCGACAGCGGCCCCTCGACGCTGCCGGTATCGGGGACCAGAAGCCGGGCCGAGCGCCGCAGCCGGGGCAGCGTCGCCAGCAGTTGATCCCGAAAACAATCAGGTGCGTGCACAGGGTGTCTACGGGTGGCGGTGGCGGGTTGTTCCCCGGTGGGCTGCCGGTTCAGCCCGCGTGCGCAGGCATCCGGTCGAGACGCCGCTGATAATTGCAAAATTGCAGGGTGAGGATGGCCGTATCGGGCCAATCCGCGGCGGGGCAGGCAGAGGCGGGCAGACGA
Organism: Aquabacterium sp.; assembly: GCA_046597355.1. Classification (GTDB taxonomy): domain Bacteria; phylum Pseudomonadota; class Gammaproteobacteria; order Burkholderiales; family Burkholderiaceae_C; genus Pseudaquabacterium. Next base: position 946 of record JBKJKU010000383.1, read on the forward strand.
CGATGGCTGAGCTGGACTGGAGCGATTTGCGCTACGCATTGGCGGTGGGCGCCACCGGCGGGCTCGCGGCGGCGGCGCGGCAGTTGGGGGTGAACCACACCACGGTGCTGCGTCGTCTGGACGCGCTGGAGGCGCGGCTGGGCGCGCGCCTGTTCGAGCGTGCGCGCACTGGCTACCTGCCCACCGAAGCTGGGGCGCTGGTGCTGGCCCAGGCCCGTCGCATGGCCGACCAGGCCGAGGAGATCGAGCGCCAGGTGGCGGGCCGCGACCGCGAGCTGACCGGCTTGCTGCGCGTGACCACCGCCTTTGTGGTGATGGAGCACCTGCTGCCGCAGCCGCTGGCCGACTTTGCCCGCGCCTACCCCGGCATCGAGGTAGAGGTGGTGGAAAACGCCTTCATGATGGACCTGTCGCGCCGCCACGCCGAAGCCACGGCCAGCTGGTCGCGTCGAGAGGCCGACGTGGCGCTGCGGCTCAGCACGCAGGTGGCCGAGCACCTGGTGGGTCGGCCGCTGGGCGACACCCACTGCCGGGTTTATGCCCGGCGCGGCGCACCCGGCCTGCCGCAGTCAGTGCAGACCCTCCAGAAGCTGGTGCGCGACGCGCCCTGGGTGGCGTTTGAGCGCGACAGCCAGTCCCGCGTTTACGACCAGTGGATGCGCAAACACCTGGGCAGTGCGCAGGTGCGGCTGCGGGTGGATATCTTCAATGCGGTGGCGGCGGTGCTGCACACCGGGCTGGCGGTGGGCATCCTGCCGACCTTCATGGCTGCGCGCCAGCCCGACCTGGTGCCGGTGTCGGAGGTGATCCCCGAGCTGTCGGTGCCGGTCTGGATGTTGACCCATCCCGACCTGCGGCAAACCGCCCGCGTGCGGGCCTTCATGCAGCACGTGGGCGACGCGGTCGCGGCCCAGTTGGCGCCCGGCCCTGCGGACGGCGCCCGGCCTTTGGCTTGAACCCAGGCCGGGTTCAGGGCTTGCGGGCAGTTACCAGCAGCAACACCCCGCCGGCAACCGCCGCCAGACTGGCCCAGATCGGCACGCCCAGGGCAGGCCACCCGTTGACGGCAACGCGAACCGGGCCGGCGTCGGCGCGGTGGGTTTGCGTCATGTAGTTGAAACCGCCGCAAACCAGGCCCAGCATGCCGCCGACCAGCAGCACGATGCCCAGGATCCTGACGGTGTTCATGCCCAGCCCGTCAGACGACGCGGCGACCGCTGATGACCCGGATCAAAATCACGACCACGGCGATCACCAGCAGGATGTGTATGAAGCCGCCCAGCGTGTAGGACGTGATCATGCCCAGCAGCCACAGGATGACAAGTACAACGGCAACGGTTCCAAGCATGATCGTTCCTTCAGCGATGAGTAGGGCGGGCGGATGACGAACCGCCCGTTGGGATGCCTGCAGGCGTGCCTAAGCCGATTCGGCCGACACGCCGGGGCCGGCGGTCAAGGGGTCTTCTTGGCGTCCTTGACCAGCGCCTTGACGTCGCCCACGGCTTGCTGGGCGATGCCCGCGACGGCCTTGGCGTGGCCCTTGGCCTGCTGCTTCGGGTTGTCGGTGATCTCACCCACCTTGGCTTGCAGCTTGCCAGCCATTTCCTTGACCGTGCCTTTGACTTGATCCTTGTTCATCGTGAACCTCTCAGTGTTGGGTTGAACAACTCGGGCGCCTGACGGCCCCGGAGAGAAGATAGGCGCCGGGCCGGGTGGGGTCTGTGCGGTTGCGCACCCAGGCAGCGGGGCGGTCGGGCCGTCACGCCACGGCGCGGCGCGGCGCCAGCGGCGCCTCACGGATCGGCAGATGCGCCAGCGCGGCGGCGATCGCCAGGCCGATGTCCAGCGCCCAGATCAGGTTGTAGCTGCCGGTGGACTCGAACACCTTGCCGCCCAGCCACGCGCCCAGAAAGCCGCCCACCTGGTGCGTCAGCATCACCACGCCAAACAGCGTGGCCATGTGGCTGACGCCAAAAAACTTGGCCACCAGCCCGGCCGTGGGCGGCACGGTGGACAAAAACGTCAGGCCCATGAAGCCGGCGAACACCAGCACCACCGGGCCGGTCTTGGGCGCCAGCACAAAGGCCAGCACCGCCACCGCGCGCGCCGCATAGACCGCCGACAGCAGTGACTTCATGCGCCAGCGCCCCACCGCCCAGCCCATCAACAGGCTGCCGACGATGTTGAACAGACCCAGGATGGCCAGCGCCCAGGCGCCATACGCCAGCGGCAATCCACACGACGCGATCACGCCGGGCAGGTGGGTGCCCAAGAAGGCGACGTGGAAGCCGCAGACAAAAAACCCGGCCGAAAGCAGCTGAAAGCTGCGGTCGCGCAGCGCGGTGCGCACCGCGTCACCGGTGCTGACCGGCTTCTGGCCCGGGGCTGCCGGGTGCACCGAATGGCCCTTCAGGATGAAAGCCGCCGGCAGGCACAGCAGCACCAGCAGGCCCATCAACTGCATCGCGTGCACCCAGCCCAGGCCCGCCAGCAGCGCGCCGGCGATTGGCGCCATCACGAACTGGCCGAACGAACCCCCGGCGTTGACGATGCCGGTGGCCAGCCCGCGCTGCGCGGGTGGGATCAGCCGGGTGGTGGCGGCCATCAACACCGCCGGCCCGGCCATGCCGGCACCACCGGCCGACAGCACGCCGATGGCCAGGATCAGCCCGGCAGTGCTGGTCATCAGCGGCGTCAAAAAAGTGCCCAGCGCCACCAGCGACGCGCCCAGCAACAGCACCCGGCCGGCGCCGACCTTGTCGGCCATGGCGCCGGCAAACGGCTGCGTCAGGCCCCAGAACAGCTGGCCAAATGCAAACGCCAGACTGATGCTGCCCAGCCCCAGCCCGGTGGCGGTGTTGAGCGGGCCCAGGAACAAACCCATGGACTGGCGCGTGCCCATCGTCAAGGCAAAGGTGCCGGCAGCGGCCAGCAGCACCAGCCAGACCGGCCACAGCGGCAACGGGGGCGCGGCAGTCGGGGTGGAGGCCGGGGTGGTCGTGAGGTTGGCGGGGGAGGCGGCAGGGCTGGCGGCAGGGCTGGCGGCGTCAGGCATCGTCGGGCTCCGGTTCTGGCGAGGACAGCAGCACCAGGGCGTCCTGGATTAAGGCGTGCAGCGCTACCACCCGCGCCGGCCCCAGCGTTTGGTTCAGGCTGTCTTGCGCCAGGCGCCAGTGCTGCAGTGCGCTGGCGCGCTTGTCGGCCCCCGCGGGCGTGATCTGCACCTGGCGGCTGCGGCCGTCGCTGCCGGGCGCCAGCGTCACCCAGCCGGCCTTGATCAGCGGCTGCAGGTTGCGCGTCAGCGTCGACGGCTCCATCGTCATGGCCCGGGCCAGGTCGCCCGGCCGGATCGGCGACAGCTTGAGCAGCATGCTCAGCAGCGAGTACTGGGTGGTCTTGAGGCCGACCGTCGCCAGCGCGTTGTCATAGTGCTGGCCGACCCGGCGCGTCAACTGGCGCAACTGGTGGTTGGTGCAGCCGCGCGGCAGGGCAACTGTCGGATCGGCCGTCGGATCCGCGGCGATGGCCTGGGTGTCGGTGGAGTGCATGGCGAAAGTGTAGCTGCAACAGTTGCAGCTGCAAATTATTAGGCTCTCTGGGTGCGAGCCGACTTGAAAAGCCCGGCCGCATGCCCACATTGCCTGCATGGACACCCACCACGTCGTTTGCGCCCACTGTGGCGCCGTCAACCGCTTGCCGGCTGCCCGTCTGGGCGATGACCCGGACTGCGGCCGCTGCCACCGTCCGGTGCTCGACGGTCAACCGATCGCGCTGGATGACCACAACTTCGACAGCTTTGTGCGCCAGAGCACGTTGCCGGTGCTGGTGGACTTCTGGGCGCGCTGGTGCGGTCCATCCCGGCAGATGGGGCCGGCGTTCGAGGCCGCGGCACGGCAGCTCAAGGGCCGTGCGCTGTTGGTCAAGGTCAACAGCGACGACAGCCCCGCCGCGTCGGCACGGTTTGCGATCCGCAGCATACCGACGCTGGTGCGGCTGCAGGGCGGGCTGGAGCAGCGCCGGGTCTCGGGCGCGTTGCCGGTGGCGCAGATCGTTGCGCTGGCAGCCTGAATGGTGGCCTGAATGTGGGGGTGAAGGCGGCCTGAATTTCGCACTCAGGGGCGTCAGGCGCGCCGCGTCAGCGGTGCGTGTCGAACCAGACCCGCAACTGGCGCAGCACAACCAGCGCCTGTGTCAAGCCAGCCGGCGGCACCGCAGCAGCGATCTCGGCCAGGCCGTCGCCGAGCCGACTTACAGCGGCCCGGCGCGCCGCACGGCCAGCGTCGGTCAGGCTGACCTGCTTGCCGCGCCCGTCCAGCGGGTCGGGCAGCACTGACAGCAACCCCTTGGCCTGCAAGCGCGCCACGGTGTTGCTCATCGCGCCCTTGGTGACCTGGATGGCGTTGGCGATCTGCACCAGCGAGCGGGCCTCGCCCAGCCGGGTCAGGTGGTTGAGCACGACAAACTGCGACAGGTTGAGCTCGGGCGCCAGCAGGCGCGCGGCGCGGTTCTGCGCCAGCTGGTTGATGATGCCGATCTCGTTGAGAACCTGGAACGCCAGCGGGTCCTCGGCTGTTGGGGCGGGCGTGGGTGCAGGCATGTCAGGCCTTGCCGTCTGGCGCCAGCTGGCGCGCCAGCCCGCGCCGCGGAGCCGGCCCCAGCGCCGCCGTGCCGGCTGGCAGGTAGCCCACACGCGCCAGCATCTGCACCGTGAAGCGGGGCGCGGGCGCGTCCAGCAAGGTGTGCACGCTTTGGTACGGCACCGCCATTTGCGGGTACTCCTGCAGCGCCTGCTCGTTGGGATGCATCGCCAGCCCGGCGGCCGTGCCGGCCAGCGCGACCCGGGCATAGGCCCGGCCGGCGTCGACCTGCTGCGCGCGCCGATTGCCTTCGCTGACGATCCACAGGTAGGCCGGTGTGGAGGCGGTCACCTTGCCAAAGTCGCGGATCTGGCCGCTGGTGGCGGTGGAGTCGGGCGCTGGAAACTGGCGGCGGTCGAACAACCCGGTCTTGGCCAACAGCACCAGCCCGGGGCTGTCGATGGTGATGCCGTCGCGGTGCTGTTCGATCTCGGCCGTGCCCACGCGCAGCACACGCATCGACTCCATCATTGGCGCCTCGGTGGTCAGCTCCAGCCGCCAGGCCTCGCGCACCAGCGTGCGGATCGCGTCCAGCCGGGGCGCATCGGCCGCCGCGTTCCCGGCCACCCCGGCCAGGCCAAAACGCAGCGGCAAGGCGGATGCGGCGGCGGCCAGCGTCTGGGCATCGGCAGCGTCGATGGGGCGCGCGGGGTCGTAGGCCCGGCGGTCGGTGCGGCGGCGCAGCAGCTGGGCAAACAGCGGGTCGCGCGGCACTGCGGCGTCGGGCAGCAAGCGAATTCGCGCCACGGCGCGGCCGTCCAGCCGAACGGCGGGTTCGCCGTCCGGAAACAACTGCAACTCGGCGCGCTGGCCGCGCTCGGCGGCAGCCATCACCAGCAGTTCGAGAAACGTGCCGGTGCCCATCAGGATTTGCCGGCCATACGGGTCGGTGGCCGGCAGCAGGCGCTGCGGGTCCAGCCGCAGTGTGATTTCGCCCGGCGTGCGCAGGTCGGCCAGCCAGGGCTGCATATTGTGTGGATTGGGCGCCAGCAGCGCGTAAGACAGCAGCCAGCGCCGCAGCTCGGTGTCCGGCGCCGGGGCCTGCCAGGCAGCCACGGCGCTGTCCGGCACGCCAAACACGGTGCAGCCGCCCAGCGCGGCCACGCTGGCCGCCAGCACGGCGCCACCCCCGGCCAGGCGTATGAAATTGCGTCGTTCCATCATGGACTCCTTGTTTGGGATCGGGATGAGAGTAGTTTAACGTTAAACCAAATACATGGGCAAGTGGCCTCGGACGACGGGCGGTTGTCTCCCGGGCGCTGGGACTGGCGGGCGGGACGGGATGGACGGACCCGACGGACACACTGGCCGCACCGGGCGCACCGTCCCGAAAGGCCAGAAGTATCGGAAGTGCCGGAAGGCGGCCGCGTGCCTCAGTAGCCCAGCGAGCGGTCCACCGGGTTGGGCAGTGCGGCGCCCTGCTGCAGGCAGCGAAGGCCGGCCACGAACTGCGCCGCCACGGTGGCCGGCGACGACTGCGCGGCAATGTGCGGCGTGATGCTGACGCCGGGCACGGCCCACAGCGGATCGCAGTCGGTCATCGGCTCGGTGGCCTGCACATCCAGCGCTGCGCCGGCCAGTTGACCGGACAACACCGCGGCGATCAGGTCGGCCTCGACCAGATGGCCACCGCGGGCGATGTTGATCAGGTAGCCGCCGCGCGGCATGGCTGCAAAGGCGGCGGCGTCGAGCAGGCCCTCGGTCGTGCTGGTCAGCGGCAGCGCGTTGACGACGATGTCGCTGGCCGCCAGCAAGGCCGCCAGCGGGCCGCTGCGGCGCTGCCACGGCGTGACGGCAAAACCCAGCGCGCCCAGCACCCGGCCGATCTCGCGGCCCACCTCGCCCCAGCCCAGCACGGCCACCCGTGAGCGCGCCGCAGCCATTGGCTGGCGCCGCCACTGCCGGCTGGCCTGCTGAGCCTCGTAGAGCGGCAACTCGCGGGCGTGGCGCAGCGCCATCATCGCCACGTACTGGGCGATGCCCAGCGCCTGGTCGGGGTCCACCACCCGCGACACGGCAACGCCCGGCGCCAGGTCGGGCACCAGCAGCTTTTCAACCCCCGCGGCCATCGAGCAGACCCAGCGCAGCGCCGGCAGCCGGCCCGCCAGCCCCGGCGGAAAGCGCCAGCCCAGCACCACCTCGGTACGGGCCAGCGCGGCATCGTCGAGCTGGCGGCTGAACGGCAGCAGTTGCAATTCGGGCGCCTGGGCGGCGATGGCGGCCACCAGGGGGGCGGCCATGCTGGGGTCGGCCAGCAGCAGGATGGGCGGGGTGGAGGTCATGGGCCGGCAGTGTGGGGCCGCTGGCCGCGCTGGCCTATCGCCAGGGTGACGGCGGCCGGGCCGTTGCAGCGCTGGCGCGGTGGCGGCCGATGTCCTGGCACCGGCCCAGCGCGCACCCCAAACGGGGCATCGCACACGGTCTGCCGGGGGGCGTGAAGACTGGCAGGCCGTTCGATGGCAAATCGTCACATTGCGGCGACGGGTGCCCGGATAAGCTTTCGGCGAGAAGGGGTGGCCGGTGGTGTCAGGGTCGGATGTGCGACCGTGACGCCGGCAAACAGGTGTTGTGCTGATGGATGGTATTTTGCTGTGGGCCGCGCCGGCGGCCCTGTTGGGGCTGCTGGCCGGGGTCTGGCTTTTGCTGCGGCCGCGGCGTGCGCGCCGGCCCACGCGCGGGCTGCGCAGCCGATCCGGCGCCGCGGCGGACCAGGTGCAGGTGACCCTGGCAGATGCCCCGGTGATGCCAGCGGCTGCGGTGCCGGTGCCAATGCCCGCTGCGGCCGCGCACGCTGTCGGCAGCGTGGCCGCCCAGCGTGAGGTGGCCGTCGAAGCCCTGCGGCAAGCCCGGCGCCGCGCAGCAGCCGATGTGGCGCGCCTGGAGGCAGCGCGGCAGGCCCGGCCGCCGTTGCTGGCGCCGGTGCAAGCGCCGCTGGCCTTTCGCCCGCCGTTGCGGATGCCGCCTGCAGTGCCCGCGACCGCAGCGCAGGCTTACACGCCCCCGCTGTCAAACCCGCCTGCGCCGCGTCAGGCGCCGGTGCCACCGCCGCTGGCCGGCCGCGCCGAACAGCCGTTGCGCCCGCTGCTGGCGCCGACAGTGCCCTGGCCCGCGTCGGGCACGCCGGCCGCGCCGCTCACCGTGCTGGTGGTCGACGACTCCAAGGTGGTGCGCATCAAGACCAGCCGGCTGCTGGAGAAACACGGCTACCGGGTACTGCTGGCCGACGACGGCCTGGCGGCGCTGGCCTGCCTGGATGCCCAGCCGGTGGATCTGTTGATCACCGATGTCGAGATGCCCGGGCTGGACGGGTTCGGCCTGACCCAACGGCTGCGCAGCCAGCCGCGCTGGACCCGCCTGCCGGTGATCATGATCACCTCATCGGACGAAAAACACCGCATCGACGCCGCGGCTGTGGGCGTGGACGTGCTGCTCGGCAAGCCCTACGACGAGCCGGCACTGCTGGCTGAGGTGCAGCGTGCGCTGGGCCTGGCGGCGCGCCGGGCCGGCGCCGGGCTGGTCTTGCAGTAGCCGGCACGCTGCTGGCCCGCGGCGCAAAAAGTTGCCACGGCGGGCCGGGTGCCCGCCAGCGCCGGTTTTGCCGTCAGGCGATCCGGTAGAAGTCCAGCTTGACCAGCGCCGCCTCGCGCTGCCCCACCGCCAGCGCCAGCACCTTGTTCAGGTGCAGCCAGGCTGGCGCACCGGTGGTGAAGCGCACGACAGTGCGGAAGTAGTACGCGTCCCGCGCCACCGCCTCGCCGCGGGCCAGCCGCGCCATCACCGGCGCCGGACCGTGCCGCAGGCCGTCACTGCGCACCTCGATCAGTCCGCCGTCGTCGGCCCGGATGACGTAATGCGCGGCGATGTCCAGCACACCGTCGGCCCAGTTGATTTGCCAGTCGACGCCGCCCTCGACGAGCGTGCCGTTGAGCTCGGGCCCGCACACCGTGCCGCCGCCCAGCGGCACATAGCGGCGTTCACCGTGCGGCCCCGGCCCCAGGCTGACCAGTGCACCGACCTGGCAGAACACCTGCGTCATCGGCACCAGGGCGGGTGGCGTCGGCAGCGCGCTGTGGGGCGTGGCAGCACCCGTCACGGCGCCGCGCAGCGGAAGCTGGCCGCGGCCTCGACATCGCCACCGGCGTAACGCGCCACCTGCGGCCAAGGGCACAGCGGCCGCGCACGCTGCGGCGCCCAGGCCGCCGGCAACTCCTTGTTGGCAGGGTTGGTGCGGGCATCGATCCGCTCGGGCGGCTTGCCGTCCTCGACCCAGCGCATCAGCGCGGCCAGCGCATCAAACTGGTCGGTGGCCGGCCCACCTTGGCAGTGGCCCATCGCGGGCACGGCAAACACCCGCGCCACCGCGCCCGCCGCCTGCAGGCCCAGGTTGTGTTGCAGGCGCTCAATCCACCGGGTGGTGTCGTTGATGGAATACACCGGATCGCTGGCACCGTGGTAGATCAGCAGCTTGCCGCCGCGTTTGGCAAACGCAGTCAGGCGCGGGTCGGCGGCGTCAGGCGGGGTCATGACCGCCATGGCCGATTCGGTGAACACCGCATCGGTGGCATAGATCTTGGACGCATCGCGGTCAAAGTCGTAGCGCGCCAGGTAGTCCAGCAGCGCTGCAGGCGTGCCGGGTGCGCGCACAGGCGGCGTGCTGAAGACATAGGCCAGCGAGCCCGCGCCCATCGTCGCGATGATCGGATTGCGGTCCCACGGTGGCACGCTGGATTCGAGCTTCCAGGTGCGCCAGCCGGCCGCGCCCATGCCCGCATCAAACGACCAGTCGGCGTACAGCGGCTCGCCCTGGCTGTTGCGCGGGCCGGCCAGGGACCGGTTCAGCGCCTGCACCTGCGCAGCGCTCAGGCAACTGGCGGTCTTGGCGCCGGTGCATTGCAGCTCGGCCAGGCGAAACACACTTTGGCAGCGCTTGATGTCGCCCACCATGCCGTCCACCAGCAGGTCCAGCCCGTCGCAACGCGCCACCACCTGGTCGGCCACCAGCTTCATGTCGGCAGGGCTGAAGGCCCGGCGGATGTCGGCGTCCACGCCCCGCCAGCTCTGGATGTCCCAGGCGTGCTGCACTGCAGCCTTGGGCAGGTTGAAGCCGGGCGCGCCGGCCAGGATGCCGTCGTAGCGGTCGGCATAGCGGCTGGCCGCCACCATGCCGTGGCGCCCGCCATTGCTGCAGCCGGCCATGTAGTTGCGCAATGGCTTTTCACCGTAATGGCGTTCGATCAGGGCTTGCGCTACCGGCCAGACCGCGCCGCTCGCGCTGTAGCCGTAGTCGCGCCGGGCCTGAGGGTCCAGCCCGAACGCGTTGCCGCGTGCCAGGCCGAACGGGTGGTTGAGCGCGTCCTCGCCGTTGTGGCCCGAATCGCTGCTGACCACCGCAAAACCGCGGCTCAGGGCGTCAGTGGTCAGCACGCCCAGGTCGCCCAGCGCGGGCTTGACGACACCGTCGTTGCCGCCATTCGCCTGGTGCAGAAACCGCTTGTTCCAGCCCTGTGGCAGCCGCATCTCGAAGCCGATCGCGTAGGTCCGGCCTTCGGTGCCGTTGCGCGGGTTGATCTGGCCGGTCACCAGGCAGTGGGCCGGGTGGCCCTTGGCATCGGCCGGCTGGTCGCTGGCTTGGCTGATCTGCAGGCCGGGCAAGGCGGCCAGCGCACCGGGCAGGGCCGAACAGGCCAGGCCAGCGGGAGCCGGGCGACCGGCGCAGCTGGCCAGCAGCGACAGCGCAGCGCTCGCGCTCAGCACCAGCAGCGAACGGGGGATGCGGACAGGGCTCATCAGGCAACTCCAGGACAAAGTCGGCAGCGCCAGACCCCCGGCGCAATCAGCAGTCAGCGGGGCAGCGCCAGTGCGCATCATGCCGCTGCCGGGCGCCAGCCAAGGCAGGAAATGCACTCTTCCTGACGCTGGCACTGACCCTGGCCCGACCCGCGCCGTCCAGGCCACGCGCCGCTACACGCTGCTGACCGCCGCTGACGACCGCCCAGCGCTGCAGGCTGGGCGCCGTCAGCCTGCGGTCTTGAACACGCTGACCGTGTCGGCCAGGCGCGCGGCCTGCTGGCGCAAGCTTTCGGCGGCGGCGGCGCTCTGCTCCACCAACGCCGAGTTCTGCTGGGTTGACTGGTCGAGCTGGTTCACTGCCTGGCCCACCTGCACGATGCCTCGCGTCTGCTCGGCGGTGGCGCTGGAGATCTGGCCGATCAGGTCGCTGACCTGGCGCACCTGGCTGACGATGTTGTCCATCGTCTGGCCCGCGTCCGCCACCAGGCGGGTGCCGTTTTCCACCTTGTCGACGCTGCTGCCGATCAAGCTCTTGATCTCGCGCGCTGCGTTGGCCGAGCGCTGGGCCAGGCTGCGCACTTCAGACGCAACCACCGCAAAGCCGCGGCCCTGCTCGCCGGCCCGGGCGGCCTCGACTGCCGCGTTGAGCGCCAGGATGTTGGTCTGGAAGGCGATGCCATCGATGACGCCGATGATGTCGGCGATCTTGCGCGACGAGGTGGAGATGTCCTGCATCGTTGTGACGACCTGGCCCATCACCTCGCCACCCTTGGCCGCTGCGGCCGACGCGCCGCTGGCCATGCGGTTGGCCTGGGCTGCGGTGTCGGCGTTGGCTTGCACCGTCTGCGACAGCTGTTGCATCGATGCCGTCGTCTGCTGCAGGTTGCTGGCCTGTGCCTCGGTGCGCTGGCTCAGGTTGGCGTTGCCGGTGGCGATCTCCTGCGAGCCGGTGGCGATCGAGTCAGACGCGTTGCGCACCTGGCCGACCAGTTGCGCCAGGCTGGCTTGCATGCTGCCCAGCGACGACAGCACGCTGCCGGCCGGTGCCTGCTGCGCACCGGGCACCGGGCTGAGGTTGCCGTCGGCCACCCGCTGCGCGGCATCACCCAGAGCGGTCGGCTCGGCGCCCAGTTGGGCCAGGATGCTGCGCGAGATCAGCCACGCCAGCGTGCCGGCCACCAGCAGCGCCAACGCCAGTGCCACCAGCATGGCGGTCATGAAGCTGCCGGCTTGCAGCAGGGCGCTTTGGTTCTCGGTCTGGATGCGGCCTTCCTCGAAGTCGATCAGCTTGTTGACGGCCGCCAGCCATTGCACATATTGCGGCTTGGCTTGCGACCATAGCAGGGCCTGCGCGGCGGCAGCGTCGCCCTTGTCAACAGCTGCAATGATGGCCTTGGTGGTGTCGACCGTCTGGCGCTCGATGTCCTTGATGCCAGCGTAAAGGCGCGCCAGATCGGGTGAGGCGTCGCGCGCGCCTATCAGCGCTTCCAGCGGGCCGGCCGATTTGGCATAGAAAGCTGCCAACTGGTCGATCGCAGCCACCTCGCGCTGGCGGTCGCTGGCATTGGCGCTGAGCACCACGTCGCGGATGGCAATCGAACGGTCATGCGCCGAACCGCGAAAGTTGATCGCGAAGCGCTGGACAGCGGCGTTTTGCTCGCTGTTGGCGCGCAGCGCGTCGTTGATGACGGCCACTTTGAGCACGGCGACCGCGGCCACGGCCATCAGGATTGCCAACATCAGGCCAAAGCCGAGGTAAAGGCGTTTGGCAACGGTCATCTGGGTCAACATGGGTACTCCTGATTGGCTGAGGGCGAGAGTCGGGCGGCCTCGGGTCGCGGTGTCCCAGCTTGGGGCGAGGCGTCGAAAGTTCAGTGCAGGGCTGGGCGCAGACACCTCTGCGCCCTCACCCGGACTTGCGGCCTGCGCGGCGCGACGGCCGGCAAACGCCAGCCGCCAGCCGTCACGCCAGCCGCACGCCGGTTCTTCGGCGGTGACCGCTGAAACTTGAGAGCCACCACGCGGCGCGCACGGCGCTCGCCGCGGCCCAGCCCCTCAGCCCCTCACTTCGAGGTCGGAAACCCGAACTCCGCACCCTTGGCGATGCTGTCGGGCCAGCGCTGCATCACGCTCTTTTGCTTGGTGTAAAAGCGCACGCCCTCTTCGCCGTAGGCATGCATGTCGCCAAACAGGCTGCGCTTCCAGCCGCCAAAACCGTGCCAGGCCATCGGCACCGGAATCGGCACGTTGATGCCGACCATGCCCACTTGCACCCGGCGGCTGAACTCACGTGCCACGCCGCCGTCGCTGGTGTAGAGCGACACACCGTTGCCGTACTCATGGTCGTTGATCAGCTTGAGCGCGCTGGCCATGTCGGGCACCCGCACACAGACCAGCACCGGGCCGAAGATCTCCTCCTGGTAGATGCGCATCGCCTGGGTGGCGTGGTCGAACAGCGTGCCGCCGGTGAAGAACCCGCCTTCCAGCCCCGGCACGGTCAGGCCGCGGCCGTCCACCACCAGCGTCGCACCTTCTTCGACGCCGATGCCGATGTAGCCCTCGATCCGGTCACGCGCCTGGGCGGTGACGATCGGGCCCATCTCGGCCGCCAGGTCCATCGGGTTCATCACCTTGAGGGTGCGGGCACGGGCGGCCACCTTGTCCACCACCGCGTCGGCGATATCGCCCACCAGCACGGCCACGGAAATCGCCATGCAGCGCTCGCCGGCCGAGCCGTAAGCCGCGCCGACCAGCGCGTCGACCGCCTGCTCGACGTTGGCATCGGGCATCACCACCAGGTGGTTCTTGGCACCGCCCAGTGCCTGCACCCGCTTGCCGTGGTGCGCGCCGGTCTCGTAGATGTACTGGGCGATGGCGGTGGACCCGACAAAGCTGATCGCCTTGACATCCGGGTGCACCAGCAATGCGTCCACCGCCGCCTTGTCGCCCTGGACCACGCTGAACACACCGGCTGGCAGGCCGGCCTGCTGCAGCAGTTCGGCCATGAACATCGCGCAACTCGGGTCACGCTCGCTGGGCTTGAGCACAAACGCATTGCCCGCGGCCAGCGCTATCGGAAACATCCACAGCGGCACCATGCAGGGGAAGTTGAACGGCGTGATGCCGGCCACCACGCCCAGCGGCTGGCGCAGCGTGTGGTTGTCGATACCGGTGGACACCTGCTCGGTGAAGTCGCCCTTGAGCAGTTGCGGCGCGCCGCAGGCGAATTCGACGATGTCGATGCCGCGTGCCACCTCGCCCTGCGCGTCGGTAAACACCTTGCCGTGCTCGGCACTGATCATGGCGGCCAGCGTGTCCTTGTGCTGGTTCAGCAGCGCCAGGAAGTTGTTCAGCACCCGCGCCCGGCGGATTGGCGGAAAGTCGCCCCAGGCCGGTTGCGCGGCCACCGCAGCGGCCACCGCCAGACCCACCTCGTCGGCAGACGCCAGCGCCACCTGGCGTGCCACCTTGCCGGTGGCCGGGTTGTAGACCGGCTGCGATCGGCCGCTGGTGCCGGCTACCGTGCGCCCGGCGATGAAGTGGCCCACATCGGTGGTTTGGGTGAAGGCTTCAGGGGCGCCCATGGCGGTCTCCGGCAGAGTGGATGAAAGTGGCCGCAGTCTAGGCCGCCTCGCCGCGCCCGACTAGCGGCCTGGCGCTGGATTCATTGTTCAGGATATTGAACAATGGGCGCTCAAAATCAGGAACAACCATGGACGAGCGGCGTATCGATACCCTCTGGAGCCATGTGCACTGGCTCTCGGTGCTGGGCTTGGCGGGCAGCTTTACCGCGGCGGCGCAGCGGTTGGGGGTCAGCAAGGCCGCGATGAGCCAGCGCATCACCGAGCTGGAGCAGGCCGCCGGCGTGCCGCTGGTGCAGCGCACCACCCGCAGCGTGCGCCTGACCGAGGCCGGGCAGCAGCTGGTGGACGCCACCACCGGTGCGTTTGAGGCGATCGGCACCGCCTTTGCCGGCATCCGCGACCTGGCAGCCACCCCCCGCGGCCGCTTGCGCCTGACCGCACCGGTGGCCCTGGCGCGGCAACAGATCGTGCCGTTGCTGCCGGCCTTTTTGCGGGCGCATCCGCAGGTGCGCATCGAGCTGGACTTGTCCGATCGGCTGGTGCCGCTGGCGCAAGAGGGCTTTGATCTGGCGATCCGCCATGCCCCGGCGCCGCCGGACACCCACGTCGCCTGGGCGCTGTGCGCCACCCGGTCGGTGCTGGTGGCCAGCGTGGCCTACCTGCGGCGGCGCGGCACGCCGCAGGTGCCGGCCGACCTGGCGTTGCACGATTGCCTGCCCTACCTGCGGGCAGGCGAATCACCGGTCTGGCAGTGGATGCCGCCGGCAACCGGGCAGCCCGACCCCGCCTTGAAGCTCAGCGTGGCAGTGACCGGCCCGTTTTCGGCCAACAACAGCGAGGCGCTGCGCGAGGCGGCGCTGGCCGGCCTGGGCATTGCGCTGCTGCCCGACTTCAGTGCCCAGCAAGCGGTGCGCAGCGGCCGGCTGGTGGTGGTGCTGCCCGACTGGCAGCCGGTGGGCAGTTTCGGCGAGCATTTGTATGCGATGCGCCCGTTCAGCCCGCAGGTGCCGCGGGCGGTGCAGGCGCTGGTGGCCTACCTGCGGGACGCGCTCAAGGCGGGGTTTGCCCTCTGACCGGGCGCTTGGCGGCGGCCGGTTTGGTGCCCGGCCTTCGACCCGCGGGGCTGACCTGGGTTACAAGCGCGGATGTCCGACGAATCCCAGATCCACATCCCGCCCTCGTTCGAGGCGGTTTACCGCGATGCGCGCGGCCGCTTGACGGCCACGCGGGCCGTGTTTCAGGCGCGCTACGAGCTGTGCGAGGACATGGCGCAGCTGCTGGTCGAGCCCAGCCAGGCGGTGCACCACGACCAGGGGGTGAGTGAGGACCTGGTGCTGGCACGCACCCAGACCGGCCTGGCGACGCCGGACGCGGGGTTCAGCGACGCCGAGGCGCTGTGGGTGGTCACCCGGCTGGCCGAGTTGCTGGGTTGGGCCTTTGCCGGCCTGGTGCAGGCTCAGCCGCCGCCGCGCATCGTGTAGAGATCGAAGTAGCGCATGAAGCCCGCGCGATCGTTGTCGTCCACCCCAAAAAACTGGTAGTGCACCGCAAGCCTGGGCATGCACATCATCGCGATCTGGCGCGGCGCCATCACCTGCCAGCGCAGCAGCAGCTGGCCGCCGCCGATCTGCACCCGGGCCTGGCCGGGCTGGCTCAGGTCGAGCGTGCAGTCGCGCACCGCGCCGGGCAGGCAGCGCAGCCAGTCGCGCTCGGTAAAGCCCTGCTCGCGTTGGAAGTCTGCGGTGTAGTCAGCCTGCATGGAGCGCTGTCAGCGGCCGGTTCAAGTGCTCGCTCAGCCGCCGGCAATCGGCGGCCAGATGGCCAGCACGTCGCCGTCGACAAAGGTGCGGCTGGCGCGCTGGTCGGGCGGGATGTAGACCCCGTTGACCAGCACCAGGTGCACCAGCTTGATCGGCATGCCGTAGGGCTCGATGATTTGGGCGATCGTGGCGTCGGGCGCCACCTCCAGCTCGATCCGGTTGCCGATGCGGGCGGCGGGTGGCAGGTAGTCGGTGAGGCTGGCGTAGAGTTTGAAGGTGATTTTCATGGCGGCTTGGATGATGCCCAATAACCCATCACCTCAGGCCCGCAGGTGTGCCATGTCCTGTTGCGCCTGGGCATTGGCCAGATAAGCCTCCATCAGCAGCGTCGGATCTTGCATCAGGCGCTGCTTCCAGTCGGCCGAGAGCTTGACCTCGCCTTCGACCAGGCCGCGCATCACGCCCACGTGTTCGGTCCAGCCCACGCTGTTGCAGCCCACCAGCCTGTCGCCCGAGAACTGCAGGCTCAACAGCTTGCCGGCGTCGCGGTCAACCAGCTCCACCTGCTCGCCGCCGGGCACGCCGTCCCATTTGCCAAAGCTGGTCGAGATCATGCCCAGGGTGTCGAGCACGTTGATCTGGGTCACGCCTTTCAGCGCGGTGGTCTTGCCCACCATGTTGAGCGCAGCCACCCGCGCCTGCTCGGCCGCGTTGGGCTGGATCGCGCTGACGATGGTGGTGCCGCTGACCTTGTCAAAGGCCTCTGCGCAGTCGCCTGCAGCGTAGATGCCGGGCACGCTGGTCTGCAGGTGCTCGTCGGTCAACACGCCGACCAGGCAGCGGATGGCCGAGTGTTCAAGGAAGCCGATGTTGGGCCGTACGCCGGTGGCGCTGATGACGAGGTCGGCCTCGATGCGCTGGCCGGTGGACAGCCGTACCACCATAGCGGCGCTGGTCGCAGGGGCGGCCAGCGCCGCTATGGTGGTGCGGCTGTCTACCGGCCAGCGCATCGAGGCCGACCTCGTCATCAGCGCCACCGGCGTGCGGCCC
>JBKJKU010000125.1:0-3246 GCA_046597355.1 Aquabacterium sp.
GGTGGCGTAGCCGCCGTAGACGACGAGCCACCGGCGGCGCCGGGTTGGTGGGGTTCAGACTGGCGGGTTCAGGTCTCTAGAAGAGGTCGGCCCAGTGCCAGGTACCCGAATCACCGATCAACAGGTTCGCCTCTACGTATTCGTCCGGCAAAGTCATCTTGAATCCCGCGACCGTGTCGGCAAGGATCGTGTCCATCTATTTATAGGTGGACGCGATGACAAGCGAGAAGGCGGACAAGCGGCGGCAGTACAGCGAAGCGATGAAGGCGCAGGTGATTGCCGAGTGCGAGGGCCCCGGCACGTCGGTAGCCAAGGTTGCGATGTCGCACGGCATCAACGCCAACGTCGTGCACCGCTGGCGGCAACTGGCCCGAGAGGGCGAGTCGCCTGTTTCCGCCAAAACAGGTGCGTTCATGCCGGTGCCACTGGCCGCGCCGCCGGTGCTGGCGGCACCCGCAGACATCCGCGTCGATTTGCGCCGTGGTTCGACCGTGATGACCATCACCTGGCCGATATCCGCCGCAGCCAGTTTTGCCCTCTGGACCCGAGAGCTGCTGCGGTGATCCGCGTCGATTCAGTGTGGCTGGCCTGTGAGCCGCTGGACATGCGTGCGGGCACCGAATCGGCGCTGGCCCGCGTGGTCAATGTATTCGGCGAAGCCAGGCCGCACCATGCCTACCTGTTCGCAAACCGCCGTGCAAATCGCATGAAGGCCCTGGTACATGACGGCATCGGCGTGTGGCTTGCCGCACGACGCTTGAATGCCGGCCGATTCGTCTGGCCCAAGGACGGCACCACCTTGGCGCTTTCGCGAGCGCAGCTAGATGCGCTGGTGCTGGGCCTGCCCTGGCACAGCATTGGAGAGGCCGGCATCATCCGAGTTCTATAACGCAGGACCCTGTGCGAACCCTGCAATTGGCATAACTTCCGATGTGCAGGGCAAGGGGTTTGCGGCAGGATCACACCCTGTGATCGCCACCCAGCAAATCGACACCCTGGACCCGCAGCAGATGCGCCAAGCACTGCTGGGCCTGATGGCCGAGATGGCGGTCAAGGACGAACTGCTGGCCCGTCAGGCGCGGGAAGTGGCGTTCAAGCAGGCGCTGGTGGACAAGCTCACCCACGAGCTGGCCGTGCTCAAGCGGCTGAAGTTCGCCGCCACCAGCGAGAAGTTCTGTGCAGGACTGAGCGCCGAGCAAAAGAGCCTGCTGGAGGAGACGCTGGATGCCGACATCGCCGAGGCCGTCGGTGAGATCGAGCGGGCCAGCCGTGGCGACAAGGGCAAGAAGGGCAAGCAGACCCCCAAGCGCGAGCCGCTGCCTCCGCACCTGCCGCGCCGGGACGTGCACCACGAGCCCGAGAGCACGGCCTGCGGCTGCGGCTGCCAGATGAAGCGCATCGGCCAAGACGTGTCCGAGAAGCTGGACTACGAGCCGGGCGTGTTCACGGTGGAACGCCATGTGCGTGGCAAGTGGGCCTGCGCCCGTTGCCAAAAGCTGGTGCAGGCCCCGGTGCCGCCACACATCATCGACAAGGGCATCCCCACCGCCAGCCTGCTGGCCCAGGTGCTGGTGGCCAAGTTCCTCGATCACCTGCCGCTGTACCGGCAGGAGTACATCTTCAAGCGCGCCGGCATGGCGATTGCCCGCTCGACGCTGGCGCAATGGGTGGGCGAATGCGGCGCGCAGCTGCAGCCGCTGGTCGCAGCGCTGTCGGCCGAGTTGCTGCGCCACGGCGTGCTGCACGCCGACGAGACGCCGGTGGCCATGCTCAAGCCGGGCAACAAGAAGACCCACAAGGCCTACATCTGGACCTACTGCACCACCAGCTTCAACCCGACCAAGGCGGTGGTGTTCAACTTCGCCGAGACGCGCAGCGGCGAGAACGTGCGCGAGTTCCTGGGCCAGAACGGCGAGCAACCCTGGATGGGCAAGCTCGTGACCGATGGCTTCTCGGGTTACCACGCCACCTTCGAGCGCGGCGTGACCGGCGTTGGCTGTGTGGCTCACGCGCGCCGCAAGTTCCACGAGCTGTGGGCCAACCACGGCAGCAAGGTCGGCGAGCAGGCGCTGCGCTACTTCCAACTTCTGTTCAAGATTGAAGAAGAGGTTGCCAACTGCACGTCCGAAGAACGGCGACGAATACGGCACCGCAAGTCACGCCGGGTGGCGGCCGCTCTGCACAGGTGGTTGATGGGCAAGCGCCAGCAAGTTCCCAATGGCTCGGCCACGGCCAAGGCGATCGACTACAGCTTGAAACGCTGGGAAGCGCTGACGCGCTACATCGGCGACGGCGACCTGCCGATCAGCAACAACTGGGTGGAGAACCAAATCCGGCCAATTGCCCTGGGAAGGGCCAACTGGCTATTTGCCGGCAGTCTGCGGGCGGGCAAGCGCGCCGCTGCGGTGATCAGCTTGGTGCACTCGGCCAGGATCAACGGGCATGACCCGTACGCATATCTGAAAGACATCCTCGAGCGACTGCCGACCCATCCGGCCAGCCGTGTCGACGACTTGCTGCCGCACCGCTGGACGGCGCCGACGACCACGGCCTGATCATCGTCGCCGGCGTCAAGATGTGTTCGCCGGACGCATACCGACTTTCACCAGGAAGCGCCAGTTCACAGCGGTTCCGGAATGCTGTCAATCGAACACCGACGCCGTGCGGCCGAAGTCAGCTTACTGGCGCGACCGCATACACACACTGTCGGCAGCGCAAGTTGGTGGCCATCGAATGCAGCCGTTCGACCCAAAATCCGTCGCGATCATCGATGGGCATGCGCGAACGACCGCTGTCGCCATCTCCAACTTTCTTGGCGGCGCGGGCGAAGGTCAAGTTCCAAGGTGGACCGGTCGTTCGTCGGGAAAACCGCCGCCGGCCCCTATGGGTCGATTCCGGGTTTACCCGAGCGTCAGCTCACCTGCCGTCCAACTTGAACGGCCGGTCTACGGCTTGTCGATCGAAGCCGCGTAGATCAGCCTACGACCCATTGGAGCCGTAGGTTGTCGTGAATTCGTCGCCCCGAAGCGGCCGGTGGCATAGGCACCAATGCCCCCGAAGGTGTCCCCGCAGCAGTGTGCATCCACAGGTAGTCGGCACGAAGGGCGATTGAGGCATGGCGCGCGGCTTGGATCGTGTCCCAGCGCGTGGTGTAAGTCCGTGATCCCGGGTGGGGTGGGATGCGCGGTACTCAGCGCTGCACAGCAGGCAGCCGAGTCGGGGCAGTATCGGTCAGGCTCTGCAGTC
>JBKJKU010000282.1:0-5383 GCA_046597355.1 Aquabacterium sp.
TTCGGCGCCCGCCAGTGGCGCCAGATTTCAACGCCAGTGACCGGTCTTGAAACCGTTGCAGCTGCTGCGGTTCAGGCCCTTGGGCAGCCACAACGGCCGCTGCGCAAAATCCACCGCCACGCCGCTTTGGCCTTGTACCGGGCGGCGCAGCAAGTCGTCCAGCGCCGCCTGCATGGCGGCCAACGGGTTGGCCGGCACCTGCCATTTTTTGCGGCTTTCCAGCCCGGCCCAACCGCAAGCACTTGTCGGCACTTGTCCGCCCCGGTCGGCCCGCTGGCCAGGTGCGGTGCGCCGGCCACTACCATGCACGGATGCCTCTGCCGCCCACCCCGAAGTCTGCTTTGCCGCCTGTGGCGGCACCCCCGCCAAGGCCCACGGCGTCGGCCTACCCATCAGCCGACCCCTCAGCCGACCGATCAGCCGACGGATCAGCCCACCCGTCGGCCCACCCGTCCGTCCGCCCGTCCGCCCGCCCGTCCGCCAACGCGCCCGCCCAACCCTCCGCCGGCCGTACCGCCGCGCTGACGCTCTTGGCGATGCTGGCGTTTGCCGGCAACTCGCTGCTGTGCCGTATCGCGTTGAAGCAGACCAGCATCGATGCGGCCAGCTTCACCAGCTTGCGGCTGGCCTCGGGGGCGCTGGTGCTGGCGCTGCTGGTGCTGTGGCACGGCAGGTCAAGCCCGCGTGACAACCGCCTGGGCACAGGCATTACGGCCCCGCCGCTGCGGCCCTGGCATGCCGGCAGCTGGCTGTCTGCGCTGGCGTTGTTTGTCTATGCCGCCGGGTTTTCGTTTGCCTATGTCAGCCTGACGGCGGCCACCGGTGCCCTGCTGCTGTTCGGCGTGGTGCAGACCTCGATGATCGGCTGGGGCCTGTGGCGGGGTGAGCGGTTGCGGCCGCTGCAGTGGCTGGGTCTGGCGGCCGCCAGCGCCGGGCTGGTGTGGCTGCTGCTGCCCGGACTGACGGCGCCCTCGCTGAGCGCGGGTGTGCTGATGGCCAGTGCCGGCGTGGCCTGGGCGGTGTACACGCTGCGCGGCCGGCGCGTGGGCGCGGGCGTGGGTGGGGTGGCGCATGACGCGACCACGGTCACGGCTGGCAACTTTTTGCGGGCCGCACCGCTGGCGCTGGCCACCAGCGCGCTGCTGTGGCCACTGGCGCGCTGGGATACCCACGGCGCCCTGCTGGCACTGGCCTCGGGCGCCCTGGCCTCGGGCCTGGGTTATGCCGTCTGGTACACCGCGCTGCGCGGCCTGTCCGCCACACGGGCGGCGATCGTGCAACTGACGGTGCCGGCATTGGCCACCGCCGGTGGCGTGATGTTGCTGGGTGAGCCACTGACACCGCACCTGCTGGGTGCGTCGGCGGCGGTGCTGGGTGGCGTGGCGCTGGTGATCCTGGCCCGGCGGTCGGCGGGCTGAGCCGGTCTGGTTGCCGACCCGCCACAGGGAACCCCTGGGATCCGGCCCTTGCCGCGGCACCCCGTGGCATTGCAGCGCCCGGCCGCTTCGGCAGGCAACAGCCGGTCCGCAGGGACGGACTGACATCCGACCTCAGCCCAACCGAAGCGCCATCACGCCGGCCACGATCACCGCGGTGCCCAGCGCTCGCTGCACGCCGAACTTTTCCTTCAGCAGCCAACTGCCCAGCAGCGCGGCAAACAACACTGAGGTTTCACGCAACGCCGCCACACTGGCCACCGGCGCCTGGGTCATGGCCCACAGCGCAATCGCGTAGGAACCGATCGATGCACTGCCGCCCAGGGCGGCCAAAGGCCAGCGTGCCCGGGCATAAATCAGGATCTGGCGCCGCCCGGCGGCGTCGCGGCGCAGCCAGACCAGCGCCGGGTAGGCGATGCCGTCCAGCACAAACAGCAGCATCACGTAACGCAGCGCCTGGCCACCGTGGGCCACTTCACTGCGCACCCCCAGGCCATCAATGACGGTGTAGGCCGCGATGATGCCGGCGTTGGCAAAGGCATAGGCCAACGCCTTGCGGTGGTGCAGCGCCTCTGGCACCGGGCGGGCCAGGCCCACCAGCGACACCCCCAGCGTGATGCCGACGATGCCGATCCAGGCTGCGGCAGTAGGTGTTTCGCCCAGCACAAAGCCGCTGGCCAGCGCCACCAGCAGCGGCGCAAAGCCGCGCATGATCGGGTAGGTCAGGCCCAAGTCGCCATGCTGGTAGGCCCCGGCCAGCGCGGTGTAGTAGCCAATGTGGATGAGCAGGGACGCGGCGATGAACGGCAGCCCCGCCGTCGTGGGCAGCCCCACCCAGCACAGCAGCGGCAGCGCCACCCAGGCCCCCAGAAAATGCACCAGCGCAGTGTCCAGCGGCTTGTCACCGCTGCTCTTGACCAGTGCGTTCCAGCCGGCATGAAGCAGCGCGCCCACCAGCACGGCGGCCACGATGGGCCAGGTCAGGCTCAGCACGGCTGGTGTGGCATCAGGCGCGCCCGGCCGGTGTGGTTGCCCATGCTGGCGCGGCCACGCTCAAGCCGCAGCGCAGCGCCGCGCCCGTGCCATGAAATGCGCCAGCGTGGGTGTGGGCCTGTCGGCCGACTTGGCCTGGTCGTCCCACAGGCGCACCCGCACCGCCTCCGCGGCCCCGGGCCGGGTGATGAAGGCGGCGGCCTGTGCCGCATTGAACACCCCGCCCTGCAGCAACAGGCTGCGTTGCGAGTCAGCCGACAGGGCGTCGTGGTAGCCCGGCCGGCTGGCGCAGAGGTAGCGCTTGGCATCGACATGGGCCTGGATCGCGCCGAGCACCCGATCGGGGAACCGGCCACGCAAAAACGGCAGCGCCTGGAACTGGTGCAGGTCGTCCACGCCGCGCAAGGTGGGCGTGTCGCCCGGCCCGGTGCTGAGCCCGTGCACCAGGTGGCCCAGGTCGTGCAGCAACGCAGCGGTGACGAGTTCGTCGTCGGCGCCGTCCAGCTCGGCCAGCGCAGCGGTTTGCAGCGCGTGGGCCAGCTGCGTCACCGGCTCGCCGCTGTACTGCTCGCCGCCGCGTTGGCAGAACAAGGTCTCGATCTCGTCCAGGGTCAGCATCGCGTGGCGCGGTCAGGGTGGTGGCGGTCAGGCCACCGGGTTTCAGTAGCGGGCTTCGTCCAGCTCGGCCAGCCGCGAGTTGCGCAGCCGCGTTGCGGACAGCGCGCCCTTGCTTTCCAGGATCGGGTAGGCGATCGAGCAGATGTGCGAGTTGATGCGTTTGAGTTCGGACAGCAGGTCCAGATGCAACGCGCTGGTCTCGATGCTCTGGGCGGTGTTGTCCTGCAGCCGGCCGATGTGGTTGGCGGCATAGGCGTGCTCCAGGTCGCGGAAGCGCGCCTTTTCCTCCAGAAGTTTTTGCGCATCCCGCGCATGGCCGTCCAGGAACACGCTCATGCCCAGCCGCAGGTTGGCCAGCAGGCGCTCGTGCAGGTAGCACAGCTCGGCCATGCCGGCGTCCGAGAATCGCCTCGCCGGGCGGATCTTCTTGTCCTCGATGTCGAGCAACACCCGCTCGATGCCGTCGCCGATCTGCTCCATGTTGATGGTAAACGAGACCACCTCGGTCCAGCGCCGGCCCTCGCGCTCGGACAGCGCCTCGCGCGAGATCTGGGTCAGGTAGAACTTGATCGCCGAATACAGCGAATCCACCGTGTCGTCCATCGTCCGCAGTTGCTCGGCCAGCGCGCGGTCGTTGTCGCGCAGCACTGGCAGGATGCCGCGCAACATGGTTTCAACCAGGTCGGCCTGGTGCAGCGCCTCACGCGCCGCGCAGCTGATGGCCAGCGACGGCGTGGCCAGTGCCACCGGGTCGAGGTGGCTGGTGCGGCTGCCGCCGCTGCCCGGCGCAGGCATCGGCAGCCAGCGTTCGACCCAGCGCGCCACCAAACCGGTCAGGCCGATGAACAACAGCGCCAGCACGGCGTTGAAACCCAGGTGGAAAAATACCACCTGCTCATGCACCGTGGACAGTTGATGCTGCAGCAGCAAATGGGCTTGCGGCAGCAGCGGAATGGCCAGCGCGGCGCCCACCAACTTGAACATCAGGTTGGCCAGCGGCAGCCGGCGCACCGCGGGTGAGTCGCCAGCGGTGGCGATGATCGCCAGCAGGCCGCTGCCCAGGTTGGCGCCTATCACCAGACCCAGCGCCACGCTGGCCGGCACCAGGCCTTGCGAGGCCAGCGTGGCGGTCAGCAGCACGATGGCCAGGCTGGAGTAGGACAGCACGGTCAGCACCGCGCCGACCACGATGTCGAGCAGCACCTCGTTGGGCAGCGCGGCCAGCAGGCCACGCACCGCAGGCGACTCGGTCAGCGGCCGGGTGGCGCCAACGATCAGTTGCAGCGCCAACGTGATCAGGCCCAGGCCGATCAGCACCCGCCCGATGCGCCCGGCGCCAGTGGCCTGGCGGGCGACAAACAGCACCACGCCCGAGAAGATCAGCAGCGGCGACAGCCAGGACAGATCGAACGAAAACACCACCGCCATCAAGGCCGTGCCCACGTCGGCCCCCAGCATCACCGCCAGCGCGGCGGCGGTGGGCACCAGCCCTTTGCCGACAAAGCTGGCCACGATCAGACAGGTGGCGGTGCTGGACTGCACCAGGCTGGTGACCCCCAGCCCGGCGGCCAGCGACGCCAGCCGGTTGCCAAAACTGCGCGCCAACACATGGCGCAGGTTCTCGCCAAACACCCGCAACATGCCGGTGCGCACGATGTGCGTGCCCCAGACCAGCAGGGCAATCGCGGCCAACAGGTTCAGCAGATGGATCATGGCGGTGTGTTGTGGGCGGTGGGGCTCAACTCAAACCCAGGGGATCGAGTAGGTCTTGGTGTTGGTGAAGCTTTTCATCGCCTCTTGCACCCCTTCCTTGTAGCCCAACCCGGAATCCTTGATGCCACCAAAAGGGGTGAGTTCCAGGCGGTAACCCGGCACCTCGCGCACATTCACGGTGCCGACCTGCAATTCGTTGACAAAGCGGGTGATGTGGTCCAGCCGGTTGGTGCAAACCGCCGATGACAGGCCGTAGGCCGTGCCGTTGGCGATGGCAATCGCCTCGTCGATCGAGCCAAAACTGATGATCGGCGACACCGGGCCGAAGGTCTCTTCACGCACCAGCATCATCTCGGGGCGCACCCGGTCCAGCACGGTGGGGGCGTAGAGTGCGCCGCTGCGCTGGTGGCCGGTGAGCAGCCGAGCCCCTTGGGCGATCGCCTGGTTGACCCGTGCCTCGAAGGTGCGCGCCGCGGCCTCATCGATCACCGTGCCCATGTCGGTGGCAGGGTCGGCCGGGTCGCCGTGGTGCCAGGCCCGGGTTTTGGCGACGACCAGTTCGGTGAAGGCTGCGGCCACCTGCTGATGCACCAGCATCCGCTTGACGGCCGTGCAGCGCTGGC
>JBKJKU010000371.1:0-17668 GCA_046597355.1 Aquabacterium sp.
GCGGTGCGCAAGCTGCTCGACAAGAGCGGCAGCAAGACCCGCCAAGTGGTGATGGCCATGCCGCAGTCGGCCGTGATCACCAAGCGCATCTTTTTGCCGGCCGGGCTGAGCGATGAAGCGCTGGAGTTGCAGGTCGAGTCCGAAGCCAACCAGTACATTCCTTTCTCGCTCGATGAGGTGAGCCTGGATTTTTGCGTCGTCGGGCCCAGCCCCACGTCCAGTGGCGACATCGAAGTGCTGATTGCCGCATCCCGTAAAGAGCGTGTGCAGGACCGCCAAGGCTTGGCCGAGGCGGCAGGCCTCAAGCCGGTGATCCTGGACATCGAAAGCCACGCCTCGCTGTTGGCGATGAGCCGGGTAGTGGCTGCCTTGCCCAATGCCGGCCAGGATGCGCTGATTGCCTTGTTCGAGATCGGTGCCGACACCACCAGCCTGAAGGTGTTGCGCGAGGGCGAGATGCTCTATGACCGCGACCAGGCGTTTGGCGGCTCGCAGCTGACCACGCTGATTTCTCGCCAGTACGGTTTTTCGTTCGAAGAGGCCGAGCAGAAAAAGTTGGCCGGCGAGTTGCCCGACGACTTTGAGAGCACCATCCTGACTGGTTTTGTCGACACCTTGTCGCAAGAAATCGGTCGCGCGTTGCAGTACTTCTTCACCAGCACGCCGCACCACAAGGTGCACTACGTGATGCTGGCCGGGGGCACGGCCACATTGCCCGGCCTGAAGGACCGCGTCACCGAGCTGACCGGCTTTGCCTCGATGGTGGTCAACCCTTTTGATGGCATGAAGGTCGGCTCGGGTGTGCGTGAGGCCAAGGTGCGCAAAGAGTCGCCGTCCTACCTCACCGCCTGCGGCCTGGCGATGCGGAGGTTTCTGCCGTGACCCTGATCAACCTGTTGCCGCACCGCGAGGAGCGGCGGCGCCAGCGCAAGCGCCTGTTTTTTGTCGGTTTGGGTGTGGCCGCCGCCGGTGGCGTGCTGGTCGCGTTGTTGTGGTTCGGTGCGGTGCAGCAACTCACCCAGATCCAGCAGGCGCGCAACACGTACCTGCGGACCGAAATCGGTCGGCTCGAGAGCCAGATCAAGGACATCGCCAGCCTGCGCACCGAGATCGAGGGCCTCAAGGCCCGCCAGCGCGCTGTTGAGGACTTGCAGCTCAACCGCAATGTGCCGGTTCACCTGCTGGACGAACTGGTACGCATGACCCCGGAAGGCATCTACCTCACCAGCATCAAGCAGACCGACGGCTTGGTGCTGGTCAGCGGGGTGGCCCAGACCAACGAGCGGGTCTCCGAGTTCCTGCGTATTGCGCAGACCGACTCGCCGTGGCTCGACCGGATGGAACTCGTCGAGATCAAGGCCACCACCCAACCGGTGACGCCGGGCGCGCGAGAGCAGCGCCGCCTCTATGAGTTTTCGCTGCGCGTGTCGATCAAGCCGCCCGGCGTGGCGGTTACGGCGCCGGGCGGTGTGGCCGCGGGTGCGGCGCCCGGCCCAGGCCGCGCCGCCAGTGCGCCCATCAACCGCCAGCCTGCCTGAGGACACGGTCATGGCAAACAACACCACGCGCCCGATGAATATCGATGTAGGCACCGCATTTGACCGCGCGTCGTTGCAGTTCAGGGGGCTCAACCCGCAAGAGCCCGGCCAGTGGCCGTTGTTGCCCAAGATCTGTGCCTGGACCGCCGTGGCCGCCGCCGCCCTGGGCCTGGTCTGGTTCTTGTTGGTATCGGGTGCGGCCGATCAGCTGGAGGCCGAGCGCAAGATCGAACCCAGCCTGAAAGACGACTACCGCGGCAAGCTGTCACAGGCTGTCAACCTGTCCGAGTTGCGCAAGCAAAAGCAGCAGGTCCAGGAGTACGTCACCCAGCTCGAGCGCCAGTTGCCCGGCAAGGCCGAGATGGACGCGCTGCTGTCTGACATCAACCAGGCGGGCATCGGCCGCGGTCTGCAGTTCGAGCTGTTCCGCCCTGGCCAGGTGGAGTTGAAGGACTACTACGCGGTGCTGCCGATCGCCTTGCGCGTGACCGGCAAGTTCCACGACATCGGTGCTTTCACGGCCGATGTGGCCAACTTGTCGCGCATCGTCACGCTGCACAACCTCAGCATTGCGCCGGTGGCCAAGGACGCCGGCGGCAACCTGGGCATGGATGCGGTGGCGCGCACCTACCGCTACCTCGACACCACCGAGTTGGCCGACGTCCGCAAGGCGCGCCTCGAGGCCGAAGGCAAGGCCAAGGGGCCGCGCAAGTGAGCCGCCGCGCCCTGATGTCGACGGCGGCCGGGTGTTTGGTGTTGGGCGCAGCCGGCTTGCTGGCGGGCTGCGAGGCCGAAAACCAGGAACTGCAAGTCTGGATGGAGCAGCAGCGCCGCGAGGTGCGGCCTCAGGTGCAGCCGCTGGCCGCGCCCAAGAAGTTCGATCCAGTGCCCTATGCCAATGCGCTGAAGGCCGACCCGTTTTCGACCCAGAAGCTCAGTGTGGCGATCAAGCAGGAGTCCAAGCAGCCCAACTCGCTGCTGGCCGCCGAGTTGAACCGCCGCAAAGAGCCGCTGGAGTCGTTTCCGCTGGACACGATGACGATGGTGGGCAGCGTGAGCAAGGCCGGACGGCCGTTTGCCTTGCTCAAGGTCGACGCGCTGCTGTACCAGGTCAAGCCCGGTGACTACCTGGGCCAAAATTACGGCCGCATCACGCGCATCACCGAGACCGAAGTGGCCCTGCGCGAAATCGTGCAGGACGCCGTCGGCGAATGGACCGAGCGACCCGCCTCGCTGCAGTTGCAAGAGCGGGCACAGGAGAAGGCGCGATGAACAATCCGCAGGAGAAAAAACCCATGTTGAAGTGGCGCGTCCGGCTTGCCGCCCTGGTGCTGGCCTGGGCCGTGCCCGCAATCGCCATGGCCGATATTGCGATACTGGGCGTCACCAGCACCCAGCAGGCGGGCGCCGACGTGGTGCGCATCGAGCTGTCCGCGCCGCTGGCGGCTGTCCCCACTGGGTTTTCAGTGCAAACGCCGCCGCGGGTCGCGATCGACCTGCCGGGCGTGGTCAATCGCGTGGGCAAATCGGTGGTCGACATCAACCAGGGCAATTTGCGCTCGGTGGCCATCGCCCAGGCCGGTGAGCGCACCCGCCTGGTCCTGAACCTGCGCCAGCCCGCCAACTACCGCACCGAGTTGCAAGGCAAGGCCCTGGTGGTGGTGTTGGACAACGCCAGTGCGCCGTCGGTGGCCGCCACCACCGGCGAGGCGCTGCACTTTGCAGCGCCGCAAAACACCGACCGCCTGCCGCTGCGCGACATCGACTTCCGCCGCGGCACGGACGGCGCCGGCCGGGTGATCGTCTCGCTGGCCAGCACGCAAGTGGGGGTCGACATCCGCCAGCAAGGCCAGACCCTGGTGGTCGAGTTCTTGCGTTCCAGCCTGCCCGAGACCCTGCGCAGGCGCCTGGACGTGGCCGATTTCGGCACCCCGATCCAGAGCGTGTCCACCTTCCAGAGTGGAGAGCGGGTGCGCATGGTGATCGAGCCAAAGGGCAACTGGGAGCACAGCGCCTACCAGAGCGACAACCAGTTTGTGCTGGAGGTGCGGCCGCTCAAGCTCGACCCCAACAAACTGACCCAGGGCGCCGGCTTCTCGGGCGAGAAGCTGTCGCTGAACTTCCAGAACATCGAAGTGCGGGCCCTGCTTCAGGTGATCGCCGACTTCACCAACTTCAACGTCGTCACCAGCGACACCGTGACCGGCAGCGTCACGCTGCGCCTGAAGGATGTGCCCTGGGACCAGGCGTTGGACATCATCATGCAGAGCAAGGGCCTGGGGGTGCGCAAAAACGGCAACGTGCTGTGGATTGCGCCCAAGGACGAGCTGGCGGCCAAGGAGCAACTGGAGCTGGAGTCGAAAAAGAAGATCGCCGAGCTTGAGCCGGTGCGTACCCAGTCGTTCCAGCTCAACTACGCCCGCGCCGACGATGTGGCGCGTGGGCTGTCGGGTCTGTCCGGCGGCGGCGGACAGGGCGCAGCGGGCGGCAGCGCAGGCGGCAGTTCGGCGGGCAGCAGCAGTTCGGGCGGCGCATCCGGCGGGTCAACCCAGGCCCAGCGCATCCTGTCGCCGCGCGGCAGCGTGATTTTCGAGGCGCGCACCAACCAGCTGTTCGTCACCGACATCCCGAGCAAGCTCGAAGAGATCCAGGTGCTGATCGGCAAGATCGACATCCCGGTGCGCCAAGTGTTGATCGAGGCCCGCATCGTCGAGGCCAACGACTCCTTCGGCCGTGCGTTGGGCATCAAGCTGGGCGCATCCGACCTGCGCGGTATCCGGGGCGGCATTCCGGGCTATTCGCTCAGCAACGGCAACTACGTGACGGTGGGCGGCAACACCGCCGGTGTGGCCAACCAGACGCTGCAAACCGGCCTGACCGGCACCGCGGCGCAAGCGGCGGCCTATGCCAACAGCAACTTCGTCAGCCTGCCGGCCAACACCATCAGCTCGGTATTTGGTGGCCAGTCGCTGCCCGCCTTTGCGCTGTCGCTGTTCAGCCCGGCGGCCAACCGGTTCCTGAACCTCGAGCTCTCGGCCCTGGAGGCCGAAGGCAAGGGCAAGATCATCAGCAGCCCGCGGGTGATCACCGCCGACCAGAGCAAGGCCATCATCGAGCAGGGCACCGAGCTGCCCTACCAGGTGGCGACGTCCAGCGGTGCCACCTCGATCCAGTTCCGCAAGGCCAACTTGAAGCTCGAGGTCAAGCCGCAGATCACCCCCGAGGGCAGCGTGATCATGGTGCTCGACATCAACAAGGACAGCGTCGGCCAGTCCACCCCGCAGGGTTTTGCAATCGACACCAAGCATGTGCAAACCGAGGTGCTGGTGGAAAACGGTGGCACGGTGGTGATCGGCGGCATCTTCACCCAGACCGACAGCAACGAGGTCAACAAGGTGCCGTTGCTGGGCGATGTGCCCTACGTCGGTGCGCTGTTTCGCAACACCACCAAGACGACCACCAAGACCGAACTGCTGATCTTCATCACGCCCAAGATCGTGACCGACCGCGCCGCAGCACGTTGACTGGCGCCAAGATCAGCGCCTTGCCCGATTGGGAGTTTTTGACATGAGTGTTATGACGATCAAGACCTGGCTGGCCGGGGTGTGTGTGCTGGCGCTGGTGGGTTGTGGCGGCGGTGGGGGTGGCGATGCCAGCGGAACCCCGCTGCTTGGCAACACCACGACAACGGCGCCAGCCACGGTCGCGGTGAAGGGGCTGGTGGTCACCCTGTCTGCTCCCAGCATCTCCAATGCCGGTACCACAACGGCGACGGCCACGGTCACGGCGATCGACGCCAACAACAATGCGGTGGCTTCGGCGCCGTTGACGCTGGCGGCGGACGCCAACGCGATCATCACGGTTCAAGGCACAGCCGGGTCGGTGACCGATGCCTCAGGCAAACTCACTGCGACCGTCGGCATCGGCGCTGACCGCAGCAACCGTGACATCACGCTGACCGCCACGGCAGGTACCGCCACTGGTACCGCAGTGCTGAAGGTGGTCGATGCGACGAGCGGAACCTTGCCGGCGATGATCGATGTCATTGCAGGCGCGACGACTGTGGGAACCGGCGGCGACGGCGTACAGATCAGCGCTTTCGTCAAGGACGCGAACAACAACGCGCTGGCTGCTGTTCCCGTGGCGTTCAAGGCCAGCACCGGCACCTTGTCGGGGATCAGTGTCGTCACCGACGCCGCTGGCCTAGCGAAAGCGACGATCGCCGCCGGTTCGGATCGCAGCAATCGGTCGGTCAAGATCACGGTCTCCGCTGGCTCGGTGACCAACCAGCTGACGCTGCCGGTTACCGGCACGACGCTGACGCTGCAAGGCCCGACCTCGATGATCCTGGGCAGAACGGCCGCGTTCGACATCGTCGCCACGGACTCCAAAGGCAATGTCGTTTCCAACGTGGCAATCACGGCGACCAGCGCACTGGGCAATGGCCTGACGGCGCCGAGTGGCAGCCTCACCAACGCCGCCGGGCTGGTTCGCTTCAGTTATGCCGCTACCAACGGCGGCACCGATTCACTGGTTTTCAGCGGTGCTGGCGCGACAGTTTCGCCGCAGTCGCCGCTGGTGGTCAGTAGCTTGAATTTCGCCTTCGTCTCCCCGTCGGCGGCCACGACCGTCGCTGTCAATACCGCACTGACCGTCAGGGCGCAGTTGCTGGTGAGTGGAGGCCCCCCCGGGCCGACGATGATCAGCTTTGCGACCACCGGCGGTTCGTTGTCCGCCAGCGCTGCAACCACCGATGCCACAGGGGTTGCGCAGGTCGATGTCACGTCCTCATCCGCCGGACCGCTGACGGTGCAAGCCAGCGTCAACCTCAACGGCACGATCACCAGCACCAGCCTGCCACTGGTCGTTGTGGGCATCGCGCCGAGTACGCTGGTGCTGCAGGTCAGCCCGACCGCGCTGGCGCCCAACGTCGGCGGCGCGACCACCAACCAGGCCCAAGTGCTGGCCAAGGTCAGCGACGCGGTGGGCAATCCCGTGCAAGGGGCGACCGTCAATTTCAAGCGGGTCGCCGACCCCAGCGGCGGCAACTTGCAGCAGGTGTCGGCCATCACCGACGCCAGCGGCAAGGCCTCGGTCACCTATGTCTCCGGACCGCAAAGCACGGCCAACAACGGCGTGGTGCTGTCGGCTTCAGTTGACAGCGTGCCTGCCGTCACCGGCACGGCATCGCTCACGGTCAATCAGGCGGCGTTGTTCATTGCACTCGGCACCGGCAACGTCATCAGCAACATCGATCCGCAGACCTACAAGAAGGATTGGTCGGCCTACGTCACCGATTCCAACGGCATCGCCGTCAACGCGGTAACGCTGTCGATCAAGGCGTTGCCGACCTATTACCTCACTGGCCGTATGGCCTGGGATTCGGTCTTGACGGCCTACGTCTACGCTTCGCCGATATACAAGTGCCGCAACGAGGACACCAACACGAACGGCATCCTCGACACGAAATCAGGCAGTGTCACCGGCATAACGTTGGGAGCAACCACGACGATCAAGGCGATCAATTCATTGGCTGCGGGCACTACCGTGTTTCTCCGCAACTTGAGCGGTGCAGATGCGGCCATATTGAACGACAAACCTAGTCTGGTTCTGAGCGTGAAGTCGGACTCGTTCGTCATTCAGGTGGACACGCTCGGGAAAACAATCGTCAGTGGGGCAATGTCGGCGTTCACATTCTCCGAGGACGACAACAGTGACACCGTGCTCTGGCCTGGCAACGTCATCGCGGTCACGCCGTCAACCGTCCAAACGTCGAATGGACTGGCGACGATCTCGCTGGTGTACGCCGAGTCGTTCGCGCCCTGGGTGCAGTTGAAGCTGACCGCTTCGGCGACGGTCGCCGGCACCGAGTCGAAGACCGACACGGAGTTCGTCGTCACTGGATTGGCGAGCGATTTCACCATTCAGGCCAATCCGCCCGCCGGCCTGATCAGCCCGTTCGGGCTGGCACCCACGCCGGCGGCGCTGGCGGCGCCGGGAGCCTGCGTGTTCGTGCAGTAGCTGCCGGCGCACCGTGTCCATCGCCCTGGTCGGCATGCCCGGCAGCGGCAAATCCACCGTCGGCCGGCACCTGGCGCGCCTGCTGGGCTGGCGCTTCATCGACAGCGACCACGAGATCGAGCGCCAGATCGGCGGCTCGATCCGGGCCTTTTTCGAGCAGCACGGCGAGGCGGCCTTCCGCGACCTGGAACAGCAGTCCATCACTGCGCTGTGTCAGCAGACCGGCGCGGTGTTGGCCACTGGCGGCGGGGCGGTGCTGCGCGCGGCCAACCGCCAGGCGCTCAAGTCGGGCTGCGAGGTGGTCTACCTGCGGTCCACACCCGAGGAGTTGTTTCGCCGCCTGCGCCACGACACGCAGCGCCCGCTGCTGCAGGTCAAGGACCCGCTGCGGCGCTTGCGCGACCTGTACCGCGAGCGTGATCCGCTGTACCGCGACGCCGCCGACTATGTGATCGAGACGGGTCGCCCGTCGGTGCCCACGCTGGTCAACATGATCCTGATGCAGTTGGAGCTGGCCGGTGTGATCGACCCGGCCCAGGTGCCGTCCACCGTGGGCCGGGTGCTGCCGCCTCAGGCTTGAGTTGTTGTCCTGCGGTCACCGGGCGGCCCAGACGGGGCATTCCGGCATGCAGCAGGCGTCGCGGTACGACTGCCTGGTGCCCAAGTCCGATGGCGACGCCCGATGACAAAGCGCCATGCTGAAGCCCGATGACGAAGCGCAATCACCCCGTCCGACGCCCGAGCCCGGTGATGTAAAACGGCCTGCGCCTAAACTGCCTGTCCAATGAGCCACCCTGCCACCCTCCATGTGCCCATCGCCCTGGGCGAGCGCAGCTACGACATCCAGATCGGCTGCGGCCTGTTGTCCGATCCGGCGTCCTGGGCCGGCCTGCCGGCGTCTGCCGACGCGCTGATCGTCAGCAACACCCAGGTTGCGCCGCTCTACGCCGACCGGCTGGCGGCGCAGCTGGCGCCGCACCACCGCCGGGTGCTGCAGCTGGCGCTGCCCGACGGCGAGCAGTACAAGACCGCCGCCACGCTGGAGCTGGTCTACGACCAGTTACTGGGCGCCGGCTGCGACCGCAAAACCGTGATCTACGCGCTGGGTGGCGGCGTGGTGGGCGACATGGCGGGTTTTGCCGCTGCCTGCTATATGCGCGGCGTGCCGTTTGTGCAGGTGCCCACCACCTTGCTGGCGCAGGTGGACTCCTCCGTGGGTGGCAAGACCGCGATCAACCACCCGCTGGGCAAGAACATGATCGGCGCGTTCTACCAGCCGGCGCGGGTGATCTGTGATCTGGACCTGCTCGACACCCTGCCCGAGCGTGAGCTGTCTGCCGGCCTGGCCGAGATCATCAAGTACGGGCCGATCGCCGATGTGGCTTTTCTCGACTGGATCGAGACCCATATCGACGCGCTGCGCGCCCGCGACAAGGCAGCGCTGGCGCATGCCGTGCGGCGCTCGTGTGAAATCAAGGCGTGGGTGGTGGGCATGGACGAGCGCGAGGGCGGGCTGCGCGCCATCCTGAACTTTGGCCACACCTTTGGCCACGCGATCGAGACGGGCCAGGGCTACGGCGTCTGGCTGCACGGCGAGGCGGTGGGCTGCGGCCTGGTGATGGCGGCGGACCTGTCGGCCCGGCTGGGGTTGGTGGACGGCGCGCTGGTGCCCCGATTGCAGCGGCTGTGCCAGCGCGCTGGCCTGCCGGTGCAGGCGCCGGCGATGGCGCTGGGCCGCTGGATGGATTTGATGCGGGTGGACAAAAAGGCCGAGGCCGGCGAGATCCGCTTTGTGCTGATCAACGGCCTGGGCCATGCGGTCGTGCGGCCCGCGCCGGATGCGCGGGTGGCCGAGGTCATCGCGGCGCACAGCGCGCCGGCCTGAGCCGGACGGATGGCCGCGATGCCCGGCGCCGCCGACGCTGACCATCCTCCGCAGGCGCTGCCCCTGACACCGGCCTCGCCGTTTGCTGTCGCCTGGCAGCCTGTCCCGGCAAAACACGCCGTCTACGCCAGCCAGGCCGACGCCAGCCGCGGCCGGCGCATCGCCGAGCCCGGCGTGCGCTTGCGCAATGCCTTCCAGCGCGACCGCGACCGCATCGTGCACAGCACCGCCTTTCGGCGGTTGGTCTACAAGACCCAGGTCTTCATCAACCACGAGGGTGATTTGTTCCGCACCCGGCTGACGCACTCGCTGGAGGTGGCACAGCTGGGCCGCTCGATTGCCCGCGGCCTGGGCCTGGACGAGGACCTGGTCGAGGCCATTGCGCTGGCCCACGACCTGGGCCACACGCCGTTTGGCCACGCCGGGCAAGACGCGCTGCACGACTGCATGCGCGAGCACGGCGGCTTCGAGCACAACCTGCAGAGCCTGCGGGTGGTGGACCGGCTGGAGGCTCTGCAGGTCCACCACCCGCAGGCTCTGCAGGTTGTGGACCGGCTGGAGGCGCGCTACCCCGACTTTGACGGCCTGAACCTCAGCTTCGAGACCCGCGAGGGCATCTTGAAGCACTGTAGCCGGCGTGATGCGCTGGCGCTGCAGGCCGATGAGCCCGGCGGGGTGGCGCAACGCTTTTTGACCGGCGGCCAGCCCAGCCTGGAGGCCCAGCTCACCGACCTGGCCGACCAGATCGCCTACAACGCCCACGACATCGACGATGGTGTGCGCGCGGGTCTGCTGCAGTTTGAGCAGCTCGCCGGGTTGCCGGGGGTCTGGCAGCACCGGGAGCAGGCCCTGGCGGACCACCCGCAGCTGGCGGCGTTGCCCGGCCGGCGGCTGTTGTTCGAGACCCTCCGCCGCATGCTGTCGGCCCAGGTGCATGACGTGATCGACAGCACCGGCGCAGCGCTGGCGCTGGCCCGGCCGGCCGACGCGGACGAGGCCCGTGCGATGCCCCGGCTGCTGCGGTTCTCCGCCGAGGTACAGACCGACGCCGTGGCGCTGAAACGGGTGTTGTTTGCCTCGCTCTACCGCCACCCCCAGGTGATGCGCACCACCGAGGTGGCGCGTGAGGTGGTGCAACAGTTGTTTGCCGCCTACCTGGCCGCACCCGACGAGATGCCGGCCGAGCACGCCGTGATGCCCGACCGCCACCGCGCTGTGGCCGATTACGTGGCCGGCATGACCGACCGGTTTGCCGCGCGCGAGCACCGCCGGCTCACCGGGGTGGATGTCTTCGCCGCGCTGGACACCGGACCGGCGGGCGTGCGTGGTGCGCCCGGCGCCGCCGACCGGGCCGCCTGACCGGTCGACCGGTCAAGATCGCCCGTCAAAAGATGGCCTGCTGAGCCATGGCCCGCCTGCCCCGCCTGGCCCTGGCCGGCCATGCCCACCTGGTTTCGTTGTACGGCCACAGCGCGCAGCCGGTGTTCATCGATGACGACGACCGCCGCCAGTTTCTGGCCGCGCTGCGTGAGGCTGCGCTGCAGCAGCAGGTGGCCGTGCACGCCTATGTGCTGCTGGCGGACCATGTGCACCTGCTGCTGACCCCCGCCACCGCCGGCGGCCTGGGGGCGCTGATGCAGGGGCTGGGCCGGCGCTATGGCGCGGGCTTCAACCGCCGCCATGGCCGTCACGGCACGCTGTGGGACGGGCGCTACCGCGCCACGGTGGTGCAGCCTGGCGCCTGCTTGCTGGAGGCCATGCTGTTCATTGACCACCATGCCGTGCGCAGCGTCGGCGCCCCGCTGGCGGCTGACCACCCCTGGTCCAGCGCCCGCCACCATCTTGGCCAGGTGCGCGATCCGCTGATCACCGAGGGCAGCGCCTGGTGGCCCCTGGGCAACACGCCGTTCGAGCGAGAGGCGGCTTACCGCCGCCTGTTGGATGACGGGCTGGGCGCGGCCCGCGCCGCTGCGCTGGCCGATGCCGCGCGCAAGGGCTGGGCCGTGGGTGACGCCGTATTCATCCGCGGGCTGGCCAGCCGGACCGCCCGCCCGCTGCAGGCCCGTCCGCTCGGCCGCCCGCCCAAATCCGGGGCGTGACGGCCGGCGCCACCGCCAAAGGGGCCTGCACGGCGCGCAACACCGGGCGCAAGATTTGCTCGTACCGCAGTGGCATCAGTCCAAATGATCTGTCCCTATTTATTGTCGGACCAGAGCGGTTAGGCTTTTATAAATAAGTCTGACCCTATTTAATTCCGCTTGAAGCGGATGCTGCAGTGCAGTAAATTCCAACTCCCTCGAAACAGGAAGGCGTCCGCCATGACCACCCAGCCCACCCTCACGGCCGCTCCCGCGACAGACGCTGAAATCCAGGCCCTGGCCCAGCACGGCCTGTACGACCCGGCGAACGAGAAAGACGCCTGCGGCGTCGGCTTTGTGGCCCACATCAAGGGCCAGCGCAGTCACTCCATCGTCGAGCAAGGCTTGAAGATCCTGGAGAACCTGGACCACCGGGGCGCGGTGGGCGCCGACAAGTTGATGGGCGACGGTGCCGGCATCCTGATCCAACTGCCTGACGAGTTCTACCGCAGCGAGATGGCGGCCCAGGGCGTGACGCTGCCGCCGCCCGGTGAATACGGCGTGGGCATGATCTTTCTGCCCAAGGAGCAGGCGTCACGCCTGGCTTGCGAGCATGAGATGGTGCGTGCCGTCAAGGCCGAGGGCCAGGTGCTGCTGGGCTGGCGCGACGTGCCGGTCAACCGCGACATGCCGATGAGCCCGGCCGTGCGCGAAAAAGAGCCGGTGATCCGCCAGATCTTTGTCGGCCGCGGTGCCGACGTGATCGTGCCCGACGCGCTGGAGCGCAAGCTCTACGTCATCCGCAAGACCGCCAGCGCGGCGATCCAAAAGCTGCAGCTCACACACAGCCGCGAGTACTACGTGCCCAGCATGAGCTGCCGCACCATCATCTACAAGGGCCTGCTGCTGGCCGACCAGGTGGGCCAGTACTACCTGGACCTGGCCGACCCGCGGGTGGTGTCCGCGCTGGCGCTGGTGCACCAGCGCTTCTCGACCAACACCTTCCCCGAGTGGCCGTTGGCCCACCCCTACCGGATGGTGGCGCACAACGGCGAGATCAACACCGTCAAGGGCAACTTCAACTGGATGCGGGCGCGCGAGGGCGTGATGAAGTCGCCGGTGCTGGGGGATGATCTGAAAAAGCTCTACCCGATCAGCTTCGAGGGCCAGTCCGACACCGCCACGTTCGACAACGCGCTGGAGCTGCTGACCATGAGCGGCTACCCGCTGGCGCACGCGGCGATGATGATGATCCCCGAGGCCTGGGAGCAGCACGAGATGATGGACGTGCGGCGCCGCGCGTTCTACGAATACCACGCCGCCATGCTCGAGCCCTGGGACGGCCCGGCCGCGATGGTCTTTACCGATGGCAAGCAGATCGGCGCGACGCTGGACCGGAATGGCCTGCGCCCGGCACGCTACATCGTGACCGATGACGACCTGGTGGTGATGGCGTCCGAGTCGGGTGTGTTGCCCTTCCCGGAGCGCAAGATCGTCAAGAAGTGGCGGCTGCAGCCGGGCAAGATGTTCCTGATCGATCTGGGGGAGGGGCGCATCGTCGACGACGAGGAACTGAAGAACCAGTTCGCCTCGGCCAAGCCGTACCGGCAGTGGATCGAGAACGTGCGGATCCGGCTCGATTCGATCCCGGCAGCCGCGGCCGGCGCGGTCAGCGCCGCCGGATTTGTCGAATCGCTGCTCGACCGGCAGCAGGCTTTTGGCACGACGCAAGAGGACATCAAGTTCCTGCTGGCGCCAATGGCCGTGGCCGGTGAGGAGGCCATCGGCTCGATGGGCAACGACTCGCCGCTGGCGGTGCTGTCGGACAAGAACAAGCCGCTGTACAACTACTTCAAGCAGCTGTTTGCCCAGGTCACCAACCCGCCGATCGACCCGATCCGCGAGGCCATCGTGATGAGCCTGAACAGCTTCATCGGCCCCAAGCCCAACCTGCTTGACATCAACGCGGTGAACCCGCCGATGCGCCTGGAAGTGGGCCAGCCGGTGCTGGACTTCCAGGACATGGCGCGGCTGCGCGGCATCGAGGCCCACACCGGCGGCAAGTTCAAGAGCTACGAACTCGACATCACCTACCCGCTGGCCTGGGGCCGCGAGGGGGTGGAGGCCAAGCTGGCGTCGCTCTGCGCCGAGGCGCTGGACGCTATCGGCAACGGCCACAACATCCTGATCATCACCGACCGGGCAATGGGCCGCGACCAGGTGGCGATCCCCGCACTGCTGGCGCTATCAGCCATCCACCACCACTTGGTGCGCGAAGGCAAGCGCACCACGGCCGGCCTGGTGGTCGAGACCGGCTCGGCCCGTGAGGTGCATCACTTTGCGGTGCTGGCGGGCTATGGCGCCGAGGCGGTGCACCCGTATTTGGCGATGGAAACACTGGCCGCGCTGCATGCCGAGCTGCCGGGCGATTTGTCGGCCGAGAAGGCGATCTACAACTACGTCAAGGCCATCGGCAAGGGGCTGTCCAAGATCATGTCCAAGATGGGCGTGAGCACCTACATGAGCTACTGCGGCTCGCAGCTGTTCGAGGCTATCGGGCTGGAAAAGAGCTTTGTGCAGAAGTACTTCCGCGGCACGGCCAGCCAGGTCGGCGGCATTGGCGTGTTCGAGGTGGCTGAAGAAGCCCTGCGCACCCACCGCGCCGCCTTTGGCACCGACCCGGTGTTGGCCACGATGCTGGACGCCGGCGGTGAGTACGCCTGGCGGGTCCGTGGCGAAGAACACATGTGGACGCCCGACGCGATTGCCAAGCTGCAGCACGCCACCCGCGCCAACAAATTCGACACCTACAAAGAGTACGCCCAGCTCATCAACGACCAAAGCAAGCGCCACGTCACGCTGCGCGGGCTGTTCGAGTTCAAGCTCGACCCGAGCAAGGCGATCCCGCTCGAAGAGGTGGAAAGCGCTGCCGAGATCGTCAAGCGTTTTGCCACCGGCGCGATGTCGCTGGGCTCGATCAGCACCGAGGCGCACTCGACGCTGGCCATTGCGATGAACCGCATCGGTGGCAAGAGCAACACCGGCGAGGGCGGCGAAGACCCAGCGCGCTACCGCAACGAGTTGAAGGGCATCAAGATCACTGCCGGCACCAAGGTGTCGGACGTGGTCGGTGCCAAGGTGATTGCCGCCGACTATGTGCTCAAAGACGGCGACAGCCTGCGCAGCAAGATCAAGCAGGTGGCGTCCGGCCGGTTTGGCGTCACGACCGAGTACCTGGTCAGCGCCGACCAGATCCAGATCAAGATGGCCCAGGGCGCCAAGCCGGGCGAGGGCGGCCAGCTACCCGGTGGCAAGGTCAGCGAGTACATCGGCATGCTGCGGTACAGCGTGCCCGGTGTGGGCCTGACCACACCGCCATCGCACCACGTCATCTACTCGATCGAAGACCTGGCCCAGCTGATCCACGCCCTGAAAAACGCCAACCCACGGGCCAGCATCAGCGTCAAGCTCGTCAGTGAAGTGGGCGTGGGCACCATCGCCGCCGGCGTGACCAAGTGCAAGGCCGACCACATCGTGATCGCCGGGCATGACGGCGGCACCGGCGCCTCACCCTGGAGCAGCATCAAGCACTGCGGCACGCCCTGGGAGCTGGGCTTGGCCGAGACCCAGCAAACCCTGGTGCTCAATCGTTTACGCGGTCGGGTACGTGTGCAGGCCGACGGCCAGATGAAGACCGGCCGTGATGTGGTGATCGGCGCGCTGCTGGGCGCCGACGAGTTTGGCTTTGCCACCGCGCCGCTGGTGGTCGAGGGCTGCATCATGATGCGCAAATGCCACTTGAACACCTGCCCGGTGGGCGTGGCCACCCAAGACCCGCTGCTGCGTGCCAAGTTTGCCGGCAAGCCGGAGCATGTCGTCAACTACTTCTTCTTTGTGGCCGAAGAAGCACGCCAGATCATGGCGCAGCTGGGTGTGCGCAACTTCAACGACTTGATCGGCCGCGCCGACCTGCTGGACACCAAAAAGGGCATTGCGCACTGGAAGGCCAAGGGGCTGGATTTCAGCCGCGTCTTCCACCAGCCCGACGCGCCGGCCGAGGTGCCGCGCTTCCACGTCGAAAACCAGGACCATGGCCTGGACCGGGCGCTCGACGTCAAGCTGATCGAGAAGTGCCAGCCCGCGATCTTGCGCGGCGAGAAGGTGCAGTTCATGGAGGAGACACGCAACCTCAACCGCAGCGTGGGCGCAATGTTGTCG
The DNA here is from genome assembly GCA_046597355.1 of Aquabacterium sp. Lineage (GTDB taxonomy): Bacteria > Pseudomonadota > Gammaproteobacteria > Burkholderiales > Burkholderiaceae_C > Pseudaquabacterium. Next base: position 15,741 of record JBKJKU010000371.1, read on the forward strand.
GGTGAGTTGATCCGCCACCGGCCCGAGGGCCTGCCCGACCACACCATCTTCATGCAGATGGAGGGCACCGGCGGCCAGAGCTTTGCCGCCTTCCTGGCCAAGGGCATCACCCAGTACCTGATTGGCGTCGCCAACGACTACGCCGGCAAGGGCTTGTCGGGCGGCCGGGTGGTGGTGCGGCCCAGCATCGATTTCCGCGGCGACGACACCAAGAACATCATCATCGGCAACACCGCGCTGTACGGCGCGACCAGCGGCGAGGCGTTTTTCCGCGGCGTGGCAGGTGAGCGCTTTGCCGTGCGGTTGTCGGGCGCCACCGCGGTGGTCGAGGGCTGCGGCGACCACGGCTGCGAGTACATGACCGGCGGCACGGCCGTGGTGCTGGGCAAGACCGGGCGCAACTTTGCCGCCGGCATGAGCGGCGGCGTGGCCTATGTCTACGACGAAGACGGCAAGTTCGCGACGCGCTGCAACACCTCCATGGTGTCCATGGACCGGGTGGTGAGCACGGCCGAGCAGCACACCCACGACAAGTCGGACTGGCATGGCGGGGAAAGTGACGAGGAGCTGCTCAAGCGCCTGCTGCAGGAGCACAACCGCTGGACCGGCAGCAAGCGCGCCCGGGAGCTGCTCGACCACTGGCCCGAGTCACGCCTGAAGTTTGTGAAAGTCTTCCCCAATGAGTACAAGCGGGCCCTGATTGAGCGCAAGGAGCGCCGGCTGGACGCAGCAACGGAAACCACGCGCTCGCAAGTGGCCACCAACCAGGAAGCCGTGGCCGCCAAGTAAGGCAGCGGACGCCGAACAGCTCATTAATCGCTATTGTTTTTATAGCTGCTTGCGACCGATATACGTGGGCTGGCTGCATAAAACGCTTAAAAATATCGCACAGGACCTTATCATGGGAAAAATCACCGGCTTCATGGACTACGAGCGCGTCGAGGAGGGCTACAAGCCCGTCGCCGAGCGCCTGAAGAACTACAAGGAATTCGTCATCGGCCTGGACGACCAGCAGGCCAGCGTGCAGGCAGCGCGCTGCATGGACTGCGGCACGCCGTTTTGCAACAGCGGCTGCCCGGTCAACAACATCATTCCTGACTTCAACGACATGGTGTTTCGCCAGGACTGGAAAAACGCCATCGACACGCTGCACAGCACCAACAACTTCCCCGAGTTCACCGGCCGCATCTGCCCCGCGCCCTGCGAGGCGGCCTGCGTGCTGAACGTCAACGACGACCCGGTCGGCATCAAGTCCATCGAGCATGCCATCATCGACCGCGCCTGGTCAGAGGGCTGGGTCAAGCCGCAGCCGGCCCGTCACAAGACCGGCAGACAAGTCGCCGTGGTCGGCTCCGGCCCGGCCGGCATGGCGGCTGCGCAGCAGCTGGCGCGCGGGGGCCACGACGTGACGCTGTTCGAGAAGAACGACCGAATCGGCGGCCTGCTGCGCTACGGCATTCCCGACTTCAAGATGGAAAAGATCCACATCGACCGCCGCGTCGAGCAGCTGCAGGCCGAAGGCGTGATATTTCGTGCGGGCGTCATGGTCGGCAGCCTGCCCAAGGGCTCGAAGGTGACGAACTGGGCCAAGGAGACGATCAGCCCGGAGCAACTCCAGAAAGATTTCGATGCCGTGATCCTGACCGGCGGCGCCGAGCAATCCCGTGACCTGCCCGTGCCCGGTCGCGCGTTGGACGGCGTGCATTTCGCGATGGAATTCCTGCCGCAGCAAAACAAGGTCAATGCCGGCGACAAGGTGAAAAACCAGCTGTCTGCTTCTGGCAAGCATGTCATCGTGATTGGCGGCGGCGACACCGGCAGCGACTGCGTGGGAACCAGCAACCGCCACGGCGCGGCCAGCGTCACGCAGTTTGAATTGATGCCCGAGCCGCCAGTCGAGGAAAACCGCCCCATGACCTGGCCTTACT
>JBKJKU010000033.1:0-28971 GCA_046597355.1 Aquabacterium sp.
CAACCCGGCGTGGGCCTGCAGCCGGCGCACCAGGGCCAGGCCCATGGCCGACCCGGCGGTCCAGACGCCGCCGGGTGTGGCGCTGCGGTCCACGTCTTGCAACAGGCACAGCGCGGCCTCACTGATCATCTTGCTGGTTGACCCGTAGCCCGGGTCGCGGTCGCCGGTAACCCGGGCTGCCAGCCGGCGGCCGTCGGCGGTCTGGCCATCAAAACGCAGGTCGTAGTGGCCGCTGGCGCGGGCTGCCGGTCCGGGGCCGTCGCCCGGCTGGGGCAGTGCAAACCGGCCGAGCAGCGTGCGGGTGGGGGCAAATCCCAGCAAGGCGTTTTGAATGCGGGCGCCACCGGCCAGCAACCGGGCCGCCCATTCGCCTTTGACGCCGCGGCCGGTCATCAGCTTTTCATCGTACAAAAAGCCGGTGCCCCAGGGGTGGCCACGCAGCGCGTTGGTGCGGTGCACGTTCTTGGTGTTGATGGTGGCCATCACAAACGGCCCGGCCCAGCTGTGGCTGGGCTCGTCAAGGGCGGCCACATCGCCATCCGGCTGGGCCGGGCCGCGAAACCCGGGCGTCAGCGCAAACGGGTCGGCCATTAGCGCTGCGGTGGCCGGGTCGCGGCCCATCTGCTCGAAGGTGGCCAACGCGCTGGCCAGGGTGCCGCCCGACATGCCGCCCCGCATTGTCTTGACCCGGCCGCGCACCTGCACCAGAGGCGCGCCCAGACGCTCCACCGCCTCGGCCTGCAGGTAGACCACGCCCAGATCGAACGGGATCGAGTCGAAGCCGCAGGAAAACACGATGCGCGCGCCGCTGGCCAGGGCCGGTGCGGCCAGTTTGGGGATCATCCCGGCCATCCAGGCCGGCTCGCCGCACAGGTCCACATAGTCGCAACCGGCCGCGGCGCAGGCGGTGACCAGCGCCTCGCCGTAGCGCTGGTAAGGCCCGACGGTGGTGATCACCGCCCGGGTCTGGCCGACCAGAGCGGCCAGCGCGGCGGGGTCGGCGGCATCGGCCTGCAGCAGCGGCAGCGTGGCCGGCGCGCCGATCAGGCTGCGCACCTGCGCCAGTTTGTCCAGGCTGCGGCCGGCCATCGCCCAGCGCAGGGCACCGCCTGCGCCGTAGGTGGTGTGCAGGTACTCGGCCACCAGCCGGCCGGTGAAGCCGGTGGCGCCAAAAACAACCAGGTCATAGGGTTTGGACATCGGGCAAGCTCCGTGCTGGGTACTGGGGTGTACCGGTATGGTCGCACGTCACCACCACGGGCGTCAGGGCGCGGGCCGGTGCCCCAACCGGGCTGACAGCGCCGCTGCGGCCTGGCGCATCAGGCCGGCCAATGGGCCGTCCCAGCGGCTGTCCAGCGCCGCCGACGGGCCGATCACGGTCAGCGCCAGCACCACGTCGCCGCGGTGGTCGAACACCGGCGCCGACAGTGCGCTGACACCCGCCACCACCGCGCCGTCAGACCGGCCCAGGCCCTGCGCCCGCACCTCGGCCAGCGTGGTTTTTGCAAACTGGGCCCAGGTCGGCAACGCTTTGGCGGCAGCGGCGCTGCGGCTGTTCGGGGTGCTGCTGCGCTCGGTGCCGCGCCGCTCGGCCTCGTACAGCGGCCTCACCTCGGCTTCGGGCAGAAACGCCGCATAGAGCTGGCCCGACGCGGTGCCGGCGATTGAAAACACCGTGCCGTGGCGCATGTTGACGTGCACCGCCGCCGGTGACTCGGCCAGCCGCACGATGGTCGGGCCGTGGCTGCCCCAGACCGCCATCGCCACGGTGTGACCGGTCTGCTGCGCCAGGTCCTCGATGGCCGGTGTGGCCAGGCGCACCGGGTCGGCCTGCTGCAGGCTCATCAGGCCCAGTTGCAGGGCCAACGGCCCCAGGCCGTAACGGCCGCTGGCGCGGTCCTGCTCGACCAGGCCGACCTTGCCAAAGCTGACCAGGTAGGGGTGCGCCTTGGCTGCGGCCATGCCGGCGGCGGCGGCCAGGTCCTTCAGCGCCATCGCCCGACCGTGGTGGGCCAGCGCCCGCAGCAACTGGCCACCGACCTCGATGCTCTGGATGCCGCGCTGTTCATGCTCGGGTCTGGGGTCGGCAGGGGTCACGGTGGTGTCTGGGTGGTGGCAGGTTGTCGGCGGCTGTGCAGCGGCGTTGCAGGGCGGGCGTCAGGTGGGCGCCAGCGCCGGTATTGTCGGTGCGGGTACAGCGCAAAACGGCATAAAGCGCGATGGCGCCACCCCAATCGCCCGCAGTCACCGGTTGTTCAGGCCCCAGGCGGATTCCGCGCACGCCAGCCGCAAAGATCCAGGGCCATCCCGGGCCAGATCAACGGTTCAAGCGCTGTGCGCGGCTTCCATACTCGCCACCTCTACCAACCCGGCACCAACCCGCGCCGCGCAGGGCCGGGCGCTGCGCTTGCCACTGCGGGGCATCGGGTTCACATCGGCAGGCGACATGCAATCCCACTTCAATCCGATCCGTCTGCTCGCTGAGGTTGTCGTCATCGTGGCGCTGGCCCAGGTGGCCGTCACGCTGGGCCTGCCGCTGCTCGGGCTGGGGGATGCCGGGTTGCGCAGCACACTGGTGGGTACCGGCCTGCTGGCACTGCTGGCAGGCCCCACGGTGTACTGGCGCTGCATGGCCGCCGCCAGACACCCGCCGTCGCCTGCGGCACGCCAGACCCACCACAACACCCGCGGCGGTGTGCGCACGGCAGTGACGATGACAGCCGCCGCGCAGCTGTTGGGCCTGGCGGTCACCGCCGGCGCCGTGGTCTGGCAGCAGCGTGCGCTGGATCACCTGGCCCACGCCAATTTTGAGCGCGGCGCCGAGCGCGTTGAAAACGAGATCAAGCGCCGCTTCGCGCAGCCCGTCTACGGCCTGAACGGTGTGCGCGCCATGTACGCTGCGGGCGCAGGCATCGATGCGTCGTCGTTTCGCGACTATGTGGAGTCACGCAACCTGCCCGCCGAATTTCCCGGCATCCGCGGATTCGGCTTCATCCAGCGCGTGTTGCGCAGCGAGCTCGAACCCTTCACGGCGCAAACGCGCGCGCTCGGCGCACCCGACTTCACCGTGCGCAGCAACGGCCAAGCGCCAGACCTGTACGTCATCAAACACATCGAGCCCATGGCCAACAACCGGGCCGCCTGGGGTTTTGATGTCGGCCAGGAAGCCGTGCGCCGTGAAGCCGTGGTGCGTGCCGTCAGCACGGGCCAGCCTGCGCTGACGGGCAAGATCACCTTGGTGCAAGACGGCAAGCAGGGCCCTGGGTTTCTCTACCTCGTGCCCCTGTTCCGCCGCGGCACCGACCCGAGCACGCCGCAGCAGCGACTTGCCGCACTGGTTGGCCTGGTCTACGCGCCCATCGTGGCCGCCGAGCTGTTGAAGGGTGTGGCCGAGTCTGCCGACCACATGCTCGACTTCGAGATCCTCGACCTCGACCCGACGCAGGCCAGCGCGCCGGTCTTCAACTCGCGTCCCGCTACCGCAACGGGCACCCTGACCCCCGCCGAGCCGGAGCGCCGCCTGTTCGAGACCTCGCGCAAGCTCAGCGTGGGCGGCCGCACGCTGGCCTTGCGGGTGAACACAACACCGGCCTTCGAGGCCTCGATCGATCGGTCCAGCCTCGCCGCCATCGCCATCGGTGGCGCGCTGGCCAGCGGGTTGATGGCGCTGGCCGTGTGGCTGCTGGCGGTGGGCCGGATCCGCGCACAAAACCGGGCGCAACGCATGACGGCCGACCTTGACCGCATGGCGCGCGTGGTGCGACACACCTCCAACGCTGTCCTCATCACCGACGCGGCACTGAAAATCACCTGGGTCAACGAAGGCTTTACGCGCCTCACCGGCCACACGCTGGCCGACGCCCAGGGACGCACACCGGGCGAGCTGCTGGGCAATCCGAAAGCCGATCCGGCCACGATCAAGGCCTTGCTTGACGCCGCAGCGGCCGGCGTGTCTTGCCGCATCGAAGTGCTCAACCGCACCAAGGACGGGCGCGACTGCTGGGTCGACACCGACATCCAGCCCACGCGCGACGACAAAGGGGTGCTGGTCGGCTTCATGGAAGTGGCCACCGACATCACCGAGAAAAAAAGCGCGCTGCTCCAGCTGCTGGCTGCGCAGCGCGAGACCGAGGCGCTGCTGCGCGCCCTGCACGGTCACACCATCGTCTCGGTCGCCGATCGCGCGGGCACCATCATCGAAGTCAACGATGCCTTCTGCGCCATCAGCGGCTATGCCCGCGACGAGTTGCTGGGGCAGAACCACCGCATCATCAACTCCGGGGTGCAGCCGGCGGCTTTCTGGGCCGAGATGTGGCGCACCATCGCCTGCGGCTCACCCTGGCGCGGCGACATCTGCAACCGCAGCAAAAACGGTGACCTGTACTGGGTCGACAGCATGATCGCGCCCTTCGTTGACGCCGACGGCCGGGTCGAGAAGTACATCTCGATCCGCACCGACATCAGCGAGCGCCAGCGCCAGGCAGCGCAGTTGCAGCGCGCCAACGACCTGTTGACCGGGGTGATCGAGAACCTGCCTTGCGGCCTGAGCGTGTTTGATGCCGAGTTGGCGCTGGTGGCACACAACCGAGAATTCCGCCGCCTGCTGGATTTGCCCGACCGCCTGTTCGCCAACGGCTCAACGCGCTTCGAGCAGATCATCCGTTTCAATGCCGAGCGCGGCGAATACGGCCCCGGCGACGTGGACGCCATCGTGCTGCCGATCATCGAGCGCGCGCGCGCGCCAACGCCACACCATTTTGAGCGCGCACGGCCCAACGGCATCGCGCTGGAAGTGCGCGGCACGGCCATGCCCGGCGGCGGCTTCGTCACCACCTACGCCGACATCTCGGCCCGCAAGAAAGCCGAGACCGAAGCCGTCCGCGCGCAAGAGGTGCTGCGCCGCTCGATCGACGCGCTGGACGATGCCTTCGCACTGTTTGATGCAGACGATCGGCTGGTGCTGTGCAACCAGCGCTACAAAGACCTCTATCCGCTGTGCGCCGACGAGATGTTGCCTGGCAACGGCTTCGAGCACATCGTGCGCACCGGCGCCGAACGCGGCCAATACCCCGAGGCCGTGGGCCGCGTCGATGCGTGGATGGATGAGCGCATGGCGATCCACCGGCAGGACGCTTCACGCCTGATCCAGCCGCTGGCCGACGGCCGCACCCTGCGCATCATCGAACGCCGCATGCCCGATGGCCACACCGTGGGCTACCGCGTCGACATCACGGACTACGTCAAGGCCACCGAAGCGGCTGAAGCCGCCTCGCGCTCGAAGAGCCAGTTTCTGGCCAACATGAGCCACGAGATTCGCACCCCGATGAACGCCATCCTGGGCATGTTGAAGCTGCTGCAGAACACCGCGCTTGACGGGCGCCAGCTGGACTACGCCACCAAGACCGAGGGCGCGGCGCGCGCGCTGCTGGGGCTGCTCAACGACATCCTCGACTTCTCCAAAGCCGAAGCCGGCAAGATGACGCTCGACCCGCGGCCGTTCCGCCTGGACCGCCTGCTGCGGGATCTGTCGGTGATCCTGTCGGCCAACGTGGGCACCAAGGACATCGAGGTGCTCTACGACATCGACCCCGCCCTGCCGCAAGGCCTGCTGGGCGACGACATGCGTTTGCAGCAGGTGCTCACCAACCTGGGCGGCAACGCCATCAAGTTCACCAACGTTGGCCAGGTGGTGCTGCGGCTGCGCGCGCTTGAACTCACCGATCACGATGTGCTGTGTGAGGTGGCCGTGTGCGACAGCGGCATCGGCATCGCCCCCGAAAATCAGGCCCATATCTTCAGCGGCTTCTCGCAGGCCGAGGCCTCGACCACCCGCCGCTTCGGCGGCACCGGCCTGGGACTGGCCATCTGCCAGCGCCTGGTGGGCCTGATGGGCGGCGAACTGCGCGTGGACAGCGTGCTGGGCCAGGGCAGCAACTTCCACTTCCAGCTGCGCCTGCCGCGGGTCGAGGTGGCGGCTGACGCACCGCCGGCCCCGTCAGCGCCCGGCATGGGCGCGCTGCAAGCCCTGATCGTGGACGACAACCCGAGCGCGCGAGAACTGCTGGCCAGCATGGTGGGCTCGCTCGGCTGGCAAGCCGATGTGGCGGCCAGCGGCGCCGAGGCCATCGCCCTGGCCGAAGCCCGCGCTGCCGCTGGCGGCGCCTACCAGGTTGTGCTGATCGACTGGCAGATGCCCGACCTGGACGGCTGGGAAACCAGCCTGCGACTGCGTCAAGTCCCGGGCGTTGGCGAAACCTCGCTGCTCGTCATGGTCACCGCCCACGGCCGCGAGATGCTGGCCCAGCGCAGCCCGCAAGAGCAAGCGCTGTTGAACGGCTTCCTGATCAAGCCGGTAACGGCGTCGATGCTGTTCGACGCTGTGGCCGACGCCCGCATCGCGTTGGCCCATCCCGCGGCCCTCGGCCGACCCGCGCTGGCCCGCGTCAAGCGGCTCGGTGGCATGCGGTTGTTGGTGGTCGAAGACAACCTGAACAACCAGCAGGTGGCCCAGGAACTGCTTGAAGACGAAGGCGCCACCGTCACACTGGCCGGCAACGGTGAGCTCGGCGTGGCAGCGGTGGCCACGGCCACACCGCCCTTCGACGCCGTGCTGATGGACCTGCAGATGCCGGTGATGGACGGCTACACCGCGGCGGCAGAGATCCGCCACCGCCTCGGCCTGGCCACGCTGCCGATCATCGCCATGACCGCCAACGCCATGGCATCCGACCGCGAGGCCTGTCTGGCTGCCGGCATGAACGACCACGTTGGCAAGCCGTTCGACCTGGACAATCTGGTGAGCCTGCTGCTGCGCTGCACCGGCCACAGCAGCGCGCCCGACGCGGCCGAGACCCGGGCTGTCAGTGGCCTGCCGCAAGCGCTGCTGGCCCAGGCCGCGCACAGCGGTATCGACCTGGACGCAGCACTGGCGCGCCTGGGCGGCAACATGGGCGTGTACCAACGCTTGCTGGGCTCTTTTGCCAAGGACCTGACGGATCTGCCCGCGCAGCTGGAGACCCTGCTGCAGTGCGGCCAGCGCGTCCAGGCCAGCCACCTGATGCACACCCACAAGGGCCTGGCCGCCACGCTCGGCCTGAAGCCGCTGGCCGAGGTGGCGAGCGCTGCCGAGAAGGCACTGCAAGGCACCGAGGCACCGGGCCAGCATGCCGCGCTGAGCGACGCCCTGCAGACCGCGGTGCCGGCGGCGCTGCAAGCCATTGCGCAACTCTCCGGCGCCTTGCAACGGGCAAACCCGGCGCCTAAGCCCGCGGCCGAGGCCGGTACCGGTCACGCCAGCGACAACGGCCGCGGTGACGGCAGCGACAACCGCAAGGTCATCGGCCAGGGCAACGCCGAAGACCTGTACGATGCCCTGCGTGAGTTGATGGTCTTGCTGCGCAACGCCGACATGCGTGCTGTCGACGTCTTCGAGCAGCTGCAGCAAACCCATGCCGCGACACTGCAAACCGCTCTGCAACCGCTGGACGACGCCATGGCAGCGCTCGACTTCGAGCGTGCGCTGGCGCAGTGCCAGGCCTTGACCGAGGAGGTCGAACGATGACCGCACCCCCAGACCCGATCGCGTCTGTCCTGGTCAGCGACCCCACTGCGCCCGAGCTGCGCCCCTGCCTGCTGCTGGTTGACGACCAGCCGATCAACATCCAGGCGCTCTACCGCATCTTCTCGCCCGACTACCGCGTGCTGATGGCCACCAGCGGCGCCAAGGCGCTTGAACTGTGCCGCGCCGACCCGCCCGACCTGGTGCTGCTCGACGTGGTGATGCCCGATATGGACGGCCACGAAGTCTGCCGCCGCCTCAAGAACGAGGCCGTCACCTGCAATATCCCGGTGATCTTCGTTACCGCGCACAACGATGCCGCCGAAGAAACGCATGGCTTCGAAGTCGGCGCCGTCGACTTCATCGCCAAGCCGGTCAACCCGGCCACGGTGCGGGCGCGCGTCAAAACCCATCTCACGCTCAAGCACCAGTCCGATCTGCTGCGCCAGATGGTCTTCATCGATGGCCTGACGGGCGTCTTCAACCGGCGCTGCTTTGACGAACAGCTGGCCACCGAGTGGCGCCGCGCGTCACGCACGGCGTCATCGCTGGGCTTGCTGATGCTCGATATAGACCACTTCAAGCGCTACAACGACCTCTACGGCCACCAGCAGGGCGACGACGCGTTGCGCCAGGTGGCCGGCGCCATCAAGGCCTGCCTGCTGCGGCCGGGCGACCTGGTGGCGCGCTACGGCGGCGAAGAGTTTGCCTGCATCGTGCCGACGACCAATTTCGAGGGCGCACTGCGCGTTGCAGAGCGCATCGAGCAGGCGGTGCGCAAGCTGCAGCTTGTGCACGCCGAATCTGACACCGCCCCGGTCGTCACCCTCAGCATCGGCCTGGCCCTGGGCCAGCCCGGGCGCGACGCCAACCCCGCTGCGCTGCTGGCGCTGGCCGATGTGCAGCTCTACCGCGCCAAGCACAGCGGCCGCGGCCGGGTGTGCGCCGCGGTGCTGGGCGCCGACACCGAAGCCGGCCCGCTGACCGGCAGTTGCGCACCCCACGAAGGCCGCTGACAACCCAGGACCCGGGCTCAGTCCCGCTTGCGGAACACCACCACATGCTGCCAGGGCAGCGTGCTGACGGTGCGCTCCCAGTCCAGCGCAAACACGGCGGCCTCGCGCTTGATCTGCGCCTCGCTCATCTTGTGCAGCGGCTTGATCGGCACCCGCGGATCCTCGGCCTTGTACTCGACGAACACGATGCGGCCGCGTGGCTTGAGTGACTTCATCACGCTGGTCATCACCTCGTGCGGAAAGGCCAGTTCGTGGTAGACGTCGACCATGATCGCGATGTCCACTGTGCCCGCGGGCAGCCTGATGTCGTCAACCGCACCAAGCCGCGCTTCGATCTGCGTCAGCCCGCTGCGCCGGGCGCCGGCCTGCAGCAGGCTTACCATTTCGGGCTGGACATCGACCGCCCAGACCTTGCCGCCCGGCATCACGGCGGGCGCCATGCGCCGCGACAGGTAACCGGTGCCGGCGCCGATGTCGGCCACCACCGTCCCCGGCTGCAGGGCCAGCGCAGCCAGCAGCAGGTCGGTGCGCTCCTCGCGTTCACGCGCCTCGCGCTCCAGCCAGGCCGCACCCTGCCAGCCCATCACCGTCGCGATCTCGCGCCCCATGTAGCGCTTGCCAACGCCGTCGCTGCTGGCCGGCGCGGCGCTGTAGCGGTCGGCTTGGCCGGCCGGCTGTGCCAGCGCGGCGCCGGCCAGCCACAGCAACGCGGCCAGGGTGGCCGACCGGCGGCCCAGGGCTTTCACCGCAGCGCCAGCCAGATTTCGTTGCGGCGCATGAACCACGGCGTCATCGGGCCGTTGTAGCGCGCAAGCACCGGCTCACCCTGGGTGGCAATCCCGGCGGCCGCCAGGGCCGCCTGCAGCTTGCCCAGGTGCTCGTCATAGTTGGCCTGCGACCAGCTGCCGGTGTAGCGGATGACAGCGCGCTGCGCCGGCGGCTCTTCGCGCAGGCGCACCCGCGGGTCCAGCGGCTCGGGCGCGGTTGCCAGCGTCACCTCCTTGGGCAGCACAAACTGCACCCGCATGCCGCCGGCCACGGCGTCTTGCGTCACCGGGGCGGTCATCGCCAGCTTCACGGGCTCGGCGCTTTGGGTCACCGGTGCGGTCATCTCCAGTTTTCGCTGGCCCTTGTTCTTGCCGAAGATATAGCCGGCCAAGAGCGGAAACGCCGCACTGCCGGCGTCAGCGGCGCTGGTGTCGAGCGTCACCTCGGCCACGGCATAGGCCGGGTAGCGGCGCAGTTCGATCTGCTCGCCGATCTGCCGGACAACGTCGTAGGGGGGTTCCTCGATGGCCTGGCTCATGGGGGGTGTCACGGCAAGTAAAAACAGCAGTACAAATTTCAACATGAGCGCCAGCTTACGGGCGCCGGGCTTCATCGGGTGCGATCAGGGTCTTGGCGGTGCGGCAGCCGCCGCTTGGCCACACCGCCAGCCAGCGCGTCATCCCCAGGGCTGCGGACAAAACGGGCCCGACGGGTCGGCCATCTGGCCGATACCCGACGGGCACCGGTTTTTCTACCATTTCCGTGAGCACTTGCAACGCAAGCGCCGTCAGCCAACCAACGAAAGCGAACCATGAAGAACTCCAGGATCCAGGGCATGAAGTGGGCCACCGTGGCCCTGTCGGCGGCAGTCGCCGCTTGTGGCGGCGGCGGGTCGGACAGCCCGGCAACCGGCGGCGTCGCGACCCCGTCCAAGACCGGCAGCAGCATCGGCGTGCTGTCTGATGCGGCCGTGCAAGGCGTGGCCTTCAGCACCTCGAGTGGTGTGACCGGCACCACCAACGCACTGGGCCAGTACAGCTACAACCCGGGGGACACCGTCAGCTTCAAGCTCGGCGCGCTGACGCTGGGCACCGCACCGGCTGCAGCGCTGGTCACGCCGATCGAGCTGGCCGGGGGCAGTGCGAACAAGCTGCAGAATTTGCTGGTGCTGTTGCAGTCGCTCGACACCGACGGTGTGGCCGCCAACGGCATCAGCATCCCGGCCGCAGCGGCGGCAGCCGTCACCGCCGGCATCGACCTGGCCAGCGCACCCGCGGGCTTTGCGTCCACCGCCAACACCGGCCTGGTCGCGGCACAGACGGCCGGCGGCATCAGCCGGCCCATCACCAGCAGCAGCGCTGCCGCGGCCCATTTTCTGGACCAGTCGCGGGCCTTGCTGAGCAGCCAGGTCTGGATCGGCAGCTACGACAACGGCGCCGGCCTGGTTTTCCAGCGTTTTGGCGCCGACGGCACCTACCTCAATGCGCAGATCGGGCCGTCCGAGGGCGGCGGCATGTCAGGCGTGGAATACGGCACCGCACTGGCCACGTCCTTCGACACGCGTGGTTTTGCAGCCTCACCGAAGGCGGCGCTGGACACCAACGGCACCTGGGGCTTGTCCCACCCGTCCGCCTGCGACCGGGTGCGGTTGGTCGGCGACCAGTTGGTCTATGACGACGCGCCGGCCAGTTGTGTCAGCGTCGGCACGTTCCCGCTGTCGAAAGCGCCCAACGACAACACCGGTCTGGTCGGCGTCTGGGCCTTCGGCTCAGCAAGCGTCATCAAGACCCAGACCTTCGTGTTCTGGGCCGATGGCCGCTTTGCAATGATCGACCCGGAGGGCGACACCCAGGCGAGCAACTGTGGCGGGCCGGGTGTGGAGTACGGCACCTACGCGTTCAACAGCAGCACGCGGGCGTTCAAGGTACTGACCGTGACCGTGGACACCAATGGCTGCGCCGGGCTGCGCGACAGCCAGGGCGGTGCGTTGGCCAGCTTCAACATCACGCTCAGCGCCGACGGCAGCACCGCCAGCGTTGCCGCAGGCGCCGAGACCTTCGCGCTGTTCCGCATCTCACGCTGATCCCCGGGGTACGGGGCAGCGGCTGGCTGCGGCGACAATCTGTTGCAGCCAGCAGGCCGTGCAGCACATCCGGAGGGGCAGGGCGCAAATGGGCAATGCAAAACGGCGCGGCAGCGTGGCAACCCTGCTGATCGGGCTGCTGTGCCTGTGCACAGGCCTGCTGCCGGTGCCGGCGGGCGCAGCGCCGGCTTTGCCCCTGCCACTGCGCGAGGCCCAGTTCCGGGCTGACGCAATCGACGGCCCCGCGGCCTGGTCCGTGGTGGCCCTGCCCGACACCTGGTCCGCGCGGGGACTGCCGCGGATGGGCCGGGGCCACTATCGGCTGCAGGTCCACCTCGACAGCGCGCCGACGGGCGTCTGGGCACTGCGCATTGAACGGCTCAGCACCGCCTACCGCCTGCATGTCAACGGCGTGCTGGTGCAACAACCGGGCGGCGATGACGACGCGTCGTTTGCAGCCCAGGTGCTGACCAAGCCGGTGCCCGTGCTGGCCGAGTTTCCCGCCACGCTGCTGCACGCCGGTCAAAACCTGATCGACATCGAGTGGCGCCTGAGCGTTCGCGCCGGCATGTCCGAGGTGCATATCGGCCCGAGCCACAGCCTGCGTCCCGTGTTTGAGCGCGACGAACTGTTCGACGAGACGCTGCCGCAACTGCTGAATGCCGCCGGTGCGGCACTGGCCTTGTTCATGCTCACCATCTGGTTCCAGTCGCGGCGCGAGCGTGCCATCGGCCTGTTCGGGCTGGTCTGGCTGCTGACGTCGGTACGCAACTTCAGCTACCTGGTGAACGCCACACCCTGGCCCACGATTTACAGCAATGGGCTGTTCTTTGTGGCCCAGGTGGCCAGCGCCGCCTTGTTGGGCGCCTTTGCCGTGGCCCTGTCACCCCAGCCCTGGCGGCGCTTCCAGCGGGTGCTCTGGGCACTGGCCACGGTGCTCCCGGCCCTGGGGTTGCTGGGCGTGGCCACGGGCTCGTTGGCCACGCTGCGCCAATGGGCCTATCCCGCACTGATTTTGACGACGCTCTTTTCGTTGTTCGTGCTGTTGCAGGCGGTGCGCGGCGCGCGGCGCAGTTCGCTGCTCGCACTGCTGGTGGGCCTGACCACCGTGTTGGTGGCGGCTGCACACGACTACCTGTTCCACCAGGGGTGGCTGCCCATCACCCACCGGTTCTGGCTGCCCTATGCCGTGCCGCTGGGCTGCATGTGGTACGCCCTGGTGCTGCTGCAACGCATGGTGGAGGCGCTGCGCAACACCGAAGAACTGGCCGTGCGGTTGGAGGCACGCGTTGCCGAACGCACGCAGGCGCTGGACCACGCCAACCAGACCCAAAGCCGCTTCCTGGCCGCCGCCAGTCACGACCTGCGCCAGCCGGTGGTGGCCATCGGCCTGCTGCTGGGTCTGGCGCGCGAGCGTGCGCAAAGCCTGGACCTGCGCGGCCTGCTCGACCGGGCCCAGGAGGCCACGCGGGCGCTGGAGGACCTGGTGCGTGGGCTGCTCGACCTGTCCCGCCTGGACGATGGTCCGGCCACGCGCACCCGTCAGGCCGTGCCGCTGCAGGCGCTGTTCCACGCCATCGAGGTGCATGAACAACCGGCGGCACTGGCCAAGGGCCTGCACCTGCGCTTCCGGCCCACCCGGCTTGTCGTGACCTCGGACCCGCTGCTGTTGGAACAGATCCTGCGCAACCTGGTTGGCAACGCGATCCGCTACACCGACCACGGCGGCGTGCTTGTGGCCGCACGACCGGGCTTGGCGGGTGTGCGGCTGCAAGTGTGGGACACCGGCCGCGGCATTGCAGCCACCGATCAGGCCCGGGTGTTCGAGGCCTTTGTGCAACTGGACAACCCGGGGCGTGACCGACGCCGGGGCCAGGGGCTGGGCCTGGCCATCGTGCAGCGCAGCGCCGACTTGCTGGCCCACCCGCTGAGCCTGCGCTCGGTGCCCGGCCGAGGCAGCTGTTTCACGCTGCGCCTGCCGCCGGCTGCGCCCGTGCCGGCGCTGCAAGCGTCTGACGCCAACGCCGTGCGGCCGCTGCAGGGCCGCACGGTCTGGCTGCTCGACGACGACCCCGCTGTGCGCGAGGCGCTGGCCGAACGTCTGTCGGCCTGGGGCGCCCAGGTGCACCGCCACGCCAGCCTGGCCGAACTGGACGCCACCCTGGCCGCCAACCTGCCGGCGCCCGATTGGCTGCTGACCGACCACCGCCTGCCCGCCGGCGACGGCACGGACGCCATTGCCCGGGTGCGCGCACGCTGGGGCCCGGTGCCGGCCTTGCTGATCACGGGCGACACGGCGCCGGCGGTGATGGCCCAGCTCTCGGCATTGGCGCTGGAGGTGCTGCACAAGCCCTTCCGGCCTGAGGCCTTGCTGGCACGGCTGCAGCGCAGCGCGCCGCCGCCGCGCGTCAACCCTGGGGCAGCCTGAGGCCCAGGCGGGCCACCACCAGCACCGCCTGTGTGCGCGAGTTGACCCCCAGGCGCTGAAACACGGCCTCCAGGTGGGTCTTGACGGTCGACAGGGCGAGGTCGAGTTGGCGTGCGATGGATTTGTTCGAATGCCCGGCCATCAACAGGCCCAGCACATGCCACTGGCGGGGCGACAAGTCCAGCCGGTCCTGGGCTTGCGTCGGTAGCGGGGTGTCGGCCATGCCCGGCGGCAGGTAAACGCCCCCGTGCAGCACCAGGTCCAAGGCGTCGGCCATGACGCGGAATTCAGTCGTCTTGGGGATGAAGCCGGCGGCGCCTGCCTCGATGGCGTCCAGCACCATCTGCGGCTGGTCCTGCGCCGAGACCACCACCAGGCGTGCCTGCGGCGCCCGCTCTCGCAGCAACGCCAGGCCCTGCAGGCCCTGGGCGTCGGGCAGTCCCAGGTCCAGCAGCACCAGGCTCAGATCGGGGTGGGCGGCGCATTGTGTGCAGGCCTCGGCCAGGCTACCGGCTTCAAACAGCTGCAAGGTCGGCCAAGTCTGGCCAATGACCACCGCCAGTGTTTGGCGCAGCAGGGTGTGATCGTCAACCAGCAGTGTCTTCATCGCTCACGATACCAGCTTGACCGCCTGCGGCCCGGCGCCGGCGGGTCTGGCTTCTCGAACCTCGGATCACGATTTGAACAAAAAACGCAGCCCCCTGTTTTGCGGTGGCGCTAATTCCGGCAAGCCCGGCGCCGCGCAGCGGGCACCCGCCTGACCGCAGCCTGCAGCGCCCGCCCACCGCAGGCATCTGGCGCCAGCCGCCACCCGTCCGGCGCCCTGTGCAGGCGGTGCAAAATCGCAACCGCCAGGCGACGGCCCCTGCTGCGCCAACCCTACCCCCCCGACAGGAACCCCCCGATGACCGCCACACCGTTGTTCCACCTCGCCTTTCCGGTCCGCGACATCGCCGAGGCGCGCGGCTTCTACGGCGGGCTGCTGGGCTGCCCGGAGGGCCGCAGCAGCGAGGCCTGGGTCGATTTCGACTTCTACGGCCACCAGGTCGTGGCGCACCTCGCGCCCGCCGAGTGTGGCCTGGCCGCCACCGGCCAGGTCGATGGCGATGCGGTGCCGGTGCGCCACTTTGGCGCCATCCTGGACATGCCCGCCTGGACCACGCTGGCCGACAAGCTGCAGGCGGCCGGCACCCGTTTCATCATCGAGCCGCATGTGCGCTTCAAGGGCGAAGTGGGCGAGCAGGCCACGATGTTCTTCCTGGACCCGTCGGGCAACGCGCTGGAGTTCAAGTCGTTTGCCGACATGGGCCAGGTTTTTGCCAAGTAAGCGCACCGGCCAAGCCATGAAGGTCTGCATCTACGGCGCGGGCGCCATCGGCGGTTTCATCGGCAGCCGGCTCGGGCTGGCCGGTGACTGCAGCCTGAGCGCCGTGGCGCGGGGCGACACGCTGGCCGCGCTGCGGGCCCACGGCCTGCGCTTGCGCCAGCGCGGCGAGTTGGTCAGCGCGCCGGTGCAGGCCAGCGACGACCCGGCCACGCTGGGCGTGCAGGACCTGGTGGTGATTGCGGTCAAGGGCCCGTCGCTGCCCGACGTGGCCGCCCGCATCGCACCGCTGCTGGGGCCGCAGACCGTGGTGCTGCCGGCGATGAACGGCGTGCCCTGGTGGTTTGGCGCCGGCCACCCGGCGCTGGGTGATCCGGCGCTGACGCCGCTGCAAAGCATCGACCCCGGCGGTCACATTGCCGCAGCGATACCGCTGGCGCAGGTGATCGGCTGCGTGGTGCATGCCAGCACGTTCACGTCGGCGCCGGGCCTGGTCGAGCACAAGATGGGCCAGGGCCTGATCCTGGGTGAGCCGCTGGGGGCAGGGTCGGCCCGGGTGCAGGCGCTGGCCGGGCTGCTGCAGCGCGCCGGTTTCGAGACCACCGTCTCGGCCGATGTGCGGCGCGACATCTGGTACAAGTTGTGGGGCAACATGACGATGAACCCGATCACCGCCATCACCGGGGCCACCGTGGACCGGGTGCTCGACGACCCGCTGGCGCGCGGCTTTTGCACCGCCGCTATGGCCGAGGCCGCGGCGGTGGGCGCACGCATCGGCTGCGCGATAGACCAGACCCCGGACGACCGCCACAACGTGACCCGAAAGCTCGGCGCCTTCAAGACGTCGATGCTGCAGGACGTGGAAGCCGGCCGCGCCATCGAGCTGGACGCGCTGGTCACGGTGGTGCGCGAGATCGCACAGCGGGTGGGCGTGGCCACGCCCTACATCGACGCGCTGCTCGGCCTGGCCCGTCTGCACGCCCGGGTGCGCGGGCTGTACCCGGCGGCCTAGCCGGGCGGCGTTGGCGGCGCAGAATGGTGGGCATGTCCACATCCGCCAGCCCGACATCACCCGCCCACGCCGCACTGACCGACCTGTGGCATGCCGCAGGCTTGCCGGCCGAGCCGCTGGCCTGGGCCGACCTGCCCGGCGCGGCTGCGGTGCTGCCCAGCTCGTTTGCGGTGGCCACCGCGGCGCAGGCCAGCGTGGGCGCGGCCGCGCTGGCGGCGGCCACGCTGTGGCAGCTGCGCAGCGGCCAAGCCCAACAGGTGAGCGTTGACCGGGTCAACGCGGCGCTGGATTTCACCGGCTACTTTTCACTGGACGGCGTGGTGCCCGACGCCTGGGACAAGCTGTCGGGCCTGTACGCCTGCGGCGCCGACACGGGTGCGCCCGGCTGGGTGCGCCTGCACGCCAATTTTGCCCACCACCGCGTCGGCGCGCTGCGCCTGCTGGGCCTGCCCACCGGTCCGGACACCCCGCGCGAGGCGGTAACCCAGGCCTTGCGCGGCTGGTCGGACCAGGCCTTCGAGCAAGCCGCCGCCGATGCCGGGCTGGTGGTGGCCGCGGCCCGCAGCTTTGCCCAGTGGGACGCCCATCCCCAGGGCAGGGCGCTGGCCGGCCAGCCGGTGGTGCGCATCACGCCGATAGCGCCGGCCGCCGGCCAGCCCGCTGCGGCGCCGCTGGCGTGGCCAAAATCAGCCGCAGCCGCAGCCGCAGCCACCACCGCCACCGCAACCCCCACCGCCACCGCCACCAGCCCGCGGCCGCTGGACGGTCTGCGGGTGCTCGACCTCACCCGCATCCTGGCCGGTCCAGTGGCCGGGCGCTTCCTGGCAGCGTACGGCGCCGACGTGATGCTGGTCAACGGCCCGCACCTGCCCAACATCGCCAGCATCGCCGACACCAGCCGCGGCAAGCTGTCGGCGTTGATTGACCTGCGCGAGCCTGCCGGCCAGGCCCAATTGCAGGCACTGCTGGACGGCGCGCAGGTGTTTGTGCAGGGCTACCGGCCTGGCGCGCTGGCCGCGCGCGGCTGGACGGCCGAGTCGCTGGCCGCGCGCCGGCCCGGCATCGTGGTGGCGTCGCTGTCGGCCTACGGCCAGCACCAGCCGCCCGGCCCGTGGGACGACCGGCGCGGCTTTGACTCGCTGGTGCAGACCAGCACCGGTTTCAACCTGGCCGAAGCCGAAGCCGCCGGGCGCAGCGAGCCGAAGGCACTGCCAATGCAGGTGCTGGACTACGCCGCCGGCCACCTGCTGGCCTTTGGCATCCAGGCCGCGTTGTGGCGCCAGGCCACGCAGGGCGGCAGCTGGCAGGTGCAGGTGTCGCTGGCCGGCGTGGGGCTGTGGCTGCGCAGCCTGGGCCGGATGGACAACGGGCTGGCGGCCACCCGGCCCGACATCACCCCCTGGCTGCAAGACAGCATCTGCGGCTTCGGCGCCGGTGGCCAGGGCGCACTGCGGGCGTTGCGCCATCCCGCGCAGCTGTCGGCAACGCCGGCGCGCTGGGTGCGCCCGTCGATGCCGCCGGGCAGCCATGCGCCGGTCTGGCCACCGGTCTGAGCACCGCGCGCGGGCCAAAGGCCGGGCGCCTGTCGGCAGCCCAGGCACCCTCCCGCCACGGCGGATCAACAACGAACGGAGGCGGGCATGGACAAACGCGTAGGCATCATCGGCTGCGGCTGGGTCGGCACCAGCGTGGCGCTGAGCACGCTGCAATCGGGCGCGGCCGACCAACTCTGGCTGCACGACCTGCGCGGCGCGCTGGCCGAAGGCGAGGCGATGGACCTGGCGCATGGCGCGGCGTTTTACCCGCACTGCCAGGTGGCGGTGGCCAGCATCGAGCAGATGCGCGACGCGCAGGTGGTGGTGGTGGCGGCCGGGCGCGGCAGCAAGCCGGGTGAATCTCGCCTGGACCTGCTGATCGACAACGCCCGCATCGTCACCGAGATCGGCCGCACGCTGGCCGGATTTGCCGGCACGGTGGTGATGGTGAGCAATCCGGTGGACGTGCTGACCCAGGTGATGACCGAGGCCAGC
Organism: Aquabacterium sp.; assembly: GCA_046597355.1. Classification (GTDB taxonomy): domain Bacteria; phylum Pseudomonadota; class Gammaproteobacteria; order Burkholderiales; family Burkholderiaceae_C; genus Pseudaquabacterium. The sequence continues at coordinate 18,220 of JBKJKU010000033.1, forward strand.
GGCCTGCCGCCCGAGCGGGTGCTGGGCACCGGCACGATGCTCGACACCGCGCGCCTGCGCCAGACCCTGGGCCAGACGCTGAACCTGGCGACCCACTCGATCCATGCCCAGGTGGTGGGCGAGCACGGCGACTCCGAGGTGGTGCTGTGGTCGGGTGCCCGCGTGGGCGGTGTGCCGCTGCGCGACTGGCCGGGCTGGGTGGCCACGGATGAACCGCGCATCGCGCTGGAAGTGCGGCGCGCCGCCTACGAAGTGATCGCCCGCAAGGGCGCCACCATCCACGCCATCGGCCTGGTCACCGCCAACCTGCTGCGCGGCATGTTGCGCGGCGAGCGCCGGGTGCTGACCGTGTCCCGGGTGCAGCAAGGCGCACTGGGGCTGCACGATGTGGCGCTGTCGCTGCCCACGGTGGTGGGCCGGGGCGGCGGCGTGCAGGTGGTGGCGCCCGCGATGGACGACGCCGAGCGGGCGGCGCTGGCCGCATCAGCCCAGGTGCTGCGGCAGGCAATGGCGAGTTTGCGGTCGGGTCGGCCGCCGGGGTGAGCGGCTGGGGTGAGCGGCTGGGGTGGGCGAACGCAACGCGGCCGTCAGCACAAACTCGCCGACACACCGACTTACCGACTCACCGATACACCGACACATCGACACGCCGGACTGAAAGCATGCGGCCAGTGTCGGACAGCGCACAGAGCGCGGCCAGGATCGTGGCGCACGATAGACGACGGGCCGGACGATCTGGCGCCGCAACAGCCTGGAGCCGCCGTGACCCCCTCGAACACCCGCAAGAAGCACAAGCCAAGGCAACGCCGCACGGCGCCGTTGACTGCCCTGACCGTCCGTACGGCGCCAGCCCTGCGCCGCACTTCCGGCCCGATGAACGCCAGAGTGGTGGGCAGGCGTGCGGCCCTGAGCCTGCGGTCAACACGGGCCACAGCGCCGGGGTTCGCGCCATGCTGAACACCTTCACCCACCTGACCGGCTCTACCGTTGCGGCCAGCGATGGCGATATCGGCCACGTCAGGGCGGCGTTTTTTGACGACCAGTACTGGACGATCCGGTTTGTCGTGGTCGGCTGTGGCAGCTGGCTGTCCGAACGCGAGGTGCTGATCTCGCCCTACGCCATCCACCAGCCGCTGGGCAGCGGCAGCACGGTCAACGTGTCGCTGACGCAGGCGCAGGTCAAGGGCAGCCCGGACGTGGACACCCAGCAACCGGTGTCACGCCAGCACGAGATCGAGAACCTGCGCTACTACGCCTACCCCGCCTACTGGGAGGGTGACGCGATGTGGGGCCTGGGCGCCTACCCGATGTTGCCGCCAATGCTGACGCCGGCCGAGACCGCTGCCGCCGATGCGGCGCAGGAGCGGGCCCTGAAGTCGGCCGACGTGCACCTGCGCAGCAGCGCCAAGGTGATCGGCTACGACATCCAGGCCACTGACGAGAGCATTGGCCATGTGCAGGACTTTGTCTTCGACGACGAATCCTGGGCCATCCGCTACCTGGTGGTGGACACCCGCAACTGGTGGCCCGGCGGCGAGAAGGTGCTGATCGCCACCCGCTGGATCGATGGGATCGACTGGGCCACCCACACCGTGAAGATCGCCCTGACACGTGAGCAGATCAAGGCCAGCCCGGCCTATGAAGACACATTGCCAGTGGCCCGCGACTACGAAAAACGCCTGCACGACGCCTACAACCGACAAGGGTACTGGGACTGAGCCCGCGCACAGCGCCCGGAAGGGGGCTGTGGCTGGCGAAGGCCCGGCGACGATACAAGTTGCCGGGCTGAGCCCGCACAGGCATCGCCGGAAGGCGATGCACGGCTGGCGAAGGACTGACCGCGATACAAGCGGGCAGGCTGAGCCCGCGCACAGCGCCCGGAAGGGGGCTTCGCCCGCGCGTGTACCCGGTGTGTCGTGTGATCAGCACGACCAAGGCCACCACCAGCAGCACCGTGGCGGCCGAGCGAAGCCGCAAATCCAGGCGTTGGGTCAGCCCGGCCGATTGACGAAATCGGCCACGTCATCGAGCACTGGCGCCAGCCAGCGCAGCGGGCGTGCAAAGGCGCCGATGAGGCTGATGTGACTGACACGCTCGTATTGCTTCAGGCTGACGGGCACGCCGGCCGCCAGTAACTTGGCCGCCAGACCCACGGTATTGCGCTGCGGGTTGACCAGCGTGTCGGCTTTGGCGGCACCCAGAAAAGTGCGGGGCGACGTGCTGCTGGCAAATGCAAGGGGTTGCGAGTTGCTGGGGTAGTTCGGGTGGAAGAAGACGGGCTGCGCATCGACATTGGTGATCGGAAGGAAGTCGTAAGGCCCCGCCAGCCCGACAAACCCTGCCAGCTCGCTTGGCGTGTGGCCGGTGGGCGCCAGCCAGCGTGGATCGAGCGCAAGCATCGCGGCGTTGTAGGCGCCTGCGCTGTGGCCCATCACATAGACGCGTTGCGAGTTACCGCCCCATTCGCGCGCATGGTCCAGACCCCAGGCGAGGGCGGCTGCGCAATCACGCAAAAAGTCGGGAAAGCGCACGGCGGGATAAAGCCGGTAATCAGCCACCAGGGCCAGCATGCCGCGCGACGCCAGGGCTTCACCGACGAAGGCGTAATCGCTGCGCTGTCCGGTGTTCCATGAGCCGCCGTAGAAAAACACCACCACGGGCCAGCCTCCTGGCGGCGCGGCGGTGGTGGGGCGGTAGACGTCCAGCGACTGACGCGGCCCGCCGCCGTAGGCCACACCCGCGTTCAGCGTGTGGGTGCTGGCAGGTGCCAGTGCGTTCAGCGTCGTCATCGGCGAGCAAGCCGCCAGCCCACCGGCAAGACCGATGGCAACGAGAAGGGTCAGGAGAGAGATTTTCAACATGATCACACCGAAGGATACGGTGCTGGAGCGGCCGTGGATGCACGCGCGGCGCCGCGAACCGGCGTCACCGCCCCCAAATCGTCACCGCGGACCGCGCTGGCGTTGATCGATTCATCGGCTTCGATGACACCCGCATCGCTTCGGCCGTGCCCGGCATCCCCTCTGCCTTTGCCAAAGGCCGGCGAAGCCATCTGCAAGTTGGTGATGAGCGCGACAGCAGCTATTCAGATGCGCGTCAAGACAAGGTCGCGGCGTTGCCTGATGGCACCGGAAGCGCGGCAGGGATGTTGAAGGTCAAACGGCTGGCCGTGGCCAAATATCCGGCAAGCGGCGTTGCCACCGCGTTGTGGTCGACATGCTGGGCCGCCGCATCGTCGGCTACCGGCGAGGCCTGTGTTGGTCCACCGGGTCGACATCGCTCCCGCGTCAGCGGCAGCAGGTGCAATACGCCGGCTGCTGTCAACGGCAATTGCATGCCGTGCCGAGTCATCGGTTCAAAGCGCTTCGTGCCGTGGATCGACTGTCTGAAAGGCGTCGAGACGTTGAGATTGCCGCCTCGAAGATCGGCCGTTCAGCACGCGCTCGCACGGCTGCTGCCGGCGCTGACCGCGAACTGGCAGTTTCGGCCAGGTGCAGGTGCGGGTGCAGGTGCAGGTGCGGGTCTGGCGCATTTCATCCGATGAGGCAGTTGCGGCGGCCAAGCTACGCCTCTCAGCCCCAACTTGCGCTCACCTGCAGCAGGCCCAATGCCAACGTTGCCGCCTCACAGCGCCTGGTTCGCCAGGGAGAACCTCTCTCGCTGCCCCTGCAAGGCCGTCGGGTCGGGCACGACCGCTAGGTCAAAACCTGGCGGCCTGAAATCGTCCGCTCAGGCCACAGCGTTTGGCTGAGTCGGGGGCCGGCACGGGCGCATGACATTCTGCTAGGCTGGAGCGATGCCGCTGTTTCCTTGCTCGCAACGCACAGCACTCGCCGTGATGCTGGGTTTCGTGCTGGCGACTTCTGCGTTGGCTGACGGTGCCACAGGCCGGCGGGTGATGCCTCCTGAAACTGCCGGCTGTGCGCGCGACCACCTGACCCTCTACAGCGGGCTGGTGATCTCCTACCGTCGCGAGGTGGGGCGGACAACGCTGCGCATCCGCACCGACTGGGACACCATCGAGACTGTGAGCATCGTCCACCCTGGTGGCAAGAACCCGAGCCCCTGGTTCCTGATCGAGAGAGTTCCGTTCACCGCTGCAGACTGGGCACGGATCGAGGCGTCACCTGGGAAGCTGAAGCCGTCCATGCGTGCTGCGGCATGGGTCTGCGACAACGGCACCCCTTCGGTCATCGACTGGCAGCCGCCGCGCCTGCCCTGACGCAGCGGCTGCGGCGCGGTTACTTGCCCGCGCGGTATGTGGACCACATGGCCTGCATCCGCGTCCCCTGGCCCGAGGAGAACGTGTTCATGCAGGCGTCGTCGGTGTAGTCCATGAAGTTGGTGATGGGGTCGAGGCCTGCGATTCTGGCGCAGGAGTCGCGGCCCGTCGGGCAGCCGAAGGCTGGAGACTTCTCCGCCGGCGTGTCCGAAACCAGATCACCACCGTTGGTAGCGCTGCGCGCGCAGCCACCCTGGAAGGTGTGGTACAGCCCCACCCAGTGACCGACTTCGTGGGTGCCGGTATCGCCCAAGTTGTAGGGCGCAGCCGTGCCGCCCGGAACCGACGAGAACAGGATGACGACGCCGTCGTCCATGGGTTTGGACTGGTAGCTGGACGGGAAGGTGGCCCAGCCAAGCAAGCCGCCGCCGGGGTTGCTGCTGTAGATGTTGAGGTCATCGGCGGTGCCTATGCGCAACGCGTTCTTCATGGTCATCTCGTCTGTGGTCCCCGGCCCGGCCGTGTACCACGTGCTGTTGGTCGTGCGGTCGACTCTCGTCAGGACGAAGCTGAAGCCATACGGGGCATACGCCGCGTTGAGCACATCGATCTGGGCAAAAATCTGGCTGTCCGGAATATTGCCGTTCGACAGGCCCGTGCCGTTGTTGATGACGTGCCAGTAGACGGGCACCACCGTCGCGGCAGCGGCGGCGAGCAGATCCCCCGGCCGCGCCCTGGCCCGCTTCGCAGCCAGGTGACGCTCGACCGTTGCCTCGATCTCTGCGGCCTCGTCCTCGTCGATCTGACGCGCGGCGCAACGCAAGCCGGCATCTATGAACGCCCTCTTGCTGATGAAGGAGCGGCCCTCGATCAGGAAGGGCAACGCCTCGGGTGGCTGGGCGGTCGCGGTCAACGGCCCAAGACCCAGCAGCGCGACGCAGAGTGCGGCGTACAAGCGAACTTTCATCGGCTGGCCTCGTGAAGTGGTTCCGCCCGGATGGGCAGCGATCCGGTATTAGCTATGCACAGTGCGGGGGTTGTCAATGCTGGTCGCCCCCAGGTTGGGAGTCGCCGCCAAGTCGGGGGTAGCCGCCGGCTCGTCTGAGGCCGGGATCGTGAGGGCATCCGCCGGCAGTTGCCGTTCGATGAAGTCTTCGTTGCCGCCCGCTGGCTTGTCGGCAACAAGTCGCTCGGTCAAGAAGAAGCCGTTAGCTGCCACCCCTGGCGCTTGACCAGCGCGCGGGCTGATCCCGGAATGGTTTGCCGCGCCGCATTCAGGTTGCGCGCCAGTGTTTGCGCGCGGCCGGCAGCTCTGCGGCAACGAGGTGAGGGCGGTGGATAGCTCTCCGCGGTCAACAGCAAACTTCCGGTGGCTTGAGCGGCCGCCACGCCAATGGTCGTCGATGCGCCACCACGCAGGCCGAGGCCTGACCGCCATACCAGCGCACAGGGTGCGCGCCAGAGGTCAACTTCGACCCGGTGTACGCCGCGCGGCCGCTCAAGCGCGCGATCCAGCAGCGCATCGAGAACCCGGTATCCAAGCTGATCCTGCAGGGCTGCTTCGGGCCCAAGGACGTGATCCCGGTGGATCTGCGCGACGGCCAGTTTGAGTTCGGGCGGGTGGTGTGCTGACAAGGCGCGCTCAGGGGTGGCCAGCGGCCGCCCCGGGCCGGGCCGGGCCGGGCCGGGATCAGGCTGCGTTCAGACCGGCTGCAGCAGCAGGTTGAATTCGGCGCGCAGCGCTTGCTGCGGCTGCATTCCGCTGTCGGCCAGGTTGATCAGCGTGCCCTGGCCGTTGGCGTGGCGCAGGCCGTGCACGCCGACCGGGATCCGGCCGCTGTCCGCGTTGACGAAGCCGAGCACAAACTGCTCGGTGCGCACTTGATGGTCGGCGGTGGCCAGCGCCTCGGCCTTGTCCAGCGTGACGGCCCAGTGCTGGCGGCCGTCGGTCAGCGTGAAGCGCTGGCCCAGGTAGGGCGTCCAGGCGGCCAGGCCGGTGCTGCCGGCCAGCAGTGGCAGCCCGTCGGCGGCCAGACTCCCGGTGGTTGGCGCGGCAGCAGCAAGCACCTGCGTGGCGGCCACGGCACCGGCGGCGCCCACCAGAAAACCCCGTTTGTTGATCATTGCGTCACTCCTGTTGCATGGGCTCGCGCAGCGAGGCGGGATGCCAGGCCATGCGCTGGTACAGGCCCAGGGGCTCGCCCTGGGCGTTGAAACCCAGCCGCTGATACAAGCGACGGGCCGGGTTGTGGATCTCGACCGATATGCTCAGCGTCAGGCCTTCGGCGCCAGCCCGGCCCATCAGGTCGCGCAGGCAGCGACTGCCCAGGCCCTGGCCGCGGTGCAGGGGCAGCAGGCTGATGTCGAGCACGTGCAAGCTGTCGGCGCGCCGATCCAGCCACAGTCGGCCGGCCACCTGCTCCTCGGCGCTGCAGCCTCTGCCATCGTCGACCAGGATCAATTGACACAGCGACTGCGGCCAGTGCTGGCTGTAGTGCCTGGTCTGGGCGTCGAACTGCATCTCGGCGAAAGCCAGGCACTGCGCCTCGGGCCAGCCGGTCAGGGTGAGCTCGTCGGCGCGGGTGCTGGCGTAGAGGGTCAGCAATTGGCCGCGGTCGGCAGCGGTGGCCGGCCGCAGCCGGTAGCGCGGATCGGCCACGGTGCTGCCCTCAGCCGCGCGGTGGGAAGACACCCTGCAGCGCGATGCAGAAATTCATCGTCAGGTAAGGCTGCAGGTTGTTGTGCGGCCCGCCGCCGACCTGAGCTACGGCATCGGTTGCCATGGCCACCTTGTTGGCCGGGCTGCTGCGGTAGACCAAAACGGCGGTCGCGGGGGCGGACACGGCCTGCGACATGCCATTGCCCGTCGGGCTGCCGCTGGTGGTGGACGCCGTGGCCATCAGCTGGTGGGTGTGCGGCGGCACCTGATTTGCCTGAAGCGTAACGTTGTCCTGCCCGCCCGTTTCGCCCAGGTCGCGCGGGCTCAGCCCCGGACCCTGCCCCTGGCCCATGGTCAAACGCCCCTGCAGATTGGGTAGCGCGAAATTGTTTATGCCGTCGCCGCCGTAGGTCGTACCCAGCAGCGAGAACAGGGCCGTGTTCTGCGAAATCGGCAGGACCTGCCCACTGCAGAAAGCCCAGCCCTTGGGGGCGAAGTTGAACGGGAAGATGCGGATTTCTGCGACAAAGGGATCGGCCATGAACGGCTCCTCAGGTCTGGGACGGGAAGATCCCGAACAACGAGATGATGTAGCTCACGGCACAGTAGGGCGCCATGTTGTCGTGCGGCTGCGAGCCGCCCTGCGAGGTCAGGGCATTGGCGGTCATCGGCTGGTCGGGCACGCCGCTGCCGTAGCTGTTGACCGTGCCGGTCGCCGCCAGCACTGCGTTGCCGGGGCTGCTGTGAGTCCCCGCCGCAGTGCTCGCCCGCAAGGCATGGGTGTGGGCAGGTACCTGGTTGACCGTCAGGGTGACCGACTCGTTGCCGCCCGTCTGGGCCAGCGTGTAGCCGATACCCTGGTGCACTGGCACCCGGCCGCGCAGGTCGGGCAGGGCGAAGGTGCTTTGCCCGTCGCCACCGTAAGTGGTGCCGATCAGGAAGAAGAGCGTTTGGTTATCCGAGATTGGCAGCAACTGGCCAGCACAGAACATCCAGCCAGCGGGTGCGAAGTTGCCGGCAAACAGCCGCAATTCGCCAACATAGGGTTGGGCCATGGGGACTCCAGTTCCGGTCGGTGGACTCAGTTTTGCGAGGGGAAGATGCCCTGCAGCGCGATCACGAAGTTGAGTGTCAGGTAAGGCTGCATGTTGTTATGGGTCTGACTGCCGCCCGGGGCTGCGCTGATCGACGCGCCATGGAGCGCGGTGTTGCCGCCACCGGCAGCCGCATAGCGGTTGATGCCTCCTCTTGGCTTGCCGGCAGGCAAGGCCGACGCGGGCAGGTTGGTGTTGGCCACATCGCTGCTGGCGCTGAGCGCATGGCTGTGGCCCGGCAGCTCGTTGACGCTGAGCGCGTGGTTGGCCTCGCCGCCGCGCTCGCCCAGTATGTGGCCATTGCCCACATGCATCGGGCTGCGTTCCCGCAGGTCGGGCAGCGCGAAGGTGACACGTCCATCACCGCCGTAGGTGGTGCCCAGCAAGGAGAACAGCGCCTGGTTCTGGTTGATTGGCAGCAACTGCCCGTTGCACTGTGCCCAACCCTTGGGGGCGAACACGAAGGACATCAACCGGATCTCGGACAGGAAGGGTTCAGCCATGATCGACCTCGTCAGTTGAAGACCGCTTCGTAGCGGATGCCGGCCGGGCTGCGGGCCACCGGCACGAGAAAGATGTCCAGCGGCCCGAGTGCGCGGTGCGCCAGTGCGTAGGTGGCCTGCGGCAGCTGCGGCTCGGCCGGGCCTTCGAAGACCAGCGAGAACGGCGCACGCGGCGCGCCGGGGAGGGGCGCCAGCGCCTGGGCCTCGACCAGCGACAGCTGCAACGTGCCGTCGTCGCTGGCCAGCGGCAACTCGAAACCCTGGCCCAGCAGCGGCGTGAATTGCGCCAGCATCAGCGCCCCGGTTGGGGCGACGAGCGCGTCAGCCACCACGGCGGGCCTTTGTGCCGCGCCGGGTAGCCACCAGGCCCAGCCCGGCCAGCGCCACCAACGCCAGCGAGCCGGGCTCGGGCACGTTGTTGGGCGGAGGAGGAGGAGGAGGGGGCGGCGGCGGTGGCGGCGGTGGCGGCGGTGGTGGCGGTGGCGGTGGCGGTGGCGTGATCAGCTGCGAGATGAGGTCGATGCGGAATTCGGCGTAGTTTTCGCTACCGCCCAGGCCGCGATCAACGAAGCTCAGCGTGTTGTCCAGCGTGAACGACAGGGTGCTGAAGTCGAGGCCGAAGCTGACCAGGCTGGTGGCGCTGGCAGGGCTGGCCAAGCCGCTGCTCCCTGAGGTGAGGAAGTCATCGAAGGCATAGATGTTGAAGCCGGTGATCAGCGAATCCAGCACGCCGATGCCGCTGAAAGCGTACTTGGCGCCGGCACCGTACCCTGGGTTCAAGCCGTTGGCCGAACCCGCCGCCACGCGGATCCGGATCGAGTCGCCGCTGAAGCTGATGCGCTCGTCGTCGAGCATGAAACTGCTGATGTCGCCCGAGCCGCCGAGGTTGATCGCCAAGATGCCGGTGGGCACCGGTGCGGCCTGTGTCAGCGTGAAGCCCGTGTTGTTGCTTTCAACACCGTTGGGCGCGACCAGACTGACCGAGATGGCGTTGACCAGCACCGCCTGAGCCGGGCCGACCATCGACAGTGACGTGACGAAAACGACGCTGGCCAGCGTCATCCAGGGTCGAGGCGCCGGGCGGGGGGTTCGTTGCATGGTGTTCCTGTCCAGGCTAGGTTTCATTGGGCTACAGCAAACGGTGCCGCCAAGATGACCGGTTTTTAACATTGGGCCATGCGGCCGTGTTGCCTTTTCATGGCCTGCCCCCGTGGATGGGGGGCGCCAACTGCCGACCAAGCCAAGCGCTGACGCAGACCCGCCCGTCAGGCCGCCCGGCGCCGCGCCCTCAGCGTCGCGCCCCCATCAGATGCCGCGCTCGCAGGCGCATCTGCTGCGAGGCGTTCGCGGGCGGCTTCGAGCACCGCTACCGCTCGCTCGCGTGACACGGAAGGGAAGTCCTCAAGGAACTCTTCCAGCGACGACGTGCCTTCCAGGCAGTCGAAGAGGTTCTTCACCGGAACAGAGGATAGGGTTTTCAAACGCACTTTTTTCTGCCAGAGGCCCCCCGGCAATACGCTTGAACACCCGCTGACGCGGTCCTTGGGTTTGGCAGCGGCCGGTTGTGGATCTACCGCAGCCCAATCGAGTTTCATGCATAGCGATCGTCTCCGGTTTTTATGGGTTTTCCCTTGCGATCGGGCGCCCAACCTCGCTCTGCGAAACCTTGGCGCAGCCAGCTCCCGCGGCCCTGGTCACCCGGCCGCCTCAAACGTGTTGATTGGTGGATCTCAAGCCGCTTGCAGCTGCGACCTACGGGCGGGCGCGCGCGGCGGTGCTCTGGCCTGCAGGCCCAGGTGCGTGAGGACCTTCTCGAGCACCGGCTGCTCCAGGATCGCGGCGATGATCTTCAGGTCGCCGCCGCAGTGTGGGCAATGCTCGATGTCGATCTCGAAAGCGAAGCTTCAGCGCAGACAACTAACTTGCACTCAAGTTATGTCGCAGCCAATACCCGCTTGAGCAGCCGGGCCCGGACACAGACAGATCAGTGGACTGTTTGTGCCTGGCGAGGAACCGGGCCTCTGGCCCGATGCGGCCTGCAAGGCTGGCCCAGCTCAGCCGCGCTGGGCGGTCGTGCGCGCAGGTCGCCTCACCTTCGGCTGGCACTGCAGCCGGCGCGGGCGACTCGGATTCCTGACGCACCACCAGCGCTCGCAGCTTGGCGTTGGCGGCCAGCACGCCGTGGTTCGCGCAGCGGGGGTCCGCTCACTTCGCAAAGCGAAGTTACGCGGACACCAAACGGATCAGGTGCAGCCTGGCACATGGCAGCAGCGC
>JBKJKU010000089.1:0-11409 GCA_046597355.1 Aquabacterium sp.
TGCGGCAGCCGCGCGGCTGGACGCCCGGGCTGCGGGCTGCCCGCTTCAGCAAGCGCTCAGCCGGCACTCACGCGCCAGGCCATCGACGCACCCCTTAGCCTTTCGGCCAGGTGCACCGCGATGTTCAGCGCCAGGCGCTGGCCGAGCTGGGGGTCGGTGGCCGACAAGGCCTCGAAGCTGGACTTGTCCAACCGGTACACCACCGATGCGCAGTCGGCAACGGCCGCTGCCGTGCGGCCACTGCCGTCGAGCATGGCCGTCTCGCCGAACATCATGCCCGCCTGGAACGTGACGAATCGCTGGCGCACCGCCAGGCCTGCGGCGACGACCGACACGGTGCCTTCGGTCAGCAAGAAAAGGGCGTCGCCGGGGTCGCCCTCCTGGAACAGGACTTCACCCGCGGCCAGGCGCTTCTCGCACAGCACCGCCAGCACCTGCGCATGCTGCTCGGGGTTCAGACCCTTCAGCAGTGCGTTCTCAGTCAGCGGCACGCCCGTCCGCGGCTCGGGTGTGCCGGCATCGGCCAACAACAGCTGCTCTGCGGCCTCGGTGGCACGGTCAGCGTCCAGACACCAATCGGGGCGTGGACCTTCGCCCGGCATGCTGCGGAAGCTGCCAAAGTCGCGCAGCCGCTGACCATGCCGGTTGTCGGCCACCACGCCGGCCAACAGCAGCGCCACACCGCGCCGCAGCAGATGGGTAGACAACTGCTGCAGCGCCATGGCACCGGACTCGTCGATGGTGCTCACGCGGCGCAAGTCCAGCACCAGGCAGCGGCACCCGCTGGCAAGCGTGTCGCAGGCGCTGGCCAACCGGGCGGCGTTGCCGAAGAACAGCGCGCCCTCCAGCTCAAACACCGTCACCCGGTGGCGCACGCCGCGCAGCACAGCCTCCTGCTCGGGGCGGTAGATGTGCCGCGACGGGCGCTGGTCGGCGCTGTAGCGGTCACGCAGCAGCGACAGGTTGACGCTGCGCATGAACACCAGCATCGACAACAGCACACCTGCTGCCAGACCGGCGATGAAGCCGCCGGCGGCCGTCACGGCACAGACGGTGGCCACCACCGCCAGGCTCAGCCGCACTTCCGGTGACCGCTCGCCGGAACGCCATTGGTGCAACAACTGGCGTGTCCAGCGGTCGCTCAGTGCAAGGGCAATCGTCACCATGACACCGGCCAGCGCGGCCTTGGGCAGCCCTGCCAGCAGGGGTCCGCCCACGCCGTACATCAGCGCAAAAGCCAAGGCGGCGGCAACCACCGGGCGCCGGCCGGCAGCACCACTGTCAATCAGTTGCACCGCCCGCGCGCGCGCTGTCGACAGCGGCATGCCGCCGCACAAGCCGCTGGCCACGTTGGCAACCCCCAGGGCCACCAGTTCACGGCGGCTGTCATGCTGGCCACCCGTCATCTGGTCCACGGCGATGGCGGAAAAAATCGACTCCAGCGAGCCAATAAACGCCAGCATGGCGGCCGTCAACAAGACAGGGACGCCGTGCACCTGCCACAAGGCGCGCGTGGCGGCTTCACGCAGCGGCAGCAGCGCATCCGGCATGACCCAGCCCTGCGGCAGGGCGCCCACCAGGTTGCCGAACCGGGCATCGGGCATCAGACCGGACAGGCCAGCGTACAGCCCGACGCCGGTCGCCAGGCCCAGCAGCGACGCTGGCACCGCGCGCCATACCGGGCCCAGCAGCCAGACGGCGGCTGCGGAGGTCAGCCCGATCAGCAAGGACAGGGGCTGGATCTGCGACAAGGTCGCAAGGTCGGTCAGTGCGCTCGTCATAGGCAGGCCCAGCAACGGCCTGACCTGCGCAAACAGGATGAGCAGCACGATGCCACTCATGAATCCCGCCAGTACCGGCTGCGGTACGAATCGCGCCAGTCGGCCCAAGCCGGCCAGGCCGAAGCCGATCTGCAGCAGCCCCATCAGCACCACCGCGCTGCCCAGCACGGCGAGCCATGACAGCATGCCCTGTGCGCTGGACAGGTCGAGCTGCGGATCGCGGCCCACCTGCAGCGCCAGTGCGGCAAAGATCACCGTGGTGGCCGAGCTTGGCATGGCCGCTGGCGACGCCGTCGTGCCGGTGAGTGCATAGACCAGACCGCCGGCAATCACGGCGGTCAGGGCGGCTGCAATGCCCATTTGCATCGCAGCGGGCCCCAAAGCGCCTGTGGCCACGATGCCCAGCGACAGCACAGCGACCAGGGAGGTGAGTGCATTGACGGCGCCGGCAAGCACATCAGCAGGCGGGCTTGCGGGGCGGCTAAGGACGGCACTCATCTGCCAACCAGTTTAGGCCCGGCCGGTGCAGCGCGCCGTGCCGGCTTTCCCTGTGTGCAGCCGGTGCTCGGCGCTGCGTTGGGGCGGTTCGCGCCGGCGGGCGGTCACGGCCACCCAACCTGCTGCCACCCTGCCCTGCTCGCCTTACATCTCCGGTTCAATGAGCCCACCGAAACCGCCCACCACGCCCCAAACGGGCGATATGGCTGCGCACACCCCGATGATGGCGCATCATCGACGTGACCCAGTGTTTGCAGGGCTTATCGGTCGCCACAGCACGATTTGGCGGCGGTTTGGCGGCGATTTCAGACCTTCATTTTCACGGATCGGCCTGACGGAACCCTTGGGCATGCGTTGATTGCTGAAGCAGGTACAGCAGAGCCGCACGGCATGCAGGTCGCTGGACCGAAAAGTCCGCCAAAAGCGACGAAGACAATGCCCGGCCCTTTGAACTTCACTTCGAATTGAACCGCCATGTCGGCCAAGAAGCCCACCCCAACCTGGATCGACGTCAAGACCAAGTTGTCGAACTTCGACCAGGCAGCTTTGATCAGTCTCGTACAGGACTTCTATGCAGCCAGCAAGGACACGCGAACCTTTCTGCACGTCCGGCTCCGCCTGGGCGGCGACGCGCTCGCGCCCTACAAGGCCAGCATAGGCCGCTGGCTTTGGCCGGACGTGCTGCAGCAGCAGGACACCTCGGTTGCCAAGGCCAGGAAAGCCATCGCAGACTAAAAAAAGGCGTCGGGCACGGCCGAAGGTCGGGCTGAGCTGATGGTGTTCTATTGCGAACAGGCTTCGGGCTTCAGTAACGATGTCAGCTTGGACGATGAAGGCTACTTCGAAGCGCTGGTACGGATGTTTGGCCAGGCACTGAAGGCAATCGACACCCTGCCGCAGACGCAGCGCCCAGCGCTGCTTGCGCGCCTGGATGGGGTTCGGCAGATCAACCATGCCATCGGCTACGGCGTGGGTGAGGGCATGGACAGCTTGCTGCACGGGCATGGCGGCTATGGCTGAGTCCAATGCGGTCGCGGCGCTGCAAACTGAGAACGCCCGGCTGACTGCGCTGCTGGATGCTCATGGGATCGAATGGCGCCTACCGCCAACTTCGGCGTCGCAGCCTGTTCCGCTACCTCCAGCCTTCAAACAGGATCCCGAATGGCCACGTTCTAGCCTATCCACCGCCGACAAGGTGGCGCTGTTTCGGCGGCTGTTTCGTGGCCGCACGGACGTCTATCCGGTGCGTTGGGAAGGCAAGACCTCGGGCAAGTCGGGCTACGCGCCGGCTTGCGCCAACGAGTGGCGGGCCGGCGTCTGCGAGAAGCCGTGCGTCAAGTGTGGCGACAAGCAGCCACCGGCTCTTGGTCCCGCTATCGGATGCGGTAATCTACAACCACTTGGCTGGCGAGCACACGGTGGGGGTCTATCCGCTGCTCGAAGACGACACCTGCCACTTTCTGGCGGTCGATTTTGACGAAGCCAAGTGGCAACAGGACGCCCAGGCGTTCATGCAGTCGTGCACCGAGTTGGGCGTGCCGGCGGCTTTGGAGATTTCGCGCTCAGGCCGTGGTGCGCATGTCTGGGTGTTCTTCGCCGGACGGCTGTCAGCACGGGATGCCCGGCGCCTGGGAACGGCCGTCATCAGCCACACCTGCGCGCGCACTCGCCAGCTCAAACTGGCGTCCTATGACCGCCTGTTTCCCAATCAGGACACGATGCCCAAAGGGGGTTTCGGCAACCTGATCGCCTTGCCGCTACAGAAGTACCGGCGCGACAACGGCTGCAGTGTCTTCGTCGATGCCGCCCTGATCCCGTACCGCGACCAGTCGGCCTTTCTCGCGTCCATCCAGCCCATGGCGCCGCATGACGTCGAGCCGACCATCCTGCGTGCTACCGGTGGCATCCACCCCTTGGACATGACCTTCATCGGCGATGAAGATTTGGCTACGCCGTGGAAGCGGGCGGCCGTCACCGCCATGAAGCTGCCGGGCACGATGCCCCAGGCGTTGAACGTGACGCTGGCCAATCTGATCTATTTCGAGAAGAGCGCGCTGCCGCAAGCGCTGGCCAATCGCCTGATCCGGCTGGCGGCTTTCCAGAACCCCGAGTTTTACAAAGCCCAGGCCATGCGGTTGTCGGTGTGGGACAAGCCGCGCGTCATCGGCAATGCCGAGAACTACCCGGCGCATATTGCGTTGCCGCGTGGCTGCCTCGACGCCGCACTGGCCATGCTGAAGGACAACGGCATTCGTTGCGACCTGCAGGACGAGCGCTATGGAGGCGAGCCCGTTGATGTGGGATTCGTCGGCACCCTGCGGACTGATCAGGCGTTGGCGGTCTCGGCCATGTTGCATCACGACGCCGGTGTGCTGTGCGCCCCAACCGCATTCGGTAAGACAGTCGTGGCAGCTGCCATCATCGCGCGGCGTGGCGTGAACACATTGGTGCTGGTGCACCGCACCGAGTTGCTGCAAGCTTTGGCAGGAGCGTCTGCAGACTTTCCTTGACATGGATGCCAGCGCAAGCAAGTGCCTGGTTGGCACCATCGGCGGCGGCAAAGCCAAACCCACCGGCCGGGTCGACATCGCCGTGATGCAGTCGCTGTCCCGCCAGGGCCAGGTCAACGCATTGGTCGAGAACTACGGGCAGGTCATTGTTGACGAATGCCACCACGTGGGCGCTGCATCTTTCGATGCCATCCTCAAACGGACCAAGGCGAAGTTCGTGTTGGGCCTGACAGCCACACCGATTCGCCGAGATGGCCAGCAGCCGATCATCTTCATGCAGTGCGGGCCGATCCGGCACTCGGCCGCCAAGCCGGCCGGTGCACCACACGATCTGGCAGTGTTGCCGCGATCGCGCGAGTCGCGCATCGACCTGCCGACCACTGCAGGCATCCAGGACGTTTTCCGACATCTGGTCTATGACCTTGCCCGGACTGAAGCTATAGCCGCCCACCGGGAAGCTCGTCGGCGAAGGTTTCGATCATCCAGCGCTGGACACCTTGGTACTGGCGATGCCGGTTTCCTGGAGAGGCACGCTGCAGCAGTACGCGGGCCGCCTGCACCGGGAACACGCCAGCAAGACCGATGTGCGCATCATCGACTTCGTCGACACCGGCCACCCGGCGTTGCTGCGGATGTGGGACAAGCGGCAGCGGGGCTATCGCGCGATGGGGTACCGAGTGGCAGCGGAGGCGATCGGCGATGACGGTGCCTCTTCGGCAAGCGCTGGAGCGCAGTTCCACCTATCAGCCATAGAGTTCAGACGTTCAGGTGGAAAGTATTTAGAATCAAATACCTATGACGTACAAAAAAGCAGACTTCGTGCCGTTTTCTGCCGACGCTCAGCGCTCGATCGCCAATCTCGAAGCGGCTTACGAGCAGCTGATGGACGTTGAGCGCGAGCTCGACGCGATGCCCACCAGCATGTTCTGGCAGACCAAGAACGGCAAGGACTACCTGGCGGTCAAGAAGTCCACGTCCGACTCCGGCACCACGCAGGGCCCGCGATCACCGGAGACCGAACGACAGTTCGCCGAATACTCGGCAGCGCGCGCGCGCCTGCAGGCACGCAGGACATCACTGAGCGCCCTGGTTCAAGACCGGGTCAAGCTGTGCCGCGCCCTGCGTCTGCCCCAACTGGCAGAGCAGCAAGGGCGCCTGTTGCGCGAGCTGGATCTCCACGGCCTGTTGGGCTATGACGTGCTTGTCGTGGGCACCAACGCATTCGCCGCCTATGAGATGGTCTGCGGTGCGCGGTTCCCGGTGGGCAACGAGGCCACTGAGGACTTCGACCTGGCCTGGTGCAGAGGCACCAAGGTCTCGCTGGCGGCCATCGCGCCACCCGCACCCCAACAAGCAGCCAGCGGCCGGGCATCCCTGATGTCCGTGCTCAAGCGAATCGACAGCACGTACGCGATCAATCGGCGCAAGCCCTACCAAGCGGTCAACGACGCAGGCTACGAAGTGGAACTGTTGGCTGCTCCCAGCACCCACCCGCTGCCAAATAGCGAGGCTTTCGAGCCCATGGCCACGCTGGTGGAGCAGGAATGGCTGCTCCGTGGCACACCCGTGCGATGCGTGGTGACGACGAATAAGCCGGCGAGCTGCCCGCTGTACGTGCCCGATCCCCGCTGGATGGCCGTGCACAAACTCTGGCTCAGTTTTAAACCCGAACGCAATCCAGCCAAGAAGGGCAAAGATGCGCGGCAGGGCAATGTATTGTTGGACGCGACGCGGTACTTCTTGCAGGACAGCTATCCGATGGACCTGGACTTTGTGCTTGAGCTGCCCCCGGCATTGCGAGACTTGTTCACCGCATGGGCCGAGCAGTCCGGCTTCGATCCAATGAACCCATCTGCTCGATCAACAACAAAATCATGACTGCCAAACTGCAGCACGCTGACCTGCCAGCCCACACTCCGTCTATGCAGCAGTACCTGGGCATCAAGGCGGCCTTTCCGGACACCCTGGTGCTGTACCGGATGGGTGATTTTTACGAGCTGTTTTTTGACGACGCCCGCAAGGCCAACCGCCTGCTCGACATCACCCTGACCACCCGCGGCCAGAGTGCCGGCGAGCCGGTGGTGATGGCCGGCGTGCCGGTGCACGCGGTCGAGAGCTACCTGGCGCGGCTGATCAAGCTGGGCGAGGCGGTGGCGATTGCCGAGCAGGTCGGTGACGTGGCCACCGCCAAAGGTCCGGTTGACCGCAAAGTGGTGCGGGTGGTCACGCCCGGCACCATCACCGACAGCGAGCTGCTTGACGACCGGGTAGACACCTTGCTGTGCGCCGTCTTCAAGCTGCGCGTCACTTGGGGGCTGGCCTGGCTGGGCCTGGCCAGCGGCCAGCTGGGATTGACCGAGTGTGGCGAGGCCGAGTTGGCCGGCTGGCTGGCCCGGCTGGACCCGGCCGAGCTGCTGCTGCCCCAGGCCCTGCACAGCGCCAGCACCCCGCTGCCGGCCGCGCTGCTGCAGCACCGCGCCGCCCGCACCGCGCGGCCGGACTGGCAGTTCGACGCCGCGCTGGGGGTGCGCAAGCTGTGTGGGTTGCTCAAGGTGGCGTCCTTGCAGGGCTTCAACGCCCAAGACCTGCCGGTGGCGCAAGCCGCCGCCGCCGCATTGCTGAGCTTTGCCGAGCACACCCAAGGCCAGGCGCTGGCCCACGTGGCCACGCTGGACGTGGCGCGTGCCAGCAGCTTGATCGACCTGCCGCCGGCCACCCACCGCAACCTGGAGCTGACCCAGACCCTGCGCGGCGAGCCCAGCCCGACCTTGCTGTCGTTGCTGGACAGCTGCAAGACCGGCATGGGCAGCCGCCTGCTGCGCCACTGGATGACCCACCCGCAGCGCCAGCGCAGCGCCGCCAGCGCCCGCCACGACGCCATCGCCGCGCTGACCGGCTTGGGTGCCGAGCCGCTGCGCCAGGTGCTGCGCGAGGTGAGCGACGTCGAGCGCATCACCGCCCGGCTGTCGCTGCGCCAGATCCGCCCCCGAGAACTCAGCGGTCTGCGCGCCACGCTGCAGGTGCTGCCGGCCTTGCGGGGCACGTTGCCGCCGGAGGCCGCGGCCGAGGCCGAGGCCACCACCAAAAGCGACAACCCGCCCGAGACTGCCGGCCTGTCCTCGCCCGCCCACCCCACCCTGCTGGCCAGCTTTGCCCAGGCACTCAGCCCGCCCGCGGCGCTGCAAGCCCTGTTGCAGGCCGCCGTGGCCGACGAACCCGCCGTGCTGCTGCGGGACGGCGGCGTGATCGCCACCGGCTTCGACGCTGAACTCGACGAGTTGCGCGGCATTGGTCAGAACTGCGACGCCTACCTGCTGGCGCTGGAAACCCGCGAGCGAGCCCGCACCTCGATTGCCAACCTGCGGGTGCAGTTCAACCGGGTGCACGGCTTCTACATCGAGGTCACCGCAGGCCAGCTGGACAAGGTGCCCGCCGACTACCAGCGCCGCCAGACCCTGAAAAACGCCGAGCGCTTCATCACGCCCGAGTTGAAGACTTTCGAGGACAAGGCGCTGTCGGCCCAGGACCGGGCACTGGCGCGCGAGAAGTGGCTGTTCGAGCAATTGCTGGACCAATTGCAGACCTATTTGCCCGAACTGGGCCGCCTGGCCCGCGCATTGGCCGGGCTGGACGCGCTGGCCGGGCTTGCCGAGCGCGCCAGCACGCTGGGCTGGTGCCGGCCCCGCTTTGTGCCGCAGCCCTGCATCGAGATCAGCCAAGGCCGGCACCCCGTCGTGCAGGCTAGGCTGGCCGAGACCGGCGGCGGTGGCCAGGGCGCAGACTTCATCGCCAACGACTGCCGGCTTGATGCCCGCACCCGCATGCTGATCATCACCGGCCCCAACATGGGCGGCAAAAGCACCTACATGCGCCAGGTCGCGCTGATCGTGTTGCTGGCCTCGATGGGCTCGTACGTGCCGGCCACCGCCTGCACGCTGGGGCCGATCGATGCCATCCACACCCGCATCGGCGCCGCCGACGACCTGGTCAACGCGCAATCGACATTCATGCTGGAGATGACCGAGGCGGCGGCCATCGTGCATTCGGCCACCGAGCACTCGCTGGTGCTGATGGACGAGATCGGCCGCGGCACCAGCACCTTCGACGGCTTGGCACTGGCCAGCGCCATCGCCGCGCAACTGCACGACAAGAACCGCGCCTTCACGCTGTTCGCCACGCATTACTTCGAGTTGACCGACTTCCCGGCGCGCCATGACCGGGCCATCAACCTGCATGTCTCGGCGGTGGAATCGGGCCATGACATCGTCTTCCTGCACGCGATCGAGCCCGGTCCGGCCAGCCGCAGTTACGGCGTGCAGGTGGCCAAGCTGGCCGGCATGCCCGCCGGTCTGGTGCGCCAGGCCCGCGCCACGCTGGAGGCGCTGGAGGCCAAATCGCGTGCCGGCGATGCCCAGGTCGACTTGTTTGCCGCACCGCCCGCGCCAGCCCAGGCCACCGAGCCGTCTGCCGTGGAGGCCGCGCTGGCCAGCATCCACCCCGACGCCCTGACTCCGCGTGAAGCGCTGGACGCGCTGTACCGCCTCAAATCCCTACTGACCCTGACCTCACCATGACCTACTGCATCGGTATCCGCCTCAACGCCGGCCTTGTCTTCTTGTCCGATTCGCGCACCAACGCCGGCATCGACCAGATCAGCACCTTCCGCAAAATGATCGTCTACGAGCGCGCCGACGACCGCTTCATGGTGCTGCTGTCGGCCGGCAACCTGTCCATCAGCCAGAGCGTGCGCGAAATCCTGCAACTCGAAAAGATCGACCGCGGCCCCGACCAGCCGTCGCTCACCATCTGGAACGCCGAGAGCATGTTCGACGCGGTGCGGGTGCTGGGCAGCGCGGTGCGCCGCGTCTACCAGCAAGACGGCCCCAGCCTGAAGGCCGCAGGCATCGACTTCAACGCCTCGATGATCTTCGGCGGCCAGATCAAGGGCGAGGCGATGCGCATGTTCATGGTCTATTCGGCCGGCAATTTCATCGAGGCCACGCGCGAGACCTGCTTTTTCCAGGTGGGCGAAAGCAAGTACGGCAAGCCCATCCTGGACCGTGTGCTCACCCCCACCACGCCCCTGGACGAAGCGGCCAAATGCGCGCTGGTGTCGATGGATTCCACCCTCAAATCCAATTTGAGCGTGGGCCTGCCGCTGGACCTGCTGGTCTACCGCGAGGGCACGTTCCAGAGCGACCAGATCGTCTGCATCGACGACCAGAACCCCTACTTCCAGATGATCCACAGCACCTGGGGTCAGCGCCTGCGTGAGGTGTTCGAAGGCATTGCCGACCCGGTGTGGGACGGCAGCGCCACCGCGCAACCGCTGCTCTCCGCCCTGTCGCGCTACGAGCCGCTGCGCAAGATCAGCCGACCCGAAGAGCGGGTGGTTTGACCCGGCCGTTCACCCGCTGTTGCCGCGGGTCGGCAAACCCGCTGCCCGGCCGCCGAACAGACCGACGCCGTCAGCGTTGCGGCGCCGTGCCCAGCACATCGATCTCGTCCCGGCGCAGCAGGTCTTGCAGCAACGGCGGCTCGAAATGGCGCTTGACGGTGATGGCGTAAAAGGTCTCGATCAGGTCCGGCACGACGCAGTACTCGACCAGTTGGCCGCTGGACAGCTCGTCACGCACCACCACCGACGGCAGCAGCGCCACGGCGCCCGAGTCGCGGGCCAGCAGGCGCAGCAGGGCCATGTCGTCGACCTCGGCCAGCACCCGGCAACGCAGGCCGAGTTGCTCGCACATCAGGTCGAACGCGGCGCGGATGTCGCTGTCGCGGCCGGGCAGCAGCAAGGGCACCTCGGCCAGCTCCTGCGGAAACCGAAAGGCCTGGCCCCCGGGCCGCGGCCGGCCCACCAGGCTGACCGGCTGGCGCGCGATGCTGCGGCAGCGCCACGGGTGGTCGGCGTCGGCATGCACCCGGCGGTTGGACAGCACCACATCCAGCGTGTGCACCCGCAGCCGCTGCAGCAACTCGGCCAGACTGCCGGACTGCAGCACCAGTTCAACATCGGTGCGGGTCAGCAACGGCTTGACGAAGTTCTCTTGAAAATTGCGTGACAGCGTCGCCACCGAGCCCATGCGCAGCACCTGGCGGGTCTGCACCGCGCTGTCGCGCAGCATCGCCAGCAACTCGTTGCCCGAGGTGAATATCGACTCGGCGTAGGTCAGCGTCATGCGGCCGGCCTCGGTGATCTGCAAGCCACGGCCGACCCGGTTGAACAGGGCGTGACCGAGTTGCGCCTCCAGCTGCTTGATCTGCGTGGACAGCACCGACTGCGACACATGCAACCGGGCGGCTGCGCGTGTCAGGTTGCCCTCCTTGGCCACGGCCCAGAAGTAGTGCAGGTGGTGAAAGTTCAAGCGTGACATGGCCTAAATTATCTGTTTTATAGAACGTTTTGTCAGAAACAATGAATTTTACGGATCTGATTGAAATCGGCACAGTGGCGGTCCACCGAAGCCTGCGAGACCTGCTCCATGGATACCAACCTGCTAGACCTTTCACCCTGGCGCGGCGCCGGGCTGGCACTGGTGCCGCTGGCCTACCTGGCGGCCGCTGCCGCCGCCGCGGCGCTGGGTCAGCGGCACGCCGCCAGCTGGCGTGTCGCCCGC
>JBKJKU010000091.1:0-5430 GCA_046597355.1 Aquabacterium sp.
CACCGGCCCTCCCTTCTTTACCTGCGCGGGACACGCCAGCCCGACACGGCGCTACCCCACCCGCGCGGCATGCCGGCCTTTCAAGCCAACGCCCGCGGCAACGCTTCGGGCGACCAAGGGCGTTGGGTGACCAACGCCCGCGGCAACGATTCGGGCGGCCAAGGGCGTTGGGTGACCGGATCCCGCAAGTAAAGGAGGAGATGTCGGCCAGCCGGCCGGCATCGGAGGACATGGAGGGAGCCGGTTGCCCGACGGCCTTGGCTGCCTTGGCGCCGCACTCAGCACGCAGCACACCGCACGTGGAACATCGAACGACTGCATCCCCACAGGGGGGAAGACAGCAAAGAGCCGCAAGGCGACTTCCATAGGCTTAAAAGAGGCGCTACTGGACCGAGGTCAGCAACCCCAACGCGTGTCAGCGGTAGGTTGACAACAGGATGTTGGTCTCGGTGTTGGCGATGCCGGACGTCAGCCTAATCCGCTCCAGCACCTTGGACAGCGCGGCCATGTTGTCGGCGCGCAATTCGGCCAGCAGGTCCCAGCGGCCGTTGGTGTCGTGAAGCGCTTCGACGCCGGGCTCACCCAGCAGGCTGGCGATCACCGCGCGGGTCTGGTTGCCCTCGACGAGCACCCACATCCAGGCGCGGATCTGGTTGGGCTCGGCGTCCGGCCTCAGCCGTACCGTGTAGCCGACGATCACCTGATCGTCCTCCAGCTTGCGCAGCCGGTTGGTAACGGTGCCCCGCGCCACGCCCAGTTTGGCTGCCAACGTGGCGACGTTGGTGCGTGCGTCCTTGCGCAGCATCGAGATCAATTGCCGGTCGGTGTCGTCCATGGCCAAGCCCTGAGGTGCGGTCGGGGGATTGGAGCATGCGGCACGGTGCGGGCCGGCCGGCAGGCAAACCATGGCGGGCATGCCGGCGCGCTGCACACCGTTGACCACGGGGTGGGTCTTGTTCACGGGCTGCCGGTTTGCAGCACGGGCGGGTGCTGAATTCAATTGGCAGGGACTGGAAAGCCTGAATCACGGCTGCAGGCCATCGGCTGAATTTTTCGCCGCGACGCGTGCGCGCGGTCTCGGCCCAGGCGTTGGCCAAAGCGTTGGCCAAAGCGTCAGCCCAAGCGATCAAGCCCTCAAATGGTCCGCCAACAGCCGCGCCAAATGCAGCGCCTGGCGCCCCGCGCCGTCGGCAATCTGGTGGCGACAACTGGTGCCATCCGCCACCAGCAGCGCGTCCGGCGCTGCGCGCACGGCGGGCAGCAAACTCAGCTCGGCCATTTGCATCGACACCTCTTGGTGCGCTGCCTCGTAACCAAAGGCGCCCGCCATGCCGCAGCAGGAGCTCTCGATCAGCGCCGGCTCGGCACCCGGAATCAAGCGCAGCGCTGCCAGCAAGGAGGGCACGGTGCCAAAGGCTTTTTGGTGGCAATGGCCGTGTACCAGGATTTGCTGGCGGGCCGGCCGCAGTGCCGGGGCAAAACGGCCGGCAGCCGCCTCGCGTGCGACAAACTCTTCGAACAACAGCGCCTGCCCGGCGACGGTGACAGCGGCGTCGCCCAGGCCCATCACCAGCAGTTCGTCGCGCAGCGTCAGCAGGCAGGACGGCTCCAGTCCGACGATCGGGATGCCTTGTTGCGCCAGCGGCAGCAGCGCGGCCAGCAGTTGACGGGCTTTGGCTTTGGCCTGCTCGGCCAAGCCGGCGGCCAGGTAGGTGCGGCCGCAGCACAGCGGCTGGCCACGCTCGCCGCGGGCGGCGTGCACGGTGTAGCCGGCGGCTTGCAGCACCCGCACGGCGGCCAGGGCGTTTTCGGTATCGAGTTGGCCGTTGAAGGTGTCGACGAACAGCACTACCGGCTTGGCCGCGGTCAGCAGGGTTTCGCGGTTGGCCAGATTCAGGCCATGGCCGCGGCTGGGGTGGTCAGCGGCGCGCCAGAAGGTGTCGCGGCGAAAGCGCGGCAAGCTGCGCTGCGCTGACAGGCCCAGCCAGCGCTCACTGAGACGGCGCAGGGCAGGCACGCGGTTGCGCAGGTTGAACAGTGCGGGCCATTGGCTGGCGGTGCCGGCGTAGTCGGGCAGGTGCGCGATCAACCGCTGTCTCAGGCGCTGGCCCAGCGGGACCGAGCGCTGGCCGGCGCCTTGCAACCGGCGTTGCGCTGTCACCTCCAGCTTCATCTTGGCCATGTCCACGCCGGTGGGGCAGTCGCGCTTGCAGCCTTTGCAGCCCACGCACAGGTCCAGCGCGGCTTCGACCGCTGCGCCGGTCAGGGCGTCCGGGCCGAGTTGGCCAGACAGCGCCAGCCTCAAGGTGTTGGCGCGGCCGCGGGTGGCGTGTTGCTCGTCTCGGGTGACGCGGTAGCTGGGGCACATGGTGCCGGCGTCGAACTTGCGGCAGTGGCCGTTGTTGTTGCACATCTCCACCGCCTTGGCCAGGCCGCCAGTGTTGTCACCGCCTGTGCCGGGCGCGGTGGTGGTCTCGGTGCGGGGATCGTTTTGCACGTTCCAGGCCGACCAGTCGAACACCGGCGCGAGCGGGATGGTGCGGTAGCCTGGCGCATAGCGGAACAGCGAGGCATCGTCCATCTTGGGCGGGTCGATGATCTTGCCCGGGTTCATCAGGTTCTGCGGGTCGAGCTTGTGCTTGATGGCGCGGAAGGCGCCGTTGAGGTGCGGCCCGAACTGCCATTCAATCCACTCGCCGCGGCACAGGCCGTCGCCGTGCTCGCCGCTGTAGGCGCCCTTGAATTGGCGCACCAGCGCGGCGGCCTCGTCGGCGATGGCGCGCATCTTGGCCGCACCGCCCTCGGGGCCGGCGCGGCGCATGTCCAGGATCGGCCGGACATGCAGCGTGCCCACCGACGCATGGGCATACCAGGTGCCCCGGCTGCCGTGGCGCTGGAAGACCTCGGTCAGCGCGTCGGTGTATTCCGCCAGGTGCACCAGCGGCACGGCGCAGTCCTCGATGAAGCTCACGGGTTTGCCGTCGCCTTTGAGGCTCATCATGATGTTCAGGCCCGCCTTGCGCACCTCCCACAGCGCTTTTTGCGGCGCATCCAAGGTCATCTCGACCACACAACCCGGCTGACCCAGATCGCCCATCAGCTCGACCAGGGCGCGCAATTGCGCCCGCAGCGCGGGCGGGTTGTCGCCGCTGAACTCGACCAGCAGGATCGCTTCGGGCGCGCCCAGCAGCGCGGCCTCGATGGTGGGGCGGAAGGCCGGGTTGGCGCGGGACAGCTCGATCATCGTGCGGTCCACCAGCTCGACTGCGCTGGGGCCCAGCTTGACGATGTGCTGGGCCGAGTCCATCGCCGCGTGGAACGACGTGAAGTTGACGACGCCCAGCACCTTGGCGCGCGGCAGCGGCTGCAGCTTGAGGGTGAGGCTGCGCGTAAAGGCCAGCGTGCCCTCGGCACCCACCAGCAGATGCGCCAGGTTGACGCTGCCGTCTGGCGTGTACGGCCGCTCGCTGCGTGGGTGAAAGATGTCGAGGTTGTAGCCGCCGACGCGCCGCATCACCGTGGGCCAGCGGGCCTCGATCTCACGGTGCTGGGCGTCGGCCAGGCCGCGCACCAATTCAGCGATCTCCCGCTCTGCCGCCCCCAACCCGGCCACCGGGCCAAATTGCAGCAAGCGGCCATCGGCCAGCCAGGCGTTGATGCCGACCACGTTGTGCACCATGTTGCCGTAGGCGATGCTGCGGCTGCCACACGAGTTGTTGCCGGCCATGCCGCCCAGCGTGGCCTGCGCGCTGGTGGACACGTCCACCGGATACCACAGGCCGTGCGGCTTCAAATAGGCGTTGAGGGCGTCCAGCACGATGCCGGGCTCGACCTCGACCGCCATCGCGGCTTTGTCAAAGTTCAATACCGAGCGCAGGTATTTGCTGGTGTCGATCGCCAACGCTGCACCGGTCGTCTGACCGCATTGCGAGGTGCCGCCGCCACGCGCCAGCAGCGGCACGCTTTGGCTGCGGGCGATGTCCAGCGCAATGGCCACGTCGGCGGCGGAGCGCGGCACAAACACCCCCACCGGCTGGATCTGGTAGATCGACGCATCGGTGGCGTAGCGGCCGCGTGAGGCAGCATCAAACAGCACCTCGCCTGCGGTCTCCTGGGCCAGCCGGCGCGCCAGGTCGGCGGCGTCGGGGCCGGCATCGCCGGCTCGGCGGGCGACGGCGCTGGCAGCGGATTGGGCGTTGTCGCGGGTGACTGACAGGGGCAGGGGGGCGTTCATGCGTTGACCTTTCTGGCAGTGGCGGCTGAGCCGTCGTGCTGTGCGGGGCTGCTGACGTCAGGTCGGCCGACGATGCGCCCTTCAAGCCGCCCCTCGCGCATCAACTCCAGCACCGCATCCCGCTTGTGCAGCAAATGGCTGGCCATCAGCCGGCGCAGGCCGTCGGCGTCCCTGGCGGTCAGCAGTTCGATCATCTGGCCGTGCTCGGCCATGGCGCGCTGCCACTTGGCCTCGTCGAAGTTGGACCGGAAGCGCAGCGCCTGCAGGCGGGCGTTGATGTTGGCCCAGGTCTGCGTCAGCACCCGGTTGCCGGCCGCGGCGTTGATCTGGCTGTGGATCAGCGCATTGAGCCGGTAGTAGGTGGGCAGGTCGCGCCGGGTGAAGGCCGCCAGCATCTCGTAGTGCAGTGCCTGAACCTCGGCCAGCGCGGCGGGCGTGATGCGCTGGGCCGCCAGTTCACCGGCCTGGCCTTCCAGCGCGGCGATCAGCTCGAAGGTGTCGGCCACGTCTTGCACTGACATCACCGCCACCACCGCGCCCCGGTTGGGCAATAGCGCGACCAGGCCCTCGGCGGCCAGCATCTTGATCGCCTCGCGCAGCGGTGTACGCGATACCTGCATCGACTCGCTCAATGCGCGCTCATTGAGCTTGTCACCGGGGGCGAGCTGGCCCTCGACGATGCGCTGGCGCAGCCGCAAGGCGACGGCCTGGTGCAGCACAGGGCGGGGCAGGGAGAGGATGTCGGCCATGGTTTTGCCTGGGGTTGGCGCCGGTTTGTGTACAAAAATTAGCCTGGATCCTCAAGGCTACTACAGGGTATTCTGCATGGACAAACCAATTTTGTATGCAAAACTTCCGACCAGACCCCGGAGCTTTGATGACCATGAAACTTGACCAGCACCCCACCGGCCGCCATTTTTTGCAGATCCCCGGCCCCAGCCCGGTGCCCGACCGCATCCTGCGCGCGATCAGCCTGCCGACGATTGACCACCGCGGGCCCGAGTTCGGCGTGCTCGGGCTCAAGATCCTGGCCGGCTTGCAGCAGGTGTTCCAGACGGTGCATCCGGTGATCATTTACCCGGCCTCGGGCACGGGGGCCTGGGAGGCGGCGCTGGTCAACACCTTGTCGCCGGGGGATGCGGTGCTGATGTTCGAGACTGGCCACTTTGCCGCACTCTGGCAGCGCCAGCCGCTGC
>JBKJKU010000332.1:0-6818 GCA_046597355.1 Aquabacterium sp.
CTTTTTGCCCGGCACCGAGGAAGAAAAGATGGGCCCGTGGATGGGCGCGCTGGACGACAACCTCGAAGTGCTGGCCAAGGGCGATGGCAGCGCCGGTGAATGGGGCCGCGCCGCCACGCAAGACCTGGTGCGCAGCAAGATCAAGATCAAGAGCCTGAACTTTATGCGCGGGCGCACATTTTTGAACAAGTTCGTGCTGATCGACGAGGCACAAAACCTGACGCCCAAGCAGATGAAGACGCTGATCACCCGGGCCGGGCCGGGCACCAAGATCGTCTGCCTGGGCAATCTGGCGCAGATCGACACGCCCTACCTGACCGAAGGTTCTTCAGGCCTGACCTATGCGGTGGACCGCTTCAAGGGCTGGCCGCATTCGGGCCATGTGATGCTGGCGCGTGGTGAGCGCTCGCGGCTGGCAGACTTTGCATCCGAAGTGCTTTGATTCAACGCTCAGCAGGCGGCATAGGTGCTTGACAGCCTGCCCCGGCCCGCCGCAAATTAAGACCTAGACGCGCCGATATCCGGCGCCGTCGTCTCAACCGGAGCACCCCGATGAATGACATGACCGTGGCCCAAAAAGACAAGCTGATGGCCGACTTGCGGGTGGTGATTGCCGACGCCGAAGACCTGCTGCGCCTGGGCGCCGAACAAACGGGCGTCGCTGCCACCGAATGGCGTGGCCGGGTCGAAGCGCGGCTGGCGCAGGCCAAGGTCAGTCTGGTGGCGCTGCAAGAAACTGCCGTAGAAAAGGTCAAGGCCGCCGGCCAGGCGGCCGATGATTTTGTCCGTGACAGCCCCTGGAAGGCGGTCGGCGCTGCGGCCGGTATCGGCCTGGTGATCGGGCTGCTGATCGGACGTCGCTGAGGCCATGGACAGCCTACGCCGCGACCCGGCAGCCGGGCTGTTCGGATCGCTCAGGCAACTGCTGGACACGGCGCTGGAGATCGCACAGGTCCGGCTGGCGTTGCTGGCCGTCGACTATGAGCGCGAAAAACTGCGCGTCTTCGACGTCCTGATCGGGGCCGTTGTCGCGCTGTTGTGCATCGGTCTGGGTTTGCTGCTGCTGGCCGCATTGCTGGTGATGCTGACGCCAGCGCCGCTGCGGCCTTGGGTATTGGCCCTGCTGGCCTTGGCCAGCATCGGTGGGGGCGCCTGGCTGCTGCGGCAAGCCACCCAGCGCTTGAGCACGTCCACCGGGCCGCTGGCGGCCACCCGCGACGAGCTGGGGCGTGACCGCGACGCCCTCAACCCGCCTGACTGATGTTTTTCGACACCCGCCAACAGGCATTGGCTGCGCGCTGTGAGGCACTGCAAGCCCGGAGTGCCAGGCTGCGCCGCCAGCTGGCAGACGACAGCCGGGTGCTGCACGCGCCGCTGGCCCTGGCCGACCGTGCGCTGGCCGCGCTGCGCTGGCTGCGCTTGCACCCGCAGTGGCTGCTGGCCGGCGCCGCCACGCTGCTGATCCTGCGCCCGCGCCGCACCTGGCGCCTGGGGCGCCGCCTGTGGTCGGGTTGGCGGTTGTGGCAACAGGTCAGGCGCTGGCCACCCCAGGCCGGTCTGCTGCAGGCAGGCGGCAGCCCCGTCAGACCGCGCTAGCAAGCCCAACAACGCCACCGCAAATCCACGCCAAGACCAGCCCCAGGTCAACCGGCAGCCGGGCCGCAGGTCAACCGGTCAGGGTTTGGCGGCCACCTGAACGGCTGCCAGCGCCAGTTTCGGGTGCATCAGGATGCGCCGGCCGTCCGCGCTGCGCTCGGCGGTGCCGGTGATCACGCGGATCAAGGCCTCGGGGGTCAGCGACGGGTTGGCTGCCAGCAATTTGGCGGCCAGGTTCGCCACCTGCGGCGCAGCCATCGAGGTGCCCGACAGCGCCACCCGGGCACCGCCCGGCAGGAAGCTTTCGACCTGGTAGCCATTGGCATGCACCTTGACCGTCGCGCCATAGCTGGTGAACGGCGCCTCGTCCCCCGCCCGGTCCACTGCGCCCACGGTGATCAGGTTGGGCAGCACGATATCGGCCGGCATGCTCTCGACAAAACTGGCGTCGTTGTTGCTGTTGCCCGCCGCCGCCACAAACAAGATGTCCGGCGCGCTGGCAAAGGCCTGGGTCAGCGCCACTTTGCCGAGATTGAAGATCTCGCGCGCCAGCGCCTTGCGATCGTCCACGCGCTTGACCGTGCCGCATTGCTCAAGCTCGCTTTCGACCTCGTTGACGCTGCCGCCCCAGCTCATGTTGACGACCCGCACCCCTTCGCGCTTGAAGAACGCCACCATGGCCGGGGCGTTCGCCGCGTCAAGCTGCGCCAGCGCCAGGCTGGGGCAAGGCTCGGGCTTGAGGGTGTGGCCAAACTCGATGCGCCCGACCACCAGCCGGGCAAACGGATTGCCCGCCAGCGCGATGCCGGCCACATGGGTACCGTGCTCGAAATTACCGGTGAGGTTGATCTCCTCGATCACGGTCTTGAACTGCTCGGGCGCCAGCGTCGACAGCAACTGCTTGACCTCGCTGGCCTCGGGGCTGTCGATATTGGCCTGCAGGTCGGCAAAACCCTGGGTGCGGGCGATCATCTGGGGCAGCTTGGCACGCAACTCGGCCGGGATGGCCTGCAATTCACCATTGGCGGGCCGGCTGTATTTGTCGAAAGCCAGCACCGCGGGATAGCCGTCGGCACCGCGTTGCACCTGGCGGCCAAACAAGGCGGTGTCCACGCCGCTGTCCCACACCGCCAGCGTCACCGGCTTGAAGTTGCCGCCCTCGGGCAGTACCACGTCGCGCGCCGCCCAGATGTCGGCCTTCTTGACCTGGTGCTCGGCCAGGTAGCCGGCATAAACGTCGATCAGCGTGCGTTTGAGCGGCAGTACCGACAACAAGGCGAAGCGGGCGTTGACCAGCGCCGGGGCGAATTCGCTGCTCAACGTGCCAGTGGCGTCGGCCATCGGTTGCAGCACCTCGCGGATGCGGCCCAGGATCAGCCCCTCGCCGATCAGTTCGGCACTGGCCTTGCTGCCCTTGATGTCGTTTTCGATCACCGGGTAGGGCAGTGGCGCCAGCGCGGCAGCGATGAAATTGGCCACCGCCTTGCGGTAGGCCGCGCTGCCCGGCGCCTCGGATCGGGCCGCCGTGGCCATCGCCCGCAGACGCAAACCCGACAGCAGCTTGTCGGCCGGCTTGTCCTGCAAGGCCCGCACCGCCTCGGCGCGGGCCAGGGCCTGGTCGTAGCGGCCGTCTAAAAAGTCGAGCTGCATCAAGAGGCCCAGCAGGTCACGCTGCGCCGCCTTGTCGGCGATGTCATAGCCCGCGAGAACTGATTCGGTATCGCGCCGCAATGCGACGGCCAGCGCCGCAAAGCCCGATTCGGTTGCCGACGGTGAACGCACCAGGTTCTCCAGCTTGCCCGAGATCGGGTAGCTGAAGCGCGGCAGGTCGGCGGCCTTGTCGATGCGCGGCTTGGCGGTGCTGGCGGCCAACGACGGGATGGCTGCCTGGGTTGGGGACTGGGGTTGCGCCAGCGCCTGTCCGGCAGGCCAGGCCAGGCCCAGGGCCAGGCTGATCAGGACGCCAACACGGGCGGATGTCGAGGTGTGCATGGGGTAGGGGTCTGGTGGTGTCATGGGCCGGACGCTCAGCGCTTGAGGTCGTCAAAAAAGGCCTTGGCGTTGAAGTCGCGACCCAGAAACTCATGCACCAGCACTTGCGGCAACTGCTGGCTGCCATTGGCCAGGATCACATCGCGGTAGCGCTTGCCCACCGCCGCATCCAGCTTGTTGGCGGCAAAAGCGGTGCGCAAATCCATCGCCACCACCAGGCTCCACAGGTAGCCGTAGTAGCCAGCGCTGTAGTTGGTGGCGATGTGGCTGAAGCGCGACGGGAACATCGTGCCCGCCACATGGCCCAGCGGCGTGTCGCCCTCCATTTGCGCCCACAGCGCCAGCGGGTCCCGCAGCTCGGGGCCGTACAGCGCCAAGTCGTAGCTGGCCTGAAGTTGCTGGCGCGCGGCGAGTACACCCTTGCCGTAGTGGCTGGCCGCCACCGCCTGGTCCATCAGCGCGTCGGGCACCGGGGTGCAGGTTGGGCAGACCTCCGCAAACAGTTTCAGCACCCGCTTGTCCAACACCCAGTCCTCCAGCATTTGTGACGGCGCCTCGACAAAATCACGTTTGACACTGGTGCCGGCCTGCAGCGCCCGGCGTGTGGCCGACAGGTTGTTGTGTACCGCATGGCCCAGCTCGTGCAGCAGGGTCTCCATTTCGTCCAGCGTCAGCCCTTGGCGGTTGAAGTTGACGACCAGCGCGGCTTGCGAGGCCCGCCGCTGCGCCAGTGAGCCCGACCGCAGCCCCCATACCGCCGCGTGGTTGTACTTGCCCTCGCGCGGGTACAGGTCCACCCACAGTGTGCCCAGCGGCTTGCCACTGGCGGCGTCCGATACCGCGTAGGTCTGCACCTCCGGATGCCAACGCGCGGGGTTGGCATCGTCCCCGATACGCTGGTAGCGCACCCCCATCAGCCGCTCGATCAGGCGCAGCGCAAACTGCAGGCTGGCCTGCGGCGGAAAGTAGGTGCGGAACGCCTCCTGGTCTACCGCGTAGCGCGCGCGCCGCACTCGCTCGGTATAGAAGCTGACGTCCCAGCGATCGAGCTTGACCGCCTCGGGTGTCAACAACAGGTGCGCGGCCTTGGCCTGACGCAGCTCTTCCAACTCGGCAAGTTCTCGCTGCTGCACTGCGCTCTTGACCTCGGCGAGGAAGGCAATGGCCCGTGCTGGGGTTTGTGCCATGCGCCGGCGCAGCACAAATTCGTCCCAGCTGCCGGCACCCTGCAGGCTTGCATAGTCTTTGCGCAGGCGGGTGATCTCGGCCAGCAGCTTGAGGTTGGCCTCGCCGCCCTCGCTATTTTTGGCGCGCCACATGCGCTCGCGCGCCACCGCCGATTCAGCCGACTTCACCACCGGGTCATAGCTCACGTTGTCCAGCCCCAGCAAGACCCGGTTGTCGGCATCCCGCTTGGCGCCCTGCCACACCGCCACCGGCACGCCTTGCAGTTCGGCCTCGGTGAAGGCCACCTTCTGGTTGGCATCGCGGATGTTGCGCTCGAAGGTCTGGCCCAGCGCGGCGATCTGGTCGATGAGCTGTTTGGCCCGGGCGCGCTGCGCAGGCGGCAGGCTGACGCCCGCGTCATCGAAGCCTTCGAGCAGCGTCTTTTGCAGCAGCCGGTCGGCCGCACCACGCGGCTTGATGGCCCGCACCGCGCGGTAGATCTTCTCGTTCTGGCCGAGCGACGAATTGAAGTCGTTCCAGCGCAACTCGCAGGCCTCGGAAGCGTCCCGCATGGCTTTGTCCGGGTGCACCGCAGACAAGAACAACATCAGGTTGCCCAAGTCCTCCAGATTGGCGCTGAACGCGTCGTAAGCCGCCAACCACTGGCCATCGGCGGCGCGCCGCTCGACTTGGCGCAGCTGCGTGGTGGCGCGCTGCAGGCTACTGTCGCAGGCGGCTTTCAGCGCGTTGGCCGAGGCAAACTGGGGGAAGTCCGGCCCCGGCGCCCGAACAGGTGCGGCCCAGGATGACGGCATGACCGCGGCAGCGGCCAGGGCAAGACAGGCCGCGCCCAGGCGGGCGCTGAGAGATTTGTGCATGGTAGGCAGAAGGGGGTTGGCGCCGTCTCATGAACGGCGGCGCCGATTCTGCCTTCAGCCCAGGTCACCCTCTTCAAACGCCGGTGACGAGGTCCTTGATCTGCTGCAGCGCAGTGGGGTCTTCGATCGTCGTCAGGTCGCCCGGATCACGCAACTCGCACACCGCCTGTATCGCCCGGCGCAGCAACTTGCCCGAGCGCGTCTTGGGCAGCACCGAGACAAACCGCACCCGCGCCGGCCGCGCCACGGCGCCAAGCTGGTTGTCCACCAGCTTCATGATCTCGCCTTCGAGCACGAATTCCTCGGCCGGTGAGCCGGTGCGGGACGCATCCTTGAGCACCGCAAACGCCATCGCCACCTGGCCCTTGAGCTGATCTGCCACGCCCACCACCGCTACCTCGGCGACGTTGGGGTGGCTGGAGATGCTCTCCTCGATCTCGCGCGTGCCCAGCCGGTGGCCGGCGACGTTGATCACGTCGTCGGTGCGCCCGAGGATGAAATGGCAACCGTCGGCGTCGCGCACGCCCCAGTCGAAGGTCGAATACACCTGGCGGTCGCGGAAAGTGGAGAAGTAGGTCTTGTCGAAGCGCTCGTCGTCGCCCCACACGGTGGTCATGCAGCCCGGCGGCAGGGGCGGCACGATGGTAAGCACGCCCTTCTCGTCCGCCCCCGCCTCTTCGCCGGTCGCCTCATGCAAGAGCGCGACGTTGTAGCCATACACCGGGAACGACGGCGAACCGAACTTGCGCGGCGTGTCCGCCATGCCAGGTTGCGCCGACAGGATCGGCCAGCCGGATTCGGTCTGCCAGTAGTTGTCGATGATGGACACCCCGCCCAGGGCCTCGGACACCCAGCGCGCCGTCGGCTCGTCGAGCGGCTCGCCGGCAAGGAATAATCGCTTCAGGCTTGAAGTATCGTGCGCCTTCATGAACGCCGGATCCTGCTTCTTCAGCACGCGGATCGCCGTGGGCGAGGAGAACATCGACTTCACGCCGTGATCGGCGACGATCTTCCACCAGACGCCTGGATCGGGACGGATCGGCAGGCCCTCGTACATGATGGTTGTCGCGCCGATGAGCAGCGGCCCGTACACGATGTACGAGTGGCCCACCACCCAGCCGATGTCGCTGGTGCAGAAGAACGTGTCGCCCGGGGCGACCCCGAAGATGGTCTCCATCGAACTGG
>JBKJKU010000009.1:0-18842 GCA_046597355.1 Aquabacterium sp.
CAGCCAGGCTGAGCTTGGCCTTGGCCAGCCGAGCCTCGACCCGGGTACGCCATTCAATGGCGCTGGCGCCGGTCTGCTCGGCACCCAGGCGCAGCAACTCCTCGGCATCGGAGACGACGACGCGCAGGTCGGCCATCAACTTGTCTTTCTGGGCAAGGGTCATTTCGTTCATGTCGGCACTCCTTCAAATGGGTCAACTGGGTCAACTGGGCGGGGGCCGGTAGTCGGCCCGCCGCAGGGGTGATTTGCGCCCCGTCGGGCGGCGATGTCAAGCCAGAAACAGTCTCGGGCTGCGCAATGTCAAAGCACTTCGGAGGCAAAGTCGGCCAGCCGCGAGCGCTCACCGCGCGCCAGCATCACATGGCCCGAGTGCGGCCAGCCCTTGAAGCGGTCCACCGCGTAAGTCAACCCCGACGAGCCTTCGGTCAGGTAGGGCGTGTCGATCTGCGCCAGATTGCCCAGGCAGACGATCTTGGTGCCCGGCCCGGCGCGGGTGATCAGCGTCTTCATCTGCTTGGGCGTCAGGTTTTGCGCCTCGTCGATCAGCACGAACTTGTTCAAGAAGGTGCGCCCGCGCATGAAGTTCAGGCTCTTGATCTTGATCTTGCTGCGCACCAGGTCTTGCGTGGCGGCGCGGCCCCATTCGCCGGCCGAGCCATCGCCCTTGGCCAGCACTTCGAGGTTGTCGTCCAGCGCGCCCATCCACGGGCCCATTTTTTCTTCTTCGGTGCCAGGCAAAAAGCCGATGTCCTCGCCCACCGGCACGGTCACGCGGGTGACGATGATCTCGGTGTAGCGCCGGTCGTCCAGCACCTGGGACAGGCCGGCTGCCAGCGTCATCAGGGTCTTGCCGGTGCCGGCGGTGCCGGTGAGGGACACAAAGTCGCACTCCGGGTCCATCAGCAGGTTGAGCGCAAAGTTCTGCTCGCGGTTGCGCGCGGTCACGCCCCAGACGGCATTCTTGGCGTGGGCGTAGTCCTTCAGCGTCTTGAGCACCGCGGTCTTGCCGGTGATCTCGGTGACGCGGGCGTAGAGCGCTGCCGCGCCGGGTTGCTCGAGATAGACAAACTGGTTGACCATCAACTGCGGCACCATCGGCCCGGCGATGCGGTAGAAGGTGTTGCCGGCCTGCTGCCAGCTCTCCATCGTCTTGCCGTGCTGCTCCCAAAAATCAGGCGGCAGCTGCAGCACACCGGTGTAGAGCAGGTCGCCGTCTTCCAGCACCTTGTCGTTGAAGTAGTCCTCGGCGGCCAGGCCGAGTGCGCGCGCCTTGACGCGCATGTTGATGTCCTTGGACACCAGCACCACCTCGCGGCCCGGGGTGGACTCGCGCAGGCTCTTGACCACGCCCAGGATCTGGTTGTCCGCCTTGCCCTGCGGCAGGCCGGCCGGCAGTTGCACGTCCAGCAGCATGGTCTGGAAAAACAGTTTGCCGCCTGCATCCTTGTGGCCGGTCTTGGCCAGCGCGATGCCCTCGGTGGTGTTGATGCTGCCGTCCGGGTTGGTGAACGACGCCAACTGGTCCAATTCGCGGCTGACCTGGCGGGCGTTGCGCGCCACCTCGCTCATGCCTTTCTTGTGGCCGTCCAGCTCTTCCAGCGTGATCATCGGCAGGAAGACGTCGTGCTCCTCAAAGCGGAACAGGCTCATCGGGTCGTGCATCAGCACGTTGGTGTCCAGCACAAACAGCTTGGCCGCGCCGGTGCCGCGAGGTGTGCGCACCCGTGCCTTGGGCGATTTGGCAGGGGGGGCTGCGGCCAGCGTGGCCTGCTTGGTGGGCATGCCCTGCTTGCCGGGCACGGTGGGTCGCCCAACTGCATTCACGGGCGCTGCGACTGGCGCCATCGCCGAAGTGGTGGCCGAAGTTGGGGCCGACGGCGCGGCACGGCCCGCCTGGCGCGCCGGCAGTTGGGGTGCCGCCACGGGCGCGCCGCCGTCGTACAGGTCCAAGGACGGGCCCGCCATGGGCTCGGAGCGGGATTTGGCGCCTTTGCGGTCGGCGCGCGGGGCGGCCTGAGACTCGAAATCGGCCTGCGACAGGATGGCGGCTTTGGTGGACGGCGGCTTGGGCAGTGGCATGGGCGGTGGGCTGGGAAGGGGTGAAAGTCGGGAAATCGGCGGACTGGGGTGTGGGGATATCCAGCTGGGCAACAAAAAAGCCGCACAGGCAGCTGTGCGGCTTTTGATTTCAGGTGGTGCGCGGTGGGCAACTCACAAGCATGAGGCGATTATGCACATGCCGGATTGCCCCGCCGTGACCGCCGCAAGACGGCGTGCGCTGCCATCGCGCACCCTGCCACGGGTGGGTCAGGCGGGCTTCTGGAAGCCCTTGACGGCGGCCAGCACCTCTTCGACGTGACCGGCGACCTTGATGCCACGCCACTCGGCCCGCAGCACGCCGCTGCCGTCGATCAAGAAGGTGCTGCGCTCGATGCCCTTGACCTTCTTGCCGTACATGATCTTGTTCTTGACCACGCCAAACATGTGGCAGAGCTTTTCTTCGGTGTCGGCAATCAGCTCGTACGGCAATTCCAGGTTCTGGCGGAACTTCTCGTGCGACAGCATGTTGTCGCGCGAGATGCCAAAAACCACCGCGCCGGCCTTCAGGAACTCCGCATGCATGTCGCGAAACTGCATCGCCTCGGTGGTGCAACCTGGGGTATGGTCCTTCGGGTAGAAGTAAAGCACCACTGCACGGCCGGCAAAGGCCTGGGGCGTGAACTTCACACCGCTGGTGGCGAGGGCTTCGAAGTCGGGCAGGGATTTATTGAGGACTGGCGTCATGGGCGGGCCGTTGTGGCGGACGTTTTGGCGGACGTTGGACTGACGTTGGGTAGACGTGAACCGAACCTGGGATGAACCTGTCTTGCGTGCGTGTCTCGAAAGCGTGTCTTGGATGCGTGTCTTGAATGCGGGCCTTGATCACGTATCTGGCCTGAGGTCAGACGGCATGGCCCTCCTGGGGACATAACCGCGCATTATAAAGTTAAGGCGACATCCCGGCCCGGCGATGCCCTACACGCTATCCCTCAGGCAAGGGCAGGGGCGGCGCCAGTACTTGGCTTGAGCAGCAGCGCCGCCACGGCCGACCGGCCCTCGGCCACCAGCACGTTGTAGGTGCGACAGGCGGCCGGCGTGTCCATGGTCTCGACGCCGATGCCGTGCTCGATCAGCGCGCGCATCAGGGCGGGCGAGACAAAACGGTGGCGCGGCCCGCTGCCAAAGATCACCAACTCGGGCTTGAGCGCCAACAGCGCCTCAAAATCGGCAGGCCTCAGGTCGTCGGGCTGGGTGGGCGCCCAGGGCAGCACGGTGCCCTGCCAGGGCACCAGCAGGCTGTGGCCGAAGCGGGTGCCGCCGACCCAGAGCGCATCGCCGTCGTGCCGGGTGATGACGTTGGTGCCGGCCAGCTGATCGGGTTGGAACTTCACGGACGGGTGCCTGGCTTTTGGGGGTGGCCGCCCGGGAGCGGGCCGGGTGGGGCGGTGCAGCGGTGGGCCACTGCTTGCAAGGCTAAAATTATAGGTATTGCGGTGCAGCATCGTTGGCGAGGGCTGTAGTGCGTGTCTCTCCAGGAGCCTCCGTGTCCCCATCCCTGCCGCCTTCCGGGCACAAGCCCATCGTCAAGTCCACCAAGCTCGCCAACGTCTGTTACGACATCCGGGGGCCGGTGCTCGACAAGGCGCGCCAGATGGAGGACGAGGGCCAGAAGATCATCAAGCTCAACATCGGCAACATTGCGGCCTTCGGCATTGAGCCGCCCGATGAGATCGTGCAGGACATGATCCGCAACCTGCCGCACGCAGCGGGCTACACCGACAGCAAGGGCCTGTTCGCGCCGCGCAAATCGGTGGTGCACTACTGCCAGGAGAAAAAAATCGCCGGCGTCACGATCGACGATATCTACCTGGGCAACGGCGCGTCCGAGCTGATCACGATGAGCATGAACGCGCTGCTCAACACCGGCGATGAGATCCTGGTGCCCGCGCCCGACTACCCGCTCTGGACCGCGTCGGTGGCGCTGTCGGGTGGCACGCCGGTGCACTACCTGTGCGACGAACAGGCCGGCTGGACCCCGGACCTGGACGACATGCGCCGCAAGATCACGCCCAACACCAAGGGCATCGTGGTGATCAACCCGAACAACCCTACCGGCGCGCTGTACCCGGACGCGGTGCTCCGCGAGATCGTCGAGATTGCCCGCCAGCACCAGCTGATCATCTTTGCCGACGAGATCTACGACAAGACGCTGTACGACGGTGTCACGCACACCAGCATTGCGTCGCTGGCCGACGACCTGCTGATGGTCACCTTCAATGGTCTGAGCAAGAACTACCGCAGCTGCGGCTACCGCGCCGGCTGGATGATCGTCTCGGGCGACAAGCGCCGGGCCAAGGACTACATCGAGGGCCTGAACATGCTGTCGTCGATGCGGCTGTGTGCCAACACGCCGGGCCAGCTGGCAATCCAGACGGCGCTGGGTGGCTACCAGAGCATCAAGGACCTGGTGGCGCCCAGCGGCAGGTTGTGCCGCCAGCGCGACCTGGCCTACAACCTGCTGACCCAGATCCCGGGTGTCACGGTGGTCAAGCCCAAGGCGGCGCTGTACATGTTCCCCCGGCTCGACCCGAAGATGTACCCGATCACCGATGACCAGCAGTTTGCCTACGAGCTGCTGGCCGAAGAAAAGGTGCTGATCGTGCAGGGCACCGGCTTCAACTGGACTCAGCCGGACCACTTCCGCCTGGTCTTTTTGCCCAACTCCGACGACCTGGCCGAGGCCATCGGCCGCATCGACCGCTTCTTGTCGCACTACCGGCGGCGGCACTCGGTCTGAACCCACCTCACGCTGACCCGGCCGGGCTGGCGCCTCGATACCCCAGAAAGAAATGACGTTCATGAACCCCATCCAGGTCGGCCTGCTCGGCATCGGCACCGTTGGCAGCGGCACGTTCAAGGTGCTGACCCGCAACCAGGCGGAGATCCGGCGCCGCGCCGGCCGGGGCATCGCGATCACGATGGTGGCCGACCTGGACACCGCCCGGGCCCAGGCCCTGGTCGGCCCAGAGGTGACGGTGGTGGCCAACGGCTTTGACGTCATCAACAACTCCGACATCGACATCGTGATCGAGTTGATCGGCGGTTACGGCATTGCCAAGACGCTGGTGATGGCGGCGATTGCCGCTGGCAAGCATGTCGTCACGGCCAACAAGGCGCTGTTGGCAGTGCACGGCACCGAGATATTTGCCGCTGCCAGCGCCAAGGGCGTGATGGTGGGTTTCGAGGCGGCGGTGGCCGGCGGTATCCCGATCATCAAGGCGCTGCGCGAAGGGCTGACCGCGAACCGCATCGAGTGGATCGCCGGCATCATCAATGGCACGACCAACTTCATCCTGTCGGAGATGCGCGACAAGGGCCTGGACTTCGGCGTGGTGCTCAAAGAAGCGCAGCGACTGGGCTATGCCGAGACCGACCCGACCTTCGACATCGAGGGCATTGACGCGGCCCACAAGGCGACGATCATGAGCGCGATAGCGTTTGGCACGCCGGTGCAGTTCGACAAGGCCCATGTCGAAGGCATCACCCAACTGCAGGCCACCGACATCCGCTACGCCGAGCAACTGGGCTACCGCATCAAGCTGCTGGGCATCACCAAGCACCGCGCCGATGTGGACGGCATCGAGTTGCGGGTGCACCCGACGCTGATCCCGGCCAAACGCCTGATCGCCAATGTCGAGGGCGCGATGAATGCGGTGGTGGTGCATGGCGACGCCGTGGGCACCACGCTGTACTACGGCAAGGGCGCAGGCGCCGAGCCCACCGCCAGCGCCGTGGTGGCCGACCTGGTCGACATCACCCGCCTGCATACCGCCGACCCCGATCACCGCGTGCCGCATCTGGCCTTCCAGGCCGGGTCGCTGGCCGACACCCGGGTGTTGCCGATTGCCGAAGTCATCACCGCCTTCTACCTGCGGCTGCAGGTGGCCGACCAAACCGGCGTGCTGAGCCGGATCACCACCATCCTGGCCGAGAACGACATCTCGATCGATGCGGTGTTGCAGCGTGAGTCGGCCGAAGGCGAAAAACAGACCGACCTGATCATCCTGACCCACGACACGGTGGAAGGCCGCATGCGCGCCGCGCTGGCCCAGATGCAGGCCCTGCCCACCGTGCTGGCGCCGATTGTCAATATCCGCAAGGAAGAGCTGAGCTGAGCCGCCCGCGCTTGCCCGGCCGCGCCCACCCAAGCCCAACCCCATGAACTACACCAGCACCCGCGGCGACAAGACCCCACGCCGGTTTTGCGAGATCCTGCTTGAAGGCCTGGCGCCCGACGGCGGCCTGTACCTGCCTGTGTCGTATCCCAGGATCGACGACGCCACGTTGACCCGTTGGCGGGCTTTGAGCTACGCCGATCTGGCCTACGAGATCCTGTCGCTCTACATCGACGACATCCCGGCCGCAGACTTGAAGGCGCTGACCGCCAAGACCTACACCGCCGCCACCTACGGCAGCGCGGCCATCGTGCCGGTGCGCCAGCTGCAAGCCGGCACCCATCCGCTCTACATCCAGGCCCTGTCCAACGGCCCGACCCTGGCCTTCAAGGACATGGCGATGCAGCTGCTGGGCAACCTGTTCGAGTACGAGCTGGCCCGGCGCGGTGAGACGCTCAACATTCTGGGCGCGACCTCGGGCGACACCGGCAGCGCGGCCGAGTACGCGATGCGTGGCAAGCAGGGCGTGCGGGTCTTCATGCTCAGCCCCGAGGGCCGGATGAGCCCGTTCCAGCAGGCGCAGATGTTCAGCCTGCAAGACGCCAACATCCACAACATCACGATCCAAGGTGTGTTCGACGACTGCCAGGACATCGTCAAGGCGGTCAGCAACGACCTGGACTTCAAGCGCCAGCACAAGATCGGCACCGTCAACTCAATCAACTGGGCACGGTTGCTGGCCCAGGTGGTGTACTACTTTGCGGGCTACTTTCAAGTCACCGAGCGCAATGATCAACAGATCAGCTTTGCCGTGCCCTCGGGCAACTTCGGCAATGTCTGCGCTGGCCATGTGGCGCGCTGCATGGGCCTGCCGATCGACAAGCTGGTGGTGGCCACCAACGAAAACGATGTGCTCGACGAGTTTTTCCGCACCGGCCACTACCGGGTGCGCGCCAGCACCGAGACCTTCGAGACCAGCAGCCCGTCGATGGACATCAGCAAGGCCAGCAACTTCGAGCGCTTTGTGTTCGACCTGCTGGGCCGCGACGGCGCGCGGGTCGCCGACCTGTTCGGCCCGGGGCTGGCGCGGGATGGCGGCTTCCAGCTGACAGCGGCCGAGTGGGGTCGCATCGCCGGATTTGGCTTTGTCTCGGGCAAGAGCAGCCATGCCGACCGGCTGGCCACCATCCGCAGCACCTGGGCCGAGCACCAGGACATGATCGACACCCATACCGCCGATGGCCTGAAGGTGGCGCGCCAGCACCTGCAGCCCGGCGTGCCGATGGTCGTGCTGGAGACCGCCTTGCCAGCCAAATTTGCCGCCACGATTGAAGAAGCGCTGGGCCGGTCGCCGCTGCGGCCGGCCGCGCTGGACGGCATCGAGGCGCTGCCCAAACGCTTCACCGTGATGCCGGTCGACACCGCCCAGGTCAAGGCGTTTGTGTCGCGGCATTGCACCCCATGACGGCCGCGTGATGAAAGTCATCGGCTTTTGCGGTCCGTCAGGCGTGGGCAAGACCACGCTGATCGAGCAACTCATCACCGAGCTCAAGTCCCGCGGCCAGCGGGTCTCGGTGATCAAGCATGCCCACAAGCGATTCGACATCGACCACCCGGGCAAGGACTCCTGGCGGCACCGGCAGGCGGGGGCGTTCGAGGTGATGATCGCCTCGGGCCAGCGCCTGGCCAAGTTGCGCGAATACGAGGTTGAAGGCCAGCCCACGGTGCACCAGTTGATTGCCGAGATGGTCGAATGCGACTGGCTGCTGGTCGAGGGCTTCAAGCATGCTGACATTCCCAAGGTCGAGGTCTGGCGGGCGGCACTGGGTCAAGCGCCGGGCTATGCCGACGACCCGTTTGTGGTGGCCGTGGCCACCGACGCCCCGGCCGCGCTGCCGGTGGCCACCGGCTTGCCAGTGTTCGACATGGCCGCCGTGGTGGTGCTGGC
The DNA here is from genome assembly GCA_046597355.1 of Aquabacterium sp. GTDB lineage: Bacteria > Pseudomonadota > Gammaproteobacteria > Burkholderiales > Burkholderiaceae_C > Pseudaquabacterium. The sequence goes on from JBKJKU010000009.1 coordinate 8,164, forward strand.
ATCGCACCTGATGGACACTGCGGACCGTTACGACTATGGCCACGACCCCCGGCCCGAGCACCATGGCTGATGCCACACCGCCCACACCGCCCACACCGCCCGCCCGCCCGACGCTGCTGAGCCTGGACGACGCGTTGTCCCGCTTGCTGGCGGTGGCGCGTGACCGGGTGATCACTGACGCCGAAAAGCTCGACACCTTCGACGCGCTGGGCCGGGTGCTGGCGCGGCCGGTGGTCTCGGGGCTGGACGTGCCGCCGGCCGACAACAGCTCGATGGACGGCTATGCCTTGCGCGTGGCCGATGTGCCGGTTGCAGGCACGCGGCTGCCGGTCAGCCAGCGCCTGCCGGCCGGTGTGGTCGGCGCGGCGCTGCTGCCGGGCACGGCGGTGCGCATCTTCACCGGCGCGCAGGTGCCGGCCGGCGCCGATGCCATCGTGATGCAGGAGCTGTGCGAGGCTGTTGCTGGCGACGGTCTGGGCCAGGTTGTCATCAACACGCTGCCGCAGCTTGGCCAGTGGATCCGCCGCCAGGGCGAGGATGTGCAGCACGGCGCCGAGGTGCTGGCCGCAGGTGCCAGCTTGACGCCCCAGGCGCTGGGCCTGGCGGCGTCGGTCGGTGCATCGCGCCTGACGGTGCGCCGCCGGCCACGCGTGGCGCTATTTTCGACTGGCGACGAACTGGTGATGCCGGGTGAATCGCTGCGGCCCGGCGCGATCTACAACAGCAACCGCTTCATGCTGCGCGGCCTGTTGCAGGCCGCGGGCTGCGAGGTCAGCGACCTGGGCATCGTGCCCGACCGGCTGGACGCCACCCGAGACGTGTTGCGGCGCGCGGCCCAGGACAACGACCTGATCCTCACCTCCGGCGGCGTGTCGGTAGGGGAGGAGGACCACATCAAGCCGGCGGTCAAAGCCGAAGGCTGGCTGGAGGCCTGGGCACTGGCGATCAAGCCGGGCAAGCCGTTGGCCTTCGGCGCAGTGCGTCGCGACGGATCGGCATCCAGTGCGGTGCGCCGCGATGGCGGCGAGAGCGAGGCGCTGTTCATCGGCTTGCCGGGCAACCCGGTGTCGAGCTTCGTGACTTTTTTGCTGGCTGTAGCCCCCGTGCTGCGCGCGATCCAGGGCTGTCCGCAGGCTATGCCGCAGGCGGTCAGCGTGCGGGCCGACTTTGATTGGCCGCAACCCGACAAGCGGCGCGAGTTTTTGCGGGCACGCTTCAATGCGCAGGGCGGGGTCGAGCTGTTTGCCAACCAAAGTTCGGGCGTGCTGACCTCTGCGGTTTGGGCCGACGGCCTGGTGGACAACCCGTCGGGCCAGGTGGTGCGGCGGGGCGACAGCGTGCGGCTGCTGTTGCTGTCGTCGCTGATCGGGGCCTGAGCATGGCGGCATCCTCAGCCCACGACCTTTTGCCAGACGTCACCGTGACCGTGCGCTACTTTGCGTCGCTGCGCGAGGCATTGGGCGCCAGCGAGACCTTGGTGCTGCCGGCCGGCATCACGCTGGGCGCCGTGCGCGACCGGCTGATCGCACGCGGTGGCCGTCATGCCGACGCACTGGCCCGTGGCCGGGCGCTGCGGTGTGCGCTCAACCAGGTGATGGCCGACGAGGCCAGCCTGGTACCCGCAGGCGCCGAGCTGGCGTTTTTCCCACCGGTCACCGGCGGCTGAGCGGGTCAGTCCTGTCGTCGTTGTTGTCGCCCAGCAAGCTGCAGGCAGCGGGCACGCCAGCGCGGCTCGGCGGGGCAGCGCCCAAGCGGGCGGCGATTCTTGGCGATGCGAGAATCCGTGCCATGAATCCGTTGCCGCGTGTGTCCATCCAGACCGCCGATTTCGACCTGTCTGCCGAGGTCGCCGCGCTGCGTGCGGGCGACGGCGGCGTGGGCGCGGTCACCAGCTTTGTCGGCACGGTGCGCGACCGCAACGCCAGCCCACCGGGTCAGTCTGGTGCGGCCGCCGAGTCCGTCAGCGCGATGGAACTGGAGCACTACCCCGGCATGACCGAGCGCGCGATCGAGGCCATGATCGACGCCGCCTTTCAACGCTTCGATTTGCGTGGTGCGCGGGTGATCCATCGGGTCGGCCTGCTGCAGCCGCAGGACCAGATCGTGCTGGTGGTGGTCAGCTCGGCGCACCGGGGCGAGTCGTTCAAGGGCTGCGAGTTCTTGATGGACTACCTCAAGACCCAGGCGCCATTTTGGAAAAAAGAGACCACGTCCGACGGCGCGCGCTGGGTCGATGCCCGGGTGACCGACGACCTGGCGCTGGCACGCTGGGGCCTGACGGGGCAGAACACCGAGGCAGCCGGCGGCCCGGCGCCGGCGTCGATGGCTGTTACGGCCGCGGCCAGCCCCGCCGGATGAGCCAGGCCGTCACGGCGCTGCAGGCCGGGGCGGTGGCGCTGGGGGCGGCGGTGGGCGCCTTGCTGCGCTGGCTTGCCGGCATGGCCTTGAACAGCCTCTGGGCCGGGTTTCCGCTCGGCACGTTGCTGGTCAATTGCCTGGGCGGCGGCCTGGTCGGCGTGGCGATGGTCTGGTTCTCGCGCTCGCCCGATGACCTGCTGCGCCTGCTGCTGGTGACCGGCCTGCTGGGCGGTTTCACCACGTTTTCGTCGTTTTCAGCCGAGTCGCTGGGCCTGGTCCAGCGCGGCGATTTTGGGCTGGCGCTGCTGCACAGCGCCGCGCACCTGCTGGGCGCGCTGGCCTGCACGGCGCTGGGCTACGGGCTGGCCCGTGCTTTTCTTCGCTGATCATTCCGTTGAATGCTCCCTTGAACCCGGCTGGCCAGATTGCCCAGCCAAGGACCCTGACCATGACGCCCCAAGCTGACGCCGATACGGCACCCGAGCCGCCGTCGCCGCAAGTCCTGCGCGGTGCGCTGGGGCGTTTTGCCACCGGCGTAACCATCATCAGCTGCCGCGACTCAGCCGGCCTGCCGGTGGGTCTGACCGCCAACTCGTTTGCCTCGCTGTCGCTCGACCCGCCGCTGGTGCTGTGGTCGCTGCGCAAGGTCAGCAGCAGCCTGGCCGCGTTTGACGCCGCGCCGCACTTTGTCATCAACGTGCTGGCCGAGACGCAGGTGGATTTGTCGCGGCGCTTTGCCTCGTCGCAAAGCGACAAGTTTGCCGAGGGCGCCTGGGCCGACGGCCTGGGCGGGGCGCCAGTGCTGGCCGGCTGCGCGGCGGTTTTTGAGTGCCAGGTTGAGGCCCGGCACGAGGTGGGCGACCATGTGCTGTTCATCGGCCGGGTGCTGCGCCTGGCCGACCTGGCGGTGGCGCCGCTGTTGTTCCAGGGCGGGCATTACCGGATGCTGGGAGAGGTGCTGTGAGCCAAGCGCAGCGTATCGAGGCCAAGTGGATCGACAGCTTCTCTGATGTTTTTCGCCTCTGCGGTGTGCAGCCGGGCGATGCCTGCGCGGTGCTGTCCGAGACCCAGTCTCGCCCAGCATTGGTGACCTTGAGCGAGCTGGCGCTGGCCCGGCTGGGCGCGCGCTGGTTTCATGTGGTGCTGCCCACACCGCGCCAAACCGCACCGGTGCCGGTGCGCTCGACCGGCGCGTCGGACGCCATCGGCCAGCTGGCGCCGGTGGTGGCCGCGCTGGCCGGCAGTGTGCTGGTGGTCGATTGCACGGTCGAGGGCCTGCAGCATGCGGTCGAGCTGCCTGAGATCTTGAAGGGCGGCGCACGCGTGCTGGTGGTCAGCAATGAGCACCCCGAAATCCTGGAGCGCACCGTGCCGCGCGCCGAGGATGAGACCGCCGCGCGCCACGCGATGCGCCTGCTCAAGGCCAGCCAGCAGATGCGCGTGACGTCTGGCGCCGGCAGCGACCTGACGGTGTCGCTGGCTGGCGCCCGGATTGGCGGGGTCTGGGGCTTTACCAGCAAACCGGGCAGCTTGACGCACTGGCCGGCCGGCCTGGTGCTGGCTTTCCCGGCGGCCGGGTCGGTCAACGGCACGCTGGTGCTGGCGCCGGGCGATGTCAACCTGACCTTCAAGCGCTACCTGTCGGACGCGGTGACGCTGCACATCGAGGACGACCATGTCACCGCGATCGACGGCAGCAGCGTGGACGCCGAGCTGATGCGGGGCTACTTTGCGGCCTTTGCCAGCGACCCGCAAGACCGGGCGGCCTATGCGGTGTCGCATGTCGGCTGGGGCCTGAACCGGCGTGCCCGCTGGGACGCGATGACGTTTTATGACAAGGCCGACTTCAACGGCACCGAGTTGCGGGCGTTTGCCGGCAACTTCTTGTACTCGACCGGTGCCAACGAGGTGGCCGGCCGCCACACGCTGGGCCATTTTGATTTGCCGATGCGCGGCTGCACGGTGACGCTGGATGGCGTTGCGGTGGTGGACGGCGGGGTGTTGCTGTGAGCAACGCGTCGGGCAAGGTTGCGCTGCCGGCGACCCTGGTGACGGAGGCGCCGCTGGCGCATCTGCGCTGGGACAGCAGCCCCAGCGCCGCACCCGGCCCGTTGGTGGTGCTGCTGCACGGCGTGGGCGGTGGACGCGAGGCCTGGGGCGCGGCGGGCTCGGCCAGCGGCGCAGCGCTGGCGGCGGCCGGTTACACGGCGGTGGCGGTGGACTTTCCGGGGTACGGCCAGTCAACGACGGTCGATCCCTACGACCTCGCTGGCATGGCCGCTGCGGTCGAGCAACTGATTGCGCACTTGGGCCTGGGCCCGGCGCTGCTGGTCGGCCACAGCATGGGCGGCATGGTGGCGCAGGAGTTGACGGCGCGCGCGCCGCAAACAGTCGCCGGCCTGGTGCTGGCCAGCACCTCGCCCGCCTTCGGCAAGCCGGGCGGGGGTTGGCAACACAACTTCCTGCAATCCCGCTTTGCCCCGCTGGACGCTGGCGCCGGCATGGCCGGCCTTGCGGCGCAGCTGGTGCCGGCCATGCTGCCGCCCGATGCACCGCCCGCAGTGCAAGCGGCCGCCCAGGCGCTGATGGCCGGTGTGCCCGAGACCACCTACCGCAGCGCCGTGGCCGCGCTGGTGGCCTTTGACCGGCGCGCCAACCTGCCGATGATTGGCGTACCCACGCTGGTGATCACCGGTGAGCGCGACACCACCGCGGCGCCCGAGGTGGCGCGCAAGATGGCCGAGCGCATCCCCGGCGCGTTGCTGCAGACTGTGCCGGGCGCTGGCCATTTGCTGCCGATCGAGCGGCCGGACGCTTTCAATACCGCGCTGCTGGCTTTTCTGGCCGGCCGCTGATGTCACCGGAGAGTTGCGATGTCTGCCTTGCCTGATGTCCCCCAGTCGGCCCCTCAGGCGCTTGCGCCCGGCCCCGTGCCCAGTGCTGTCGCCACCCGCTACCAGCCCGCCCACATCGCCGGCAATCCGGCCCGGCTGACGCCGCTGCAGCGCGACCTGATCGCCCGCGCCGCCGCACTCGGCCCGGCTTTTGCCGCCCGCGCTGAACGGTATGACCGCGACGCCAGCTTCCCATTCGAGAACTACGACGACCTGCGCAGCGCCGGCCTGCTGGGCATCTGCGTGCCCACCGCCTACGGCGGTCTGGGCGCCGACTTTGCCACCTACGTGATGGTGGCCGCCGAGATCGGCCGCTGGTGCGGCGCCACGGCGCTCAGCTTCAACATGCATGTCTGCTCCTGCCTGTGGGCCGGCGAGATCGCCGACGCACTCGACATGACCCCCGAGCAGCGCGCCGACCACGAGATCAACCGCGCCTGGCACTTTGGCCGCATCGTCAAGGAGGGCAAGCTCTACGCCCAGCCGTTTTCCGAGGGCGGCGCCGCGGCGGCGGGCGCCGTGCCCTGGGGCACCCTCGCGCGCAAGGTGGACGGCGGCTACCGCATCACTGGCAAGAAGATCTTTGCCTCGTTGGCGGGTGCGGCCGACACCTACGGCGTGCTGTGCACCCTGGACCGGCCCGACCGGGCGGGCGGGGGCAGCCGGCGTGACTCGATGTACCTGGCCGTGCCGGCCGACGCACCCGGCGTGACCGTGGTGGGCGACTGGGACCCGATGGGCATGCGCGCCACCGTCAGCCGCAACCTGCTGTTTGCCGACGTGTTTGTGCCCGAGACCGCGCGCATGATGCCCGAGGGCCTGTACTTCCAGGCTGCCAGCCGGTTTCCGCACATGTTTGCCACGCTGTCGCCCACCTACCTGGGCGTGGCGCAGGCGGCCTACGACTTCACGGTGCAGTATTTGCGCGCCGATCTTCCGGGCATGCCGCCCGTCAAGCGCCGGATGTACCCGACCAAGCAGTACGCGGTGGCCGAGATGCGCAACAAGCTCGAAGCCACCCGCGCCCTGTTCTTGCAGAACGCCCGCGACGCCGGCATCGACCCCGACAAGGACACCCGCATGCGGCTGTACGCCGCCCACTACACCATCATGGAGAACGCCAACGACATCTGCCGGCTGGCGATCCGCACCTGCGGCGGTCAAAGCATGCTGAAGTCGCTGCCGCTGGAGCGGCTCTACCGCGACAGCCGCTGCGGCAGCCTGATGCTGCCCTGGACTGCCGAGCTGTGCATGGACCGGCTGGGGCGTGAATGCCTGTACGAGGCGGGTGAGCGGGACGAGGTGATCGAGTAGGCGGCCGGGTTGCGTGCGCCCCGGTCTGCCGTCCAACCCACCGTTCTGGCGATCCGGCGATGACCCCGCTGTTTGACCGGGTTGCGGCGCAAGCCGCCCGCCAGCCCGACACGCTGGCGCTGCAAGCCGATGGCCGCGCGCTCAGCTACCGCGACTTCGCCGCACTGATCAACACCACCGCCCGCCAGTTTCAGGTAGAGAGCCTGGCTGCCGGGTCCGTCGTCGGCTGGCTGGGCCACAACAGCCCGGAGATGCTGGCCGCGCTGCTGGCCTGTGCCAAGTTGGGGGCGATTTTTGTGCCGCTGAACTGGCGCCTGGCCGCGCCCGAGTTGGCGGCGATCGCGGCGCACGCCGGCTTGTCCGTGCTGAAGCACACGCCCGAGCTGGCGGCCCTGGCCGGGCGGGTGAGGGCGCTGGCGCTGGTACCCCGTGATGGGGAGCCCGGCCAGCGGCCTGCTGATCAAAACGCCGAAGCCCGCGCCAACACCCGCACCGCACCCCGCGCTGCATCCCGCGCTGCACCCCGTACCGCACTCCGTACCGCACCCCGCACCGATTCCGCCGCCCAGCCCGGCGATGTGATGCGGGTCTACACCAGCGGCACCAGCGGCGAGCCCAAGGCTGCCGTGCACACCCAGGCTGGCATGCTGGCCAACATCGACATGGCGCTGGCCGTGCAAGGCTTGACAGCCAATGACCGGGTGTTGGCGGTGCTGCCGCTGTTCCATGTCGGTGGCCTGTGCATCCAGGTGCTGCCGGCGCTGGCGGTGGGCGCGGCGGTCAAGCTGCACGCGCGCTTTGATGCGGCCGCCTGGCTGCGGGATGTGACCGCCTGGCGGCCCAGCACCAGCCTGCTGGTGCCGGCGGTGATGCAGGCCGTGCTGGCCCACCCCGATTGGCCGGCGGCCGACCTGTCGGGCCTGCGGTTTGTCAACAGCGGCTCGCAGGTGGTGCCGGTGGCGCTGATCGAAGCCTTCCACGCCCGCGGCGTGCCAGTGGCCCAGGTTTACGGCAGCACCGAGACCGGGCCGTTTTCCATCGCGCTGGGTCCTGAAGAGGCGATGAAACAGGTCGGCAGCGTCGGCCGGCCCGCACCGGGTGTGCGGCTGCGCCTGGTGGACGCGCAGGGCGCGGACGTGGTGCCGGGCAGCGTGGGCGAAATCTGGTTGCAAGCCCCCAACCTGATGCGGGGCTACCACCGCCTGCCGGCCGGCGCCGGGTTTGTCGCAGGCTGGTTTGCAACCGGTGACCTGGCCTGGGCCGACGACGAGGGCTATCTGACCGTGGTTGGCCGCAGCAAGGACCTGATCATTTCGGGCGGTGAAAACATCTACCCCGCCGAGATCGAAAACCTGGCCGCCACCTGGCCCGGCGTGGCCGAGGCGGCCGTGGTCGGCCTGCCGGACGCCCGCTGGGGCGAGGTGCCGGTGCTGGTGCTGGTGGCGCAGGCGGGTGTGCCGATTGACCTGGACGGGCTGCGCGCCGAGTTCGAGCGTTGCCTGGCGCGTTTCAAGCACCCCAGGCGCATCGTGATGGCCGATTCGTTGCCGCGCACGGCGCTGGGCAAGGTGCAGAAAACGGTGCTGTGTCAGTCCTTGTCTGCGGCAGCCAGCCCGGCTGATGGCGCCGACCTGGTCCAAGCCTGCATTGGCGACGCCGGACGGGGCATGCAGCAAAAATCTTTGTTCTGAGTTGTCGATTGACTGCCCGCCCGGGCATCACCATGCAGACACCGGCATTTGGCCGGCCTCGTCCACCCGGCAGAAGCGAACCATGAAGCTCATGCTGATGTTTCTCGACACCGCTGTCCAGCAAGGCCGCAGCGCCGAGTCCACCCAGGCCCTGCATGCCGCCTGGGGCGCCCGCAGCCCCACGGCAGCCACCGGCAAGGTCGAGATCCGGCCCGTGTTGGTCATGTGAAGCCCGCCGCCGCAACTGCCACCGCCGCCGCAACTGCCGCCGCAACTGCCACCGCCGCCGCGGCAACCGCCGGCCGCCCGGCCTGGCAGGCCGCCGAGTGCGCGGCCCGCCAGTCCTGCGGCCGGCTGCTGGCCTGGTGCGTGCCAAGCAAAAGATCCGCGACGCCGGCCTGCGCTTCGACGAGCCCGGCCCGGACGAGTTGCCCGGGCGCCTGCATGCCGTGCTGGAGGCGGTGTACGCCGCTTGCGGCCTGGGCTGGGCGCGATCGACAACGCCGATGGCGGCGAGGGCGGTGATGCCGGGCCGCAAGGCCTGCGCAACGAGGCGTTGTTTCTGGCAGACCTGGTGTGCAGCCTGTTGCCCGCCGATGCCCACCGTGCCGAGGCCGAGGGTCTGCTGGCGCTGAACGTGTTTTGCGAGGCCCGCGCGCCCGCCCGGCGTGGACCGGATGGCGGCTTTGTACCGCTGGCCGAGCAGGACACCGCAGGCTGGCTACTGGACATGATCGCGCAAGGCAACCGGGTGCTGGCGGGTGCAGCAGCCTGGGGCGCACCGGACCCGTACCAGTTGGAGGCGGCCATCCAGTCGGCCCATTGCCAGCGCCGCGTCACGGGGGGCCGCTTGCAGGCGCTGGGTGACTGACGCGGTGGATGGGCCCGGCAGGCCGCTCAGTTCCAGGTGACGGGCGCGGTGCTGCCCGATGCATCCTGGGTGGTGTCAGCGGCGGCGGCGGGCGCCAGGATGCCCCAGTCTGTCGCCACCAGCGCCTGTTCCAGCAAACGCATCAGGCCGGTGGCCAGGTCGTCGGACAACGCGAGGCGAATGTTGCGACCGTCGGCTTCGCGCGCAGCCAACGCCAGGCCCTTGCCGTCTGGCCCGGGCCCCAGGTCGATGGCCACCGGCAGCAGCGGCTGCGCACCCAGCGGCAGCGCGGTCGCCTTGGCATCAAACGGCGTGGCGAAATCGGTGTTGGGCAGGCTGCGGCTGCGAGCGGCCTGGGCCAGCATGTCGCGCGCCTCGGGCAGCACGGTGGCGTGGGGCACCAGGCGCAGCACGCTGGCCTGCGTCACCAGCCGCTGCAGGTGCGGCCAGAGCTGGCGCAGCATGCGCCGGGTCAACCAGACCGCAAACAACTCGCCACCGCCAGTGCGCACCTGCCACAGCACCCGGTCGGCGGTCGGCTCGTAGCGCACTTGCATTTGATGGATGTCCACGGTCTGATTTTAGGCAAACACTGTGCGCTGGCGGGGTGTCGGCTCGGGCTCATTTCGCACCGAATCTGCGGCGCGCCAATCCACCGGTGTTTGATCCTGCGCAAAGTCGGCGTGTGCACCCGTCGGCCGCCGGCCTTGAAAAGCGGGCGCCGGGCCTAATCTCCCCACGCAACCCGAGGACTTTTGACATGCGTGCCGACAAACTCACCACCGCTTTTCAGCAAGCCCTGGCCGAAGGCCAAAGCGGGGCAGTTGCCCGCGACAACCCCTACATCGAGCCCAGCCATGTGCTGGCGGCGATGCTGGTGCAACCCGACGGCCCCAAGGCACTGCTCGACCGGGCCGGCGCCAACACTGCGGCGCTCAAGACCGCGATGGACACGGCAATAGCCGCGCTGCCCAGTGTGCAGGGTGGCGGTGCGGTGCAGGCCGGGCGCGAGCTGGTGCAACTGCTGCAGGCCGCCGACAAAGAGGCCACCAAGCGCGGCGACCAGTTCATCGCCAGCGAGATGTTCCTGCTGGCACTGGCCGACAGCAAGACCGACATCGGCGGCATCGTGCGGGGCCACGGCCTGAGCCGCAAGACGTTGCTTGCCGCGGTCGAGGCGGTGCGCGGCGGTGCCACGGTCGATTCAGCCGACTCCGAAGGCCAGCGCGAGGCGCTGAAAAAGTACACCCTCGACCTGACCGAGCGGGCACGGCTGGGCAAGCTCGACCCGGTGATCGGCCGCGACGACGAGATCCGCCGCGCCATCCAGGTGCTGCAGCGCCGCACCAAGAACAACCCGGTGCTGATCGGTGAGCCCGGCGTCGGCAAGACGGCCATCGTCGAAGGCTTGGCCCAGCGCATCGTCGCCGGCGAGGTGCCCGATTCCCTCAAGGGTAAACGCGTGCTGAGCCTGGACATGGCCGCACTGCTGGCCGGTGCCAAGTTCCGCGGCGAGTTCGAGGAGCGCCTGAAAACCGTGCTGAAAGAACT
>JBKJKU010000056.1:0-15566 GCA_046597355.1 Aquabacterium sp.
GCCGCTGTGGGTGCCTATCCCGGCGCTGGCCGAGGTGCAGCAGGCACTGGAGCAGGCGGTGGCCGACGTCACGCAGTTGCAAGGCTTCGAGCTGAAAAAGATCCTGCGCACCGGCACCGTCGCGTCCACCGACAACCGCAACTGGGAGCTGCTGCCGCAACGCGGCCCGGAGCGCCGCTTCAGCCAGAGCCGGGCGGTGGCGCTCGACATGGAATCGGCCACCATCGCGGCCAACGGTTTCCGCTTTCGGGTGCCCTACGGCACGCTGCTGTGTGTCAGCGACAAACCGCTGCACGGTGAGATCAAGCTGCCCGGCATGGCCAATGCGTTTTACCGCGAGCGGGTGGACCAGCATTTGCGCATCGGCATGCGGGCGATCGAGCTGCTGCGGCGCCAGCGGCTGGACCAGCTGCACAGCCGCAAGCTGCGCAGCTTTGCCGAGGTGGCGTTTCAGTAGGCGGGGAGACCGGCCAGCGCCCTGGCGCCGGTCGGCCGCGGCAGCACCTCAGGGCGGATTGGGCGCCAGCTCGCGCTGCGTCTGCAGGGCCTGCGGCAGCCATTGCGGCTCGGCCGTCTGGGCGCGGGCGACGGCACGCGCGGCGGCCTGGTGTGCGCCGGCACGGTCGCCCAGGCTGTCGCGGGTGCGCGCCAGGTTGTTCCAGGCGGCGGCACTGTCGTGCTTCAGCGCGGCGTCCTCGAAGGCGCGTGCGGCACCGGCCAAATCGCTCGCGGCGTGCAACGCATTGCCCTGGCCCATCGCCGCCACCAGGTTGGCGGGCCAGCGCTGGCGCACGGCGGCCCAGGCGCGCGCCGCCTGGGCCGGAGCGCCCACGCGCCCGAAACCCAGCGCGCCATCGACCGCATCGGGCTCCAGCGCGGTGACGGGCAGGCCACCCGGCGGCAGCCCGGCGATGGCCCCGCGGCCGCCGCGCGCCCAGGTTAACTCGAAGGTGCGCAGCGAGATCAAGTCGCGCCGCTCGGTGCCGCTGCGCAGGATCAGCTCACCGGCCGGCAGGTCGTAGCCCACCACCACGGCGTAGTGCCAACTCGGCGCAAAGCCCAGGCCCAGGTTCAGCAGCACGACCACGGCGTGGCCGGCCGCCACCTCGCGCAGCAGCGCCGTCAGCTCACCGGGCAACCGGGTGGCCACGCCGCCCTGGCGGCGTGCGCCGCTGAGCATCTCGATCTGCAAGCTGCCCTCACGCGCCGGCAGGAACACGGCCTCGGACAGCGCTGCGACGTCGGCGGGCAGGCCCACATCGGCCAATACCGTGGCCAGTGCAGCCGGGCCGCAATGCAGCGGCGTCTGGGGATAAAAGGGCACCTCGTCGCGCTCGAAGCGCGGCGGCAGGTCGGCCGGCGCAGCCGCTCGCAGGGCGGCGGTCTGCGGCGGGTCTGCCATCAGCGCGCAGCCCGGCAGGGCGACGGCTGCGGCCAGCCACAGCGCAGCGCCCGTCCGCCAGCTGCGGGTAGCGCGGCGCCCTTTGGTCAACGCACCGAGCGGGTGAACGGGAAGATCTTGGTCAGGCCGAGGATGTCGGTGATCAGCAGGATGATGAAGATGGAAAACAGCACGCCCAGCACTTCGCCGCCGGCGGGGGCCTGGTCGATTTGCGCCATCAGCTGGGTGGTTTCGGCATCGGTCAGTGCGTCGACGCGCGAGCGCACGTCGCTCACCGACACGCCGCGAGCCTCCAGGGCTGCCACCAGGTCGGCACGCTCCAGCGTGCCCAGCAGGCGGGTGCGGCTGTCGGACTGCGCGGCCGGCGCCACGGTGGCGGCCAGCTGCTCGGTGCCGATCAGGGTGGACGGCGCGGCGTAAGCCATGCCACTGAAGACGATCGAGGCGCTCACGACGGTGGCGATGATGCGGCGGAATTGGCTCATGAGGGGCTCCGAAAAGGGCAAGGGTTGTCCGAAATTGATATTAAGCGCTGGCGCTGGCCGGTCTGTGCGGTAGCGCGCACACGCTGGTGACCTGCCGCTATTGCCGCTGCTGCGGGTTGATACCTTCAGGCGGTACGTCGCCCTGCGGCTGGCCGCCCGGCATCGGCTGGGGGTTCTGCGGCAGCGCGCCCAGCGCCAAGCCCGGGATCCTGCCGGTGGGGCCGGGTTGTCCGGCCGCTGCCCCTGGCGGCAGGCGCTGCGGCTGACCAAAAGCGCCTGCGCCCGGCAGGGGCATGGGCTGCGCTGGCGGCACCATGCCGGGCAGGTCGCCCGGCCGGCCGCGGTTGGCCTCGGCCAGCATCGGCAGCACCAGCTTGACCGTTGGTGCACCTCGGGCCGTGCCCAGATCCGCCTCGCGCTGGCTCACGGCCAACAAGCGAAGGCCGCCCGCTTCAACCTCTCGGCCCACTGCCACTGCGCGTGCCGGTTTGCCGTCCACCGAGATCAGCGCCAGGCCGCTGCCTGATCCGCCGGCCTGGCCCGCACGCGGTGCCACCAGGCCCAGCAGCTTGAAGCGGCTGTCGGCCTGCATGACGGCCGCCTCGGCCACCGCTTGCACCGGCGGCGCACCCAGCATGCGGTCGAGCTCGCCGGTAGCGGCGACAGGCGCAGTGGCCACCACCGCGCCGCCCGGCACCGGCTGTGGCCGGATGAACAGGCGCAGGCCCCAGAACACGGCACAGGCCGCCACCAGGGCCCAGATCAACAGCGACAGCATGCGCGACATCATCTGCCGATTATGATGGAACGCTTCACAGACCACCGACTGCCGGCGCCCGCGCGGCGGCCCTCCGCATGCGCATTGCTCCCGCCTATCGCCGCCTTGTCGTCCCCGTTGTTCGGCAGGTGCGGCGCGGCTTCACGCTGATCGAGCTGATGGTCGTGCTGGTCATCATCGGTGTGCTCGCCGCGCTGATCGTGCCCAACGTGCTGGAGCGCACCGACGACGCCCGCGCCACCGCCGCCCGCACCGACATCAACAACCTGATGCAGGCGCTCAAGCTTTACAAGCTCGACAACCAACGCTATCCCAGTGCCGAGCAGGGCCTGGATGCGTTGGTCAAGAAGCCCACCGGTGGCAACCTGCCCGGCAACTGGCGGCCCTACCTGGACAAGCTGCCCAGCGACCCCTGGGGCAAGCCCTACCAGTACATCTACCCCGGCGTGAAGGGCGAGATCGACATCTTCTCGCTGGGCGCCGACGGCCAGGCCGGCGGTGACGGCAAAAACGCCGATATCGGCTCCTGGCAGTAGGCGCCTGGCCACCCCGACAAGCCCGTGCCGCGCCGCCGGCTTCACGCTGGTCGAGCTGCTGGTGGTGCTGCTGCTGATCGCAATGGTGTCCGGCCTGGTCGGGCTGGCCCTGCGCGATGGCAGCGAGTCCCGGCTGGAGCGCGAGGCGCTGCGCCTGTCCGCCCTGCTTGAAGCGGGCCGCGCCGAGGCGCGGGCGACCGGCACGGCGGTGCGTTTTGAGTTGGTCGATGCCAGCCAGAACCTGGGCGCGCGCAGCGGCGATATCACCGAGGCTTTCCGATTTGTCGGCGCGGCGCCCGGCGCGCTGCCGATCAAGCATTGGCTCGACCCGGCCACGCAGGCCCGTATCGACGGCGCCCGTGCCCTGCGCCTGGGGCCCGAGCCGCTGATCGGCGCACAGCGCATCGTGTTGACGCTGGACAACCGCCAGGTGGTGTTGGCCACCGACGGCTTGGCGCCGTTTGCGGTGCTCGATCCCCAGCAAGACCCCCAGCAGAGCGCGGCCCAAGCCGCCACCCGGCGATGACCCGCCAACGCGGGTTCACGCTGGTTGAGGTGATGGTGGCGTTGGTCATCACCGCGATCTCGCTCGGCGCGGGCCTGAAGGCCGCCGGTGCGCTGACTGACAACGCCCAGCGCCTGTCTGAGGTCACGGCGGCCCACTGGTGCGCCGACAACCTGCTGACCGAGCTGCGTCTGGGCAAGCAGTTTCCCGGCACCGGCGAGTCTGAATTTGCCTGCAGCCAGCTTGGCCGTGACTACCGCGGCCTGCTGCGCACCCAAGCCACGCCCAACCCCAACTTTCGCCGGGTCGAGGCGCTGGTGATGGACGACACCGGCCATGTGGTGGCCACGCTGGCCACCGTGATGGGGCGGTATTGACCCCGCAACCCAAGCGTCGTCGCGGCCCGGGCTTCACCCTGGTCGAGGTGCTGGTCGCGCTGGTGATCATGGCGGTGATGGCCGCGATGGGCTGGCAGGGGGTGGCGGTGATGGCCCGGGCGCGCGAGATCGGCCTGGCCGCCAGCGAACGCACGCTGCGCCTGTCGGCCCTGATCGGCCAGTGGGAGCAGGATCTCGCCGCCATCTACGATAGCTCGCTGGTGCCGGGTGTCAGCTTTGACGGCGGCGCGCTGCGCCTGGTGCGCCGCAGCGAGGGCGGGGTGCAGGTCGTCGTCTGGTCGCTGCGCGAAGGCGTGTGGCGGCGCTGGACTGGCCCGTTGGCCGTGCGCGCCGGCGATCTGCAGCAGGCCTGGATCGCCAGCCAGCAGTTGCAGGGCAATGAGCCGGGCCAGTTGCGCCTGGTCGATGGCGTGACCGGCTGGCAGGTCTACTTCTACCGCGGCCAGGGCTGGAGCAACGCCCAGTCCAGCGGCGATCTGGCGGCCGCCCCACCGCCCGTTGCCGCTGCGTCGGCAGTCGCCCCCCCCGCCA
Source organism: Aquabacterium sp. (assembly GCA_046597355.1). Classification (GTDB taxonomy): domain Bacteria; phylum Pseudomonadota; class Gammaproteobacteria; order Burkholderiales; family Burkholderiaceae_C; genus Pseudaquabacterium. Next base: position 4,636 of record JBKJKU010000056.1, read on the forward strand.
GTGGCGCCAGCGCACCCGTCAGTACTGCCATCGGCCGGCGCACCTTGCTGCCCAGCGGCGTGCGGCTGCAGATCGACCTGCCCGAAGGCCGCCTGCTGCGCGACGTCATGCTGGCCCCCCAACCATGACGCGCAGTCGCCGCGGCGGCATTCACCGTGCATCCCCCGCGCGCGGCGCAGCGTTGCTGGTGGCGATGGTGTTGCTGACGGTGGTGGCCACGCTGGCCTCGGGTATGGTCTGGCAGCAGTGGAAGGGCGTGGAGGTCGAATCCGCCGAGCGCAGCCGGGTCCAGACCACCTGGGTGCTGCAGGGTGCTCTCGACTGGGCCCGGCTGATCCTGCGCGAGGACGCCCGCTCGGGCCGCGCCACCAGCCTGAACGAGCCCTGGGCCACGCCGCTGGCCGAGACCCGGCTGTCCACCTTTCTGGCGGTCGACGGCGAGCGCAAGACCGACGACGGCCCCGAGGCCTTTCTTGACGGCAGCATCACCGATGCCCAGTCGCGCTACAACCTGCGCAACCTGGTGCAAGACGGCAAGCTGGTGCCGGCCCAGCTGGCGATGCTGGAACGCCTGTGCGCCAATGCCGGCATCGCCAAGGGCAGCGCCAGCCTGCTGGCCGAGGGCTGGCTGTCGGCCAGCCTGGCAACCGATGCCGCAGCACCGCTGCCCCCCCAGCAGCTGGCTGATCTGGTCTGGCTGGGCCTGGACGCCGCCACCATCGACCGCCTGGCCAGCGTGGTGGTGCTGTTGCCGGTGGCCACGCCGGTCAACCTGAACACCGCAACGCGCGAGGTGCTGGCCAGCGTGATCAATGGGTTGGACCTGGGCGGCGCCGACCGCTTGTTGCAGGCCCGCCAGCGCCAGCCCTTCCGCAGCCTGGCCGAGGCCGGCGATGTGCTGGGCAAGGGCGTGACGCTGGAGCCCCGCGATGTCGATGTGAAGTCGGCCTTCTTCGAGGTGCAGGGCCGGCTTCGGCTGGACCAGCGCCGGCTGAGCGAAAGCACCTTGATCGAACGGCGCAACGGGTTGGATGTGGTGGCGGTCCAGCGGCTGCGCCCGACCTGGGTCAGCCCGGCCACGCGTTGAGCCGGCGCGGGCGTGGCGATCATCGCTGTGGCGCGCCTTGTCGTGCGGTACGTCACACTGATTCACAATGCCCGCGGCGGTTTGCTCAACAATGCGCCGCGCCGGATGATCTGCCGTCCGGGGCACCGACTGATTGGGCGATGGCCCGGCCTCGCGCTTGCTAGATTCGTCGGTTTGCCTTTTCACCCGCCCGAAGGCCTTTGTTGTTCTGCCCCTGCCCACGCCAGACCCTTGTTGACCGATTGCCGCTGACCGACCGCCGCTGACCGACCGCCACTGACCGACCGCCACTGACCGACTGCCACTGACACCCATGGCCCTGCTCGTGATCCTCCTGCCGCCGCCACCGCGCGCCGACACCCCCGCATTGGCCGAACCGGCGGCGCTGGCCTGGCTGCTCAGCCCGGACGGCCTGTCGGTGACCCGGCAGGGTGAATCGGCGGCCGCGCTGTGCCCCAGGGCCGACAGCGTGGTCGCGGTGCTGCCCGCAGCGGCCGTGGCCTGGCACCACCCGACCGCACCCCGCGCGCCGGCCAACCGGCTGCGGGCCGCGTTGGGCGGTGTGCTGGAGGAGCAGTTGCTGACCGATGACGAGCAGGTGCACCTGGCGCTGGAGCCCCGGGTGGTGCCGGGCGCGCCGGTCTGGGTGGCGGCGGTGCACAAGCCCTGGCTGACCGGTCAGCTCGCGGCGTTGGCCGCTGCGGGCATGGTCGTGGACCGGCTGGTACCGGCGCTGGCGCCGGCCTTGCTGCAGGACGGCCAGGCCGCGGACGCGCCCGGCCGTGAGCCCGCCGGGCACTTTTTCAGCCTCGACGAGGCCGACGGCAAAGAAGCCGACTGGCTGGCCCTGAGCGACGCCGACGGCGCGCTGTGCCTGCCGCTGGCCGGCGCATTGGCCCGCACGCTGCAAGCGCGCTGGACCGCCCGTGGCGCAGCCTTCACCGCCACACCCGCCGCCGCCGCCGCCGCCGAGCATTGGCTGGGCGCGCCGGTGGCCGTGCGCAGCGCCGCCGAGCTGGCCCTGGCCGCAGTGCGCAGCCCCTGGAACCTGCTGCAGTTCGACCTGGCGCCGCAGCACCGCAGCAGCCTGGCCCTGGGCAAGCTGGGCCGGCAACTGCTCAGCCCCGCCTGGACCTCCGCCCGCTGGGGTGTGGCGGCGCTGCTGGTGCTGCAGCTGGTGGGTCTGAATGTGATGGCCTGGCAACAGCGCGGCGCGCTCACCGACAAGCGCAGCGCGATGGACGCCCTGCTGCGCAGCAGCCACCCGCAGGTGCGCGCCGTGCTGGACGCGCCGGTGCAGATGCAGCGCGAAACCGCCAGCCTGCGGGTGGCGGCCGGCGTGCCCGGTGAGGACGACTTCGAACCGCTGCTGGCCGCAGGCGCGTCAGCCTGGCCCGAGGGCGCGCCGCCACCGCCGCAGCTGCGTTTCGAGCCCGGCCGCCTGAGCCTGCCGGCCAACGCCTTGCAGCAGCCCCAGGCCGACCAGCTGCGCGCCCGTCTGCAACCCGCGGGCTGGGCAGTGGACAACAGTGACGGCCGGCTGGTGATCCACCGCGCCAACCCGAACCCGACCCGATGAGCGCCACTGCACCCAACGATCCAGGCCGCACCGACACCGCAGCCAGCCGCGACGGGCTGGCCGGTTTTGTGGTCCGCCTGCGCCAAGCCGGCCAGGGCTTGGCCGCGCGTTGGGCCACCTTTGCCCCGCGCGAGCGCCGGCTGATGGCCTTTGCCGCGGCCGTGCTGGGTGCCTTTGTGCTGTGGGCGGTGGCGATTGCGCCGGCCTGGCGCACGCTGCAAAGCGCGCCGGCGCAGATCGACCTGCTGGACCTGCAGCTGCAGCAGATGCAGGTGCTGGCGGCCGAATCGGTGACGCTGCGCGCCGTGGCGCCGGTGCCGGCCGAGCAGGCCCAGGCCGCGCTTGCCGCCGCCACCGAGCGCCTGGGCGCACCGGGCAAGCTCAGCATCCAGGGCGATCGGGTGCTGCTGACGCTCAAGAGCGCCAGCGCCGCGCAGCTCACCGCCTGGCTGGCCGAGGCCCGTGTCGGCGCCCGCGCCCGGGTGGTCGACGCCACCCTGACCCGCGCCGGCCCTGGCCTGTGGGACGGCAGCCTGACGCTGACCCTGGGGACCACGCGGTGATGCGCCAGCCCGCCGGGCCGGGCGAGCGCCAGCGCCAGCGCTGGCAGCGCCAGCAGCATGCGGGCCGGCGCTGGGCCACCTGGGGCGTGGTGCTGGGCGGGCTGACCGGATTGGTGGCCAACGCGCCGGCACAGTGGCTGGCCGACGGTCTGCACCAGGCCAGCGCGCAGCGGCTGCTGCTGGCCGACGCCCGCGGCAGCCTGTGGAACGGCAGCGCCGTGCTGGTGCTGACCGGCGGCGCTGGCAGCCAAGGCGCATCAGCGCTGCCCGGCCGCCTGCAGTGGCAGCTGCGGCCTGATTGGCGTGGCCTGCGGCTCAACGCGCGCCAGGACTGTTGCATCAACGGCGACCTGGCCCTGCGCTGGCAGCCCGGCTGGGGCGGCTACACCCTGGCGCTGGACCGGGCGGTTGCATCCCAGTCTGGCGCCGCAGCGGGCCAGGCGGGCTCGGCCGTGCCGCAGGGCCTGCCGGTTCCAGAGGCCGTCATCGGCCACTGGCCCGCGGCCTGGCTGGCCGGCTTGGGCACGCCGTGGAACACCTTGCAGCTCGGCGGCCTGATGCAATTGGCCAGCCCCGGCCTGCGGCTGCAATCGGTGCAGGGCCGGCTGCGGCTGGACGGTGCGTTGTCGATCGACCTGCTGGGCGTGTCCTCCCGGCTGTCGTCACTGCCCGCGCTGGGCAGCTACCGGCTGGACCTGGCCGGCCAGGCGGCGGCTGGCGATGCGGCGACGGTGCAGCTGCGCACGCTGGACGGCGCGCTGCGCCTGAGCGGCAGCGGCAGCTGGACCGGCACCGGCCTGCGTTTTCGGGGCGAGGCCCAGGCCGCCGAGGGCCAGGCCCCGGCGCTGGCCAACCTGCTCAACATCATCGGACGGCGCCAGGGCGCGCTGTCCGTCATTTCGATCGGATGATTTTCATGACCACCCCGCGCTTGCACCGTCCCGCCCAATGCCGGACGACCCCACGGCTGGCGCCGCTGGCCGCCCCGTCGGCCAGTTTGGTCCGTTTGGCCAGTTTGGCCATCTCGGGCCTGCCGGGCCTGCCGCGCTGGTCCCGCACCGCCGCGGCTGCTGCCGTCTGCCTGTTGTTGCTGCCGCCGGTGCCTGTTGCCGCGGCGCAGGACGATTCGGCCGCAGCCGCGGCTGTGGCCGGCAGCGCCCGGCGCAGCGCCGGCCTGCGTGCCAACACGCCGGTGACGCTGAACTTCGTCAACGCCGATGTCGAGGCGGTGAGCCGGGCGATGGCGGTGATGATCGACCGGCAAATCATCGTCGACCCCCGCGTCAAGGGCGTGATCACGCTCTACAGCGAGCAGCCGATGCCGGTACGCGAGGCCTACCTGCAGTACCTGGCAGGGCTGCGCGGTCTGGGTTTTGCCATCGTCGACAACGCCGGCCTGCTCAAGGTGGTGCCCGAGGCCGATGCCAAGCTGCAGGCCGGCACGGTGTCGGTGGGCCCGGTCAACCAGCGCGGTGACCAGGTCATCACGCAGATCTTCAAGCTCAACTACGAGAACCCGAACAACCTGGTGGCCGTGCTGCGGCCGCTGATCAGCCCCAACAACACGATCAATGCCAACCCCGGCAATTCGACGCTGATCATCACCGACTATGCCGACAACCTGTCGCGCATGGCCAAGATCATTGCCGCACTCGACCAGCCCGCGGCCACTGACGTCGAGGTGGTGCCGCTGCAGCACGCCATCGCGTCCGACCTGGCCACGCTGGTGCAAAAGCTGGGCGAGGCCAGCGCCGGCGGTGTGCCCGGTGGCGTGCCGGGCGGCGGCAGCGGTGTGTCGGTGCTGGCCGATGCCCGCAGCAACGCGCTGATCATCCGCGCCGCCAACCCGGCCCGGCTGGCCGCGACCCGGGCGCTGATCGAACGCCTGGACCGCCCCGGCCTGGGCGGCCCGGCCGGGCTGATCCATGTCGTCTACCTCAAGAATGCCGATGCAGGCAAGCTGGCGGCGGTGCTGCGCGCCGCGTTTGGCGGCGGTGTGGCGGGCGGTGGCGGTGGTGGCACCAGCAGTACCGGCGCCAGCACCCTGCCGCTGGGCGGTGGCGGTGCGGGCAGCGGACTGGGCGCCACCGTGGCGGCCACGCCGATCTCGCAGTCGGCCCAGCCCAGCACGGGCGGCTTCATCCAGGCTGACCCGGCCACCAACTCGTTGGTGATCACCGCCGCCGAGCCGCTGTACCGGCAGATCCGCGCCGTGATCGACCAGCTCGACGGCCGCCGCGCGCAGGTGTTTGTCGAGTCGATGATCGTCGAGATGGACGCCAACAAGGCGGCCGAAATGGGTTTCCAGTGGCAGGGGCTGCTGGGCAACAAGGGCGATCGGGCGGGCCTGATCGGCGGCACCAACTTCGGCACCGGCGCCAGCAACATCATCACCTTGTCGCAACTGGGCAATGCCACCACCGCGCTGACGCCCAGCCGGGCGGTCAACGGCCTGAACGTCGGCCTGCTGTCGATGGTCAACGGCATCTACACGCTGGGCGCGCTGGCGCGCTTTCTCGAATCGGTGTCGGGCACGAACATCCTGTCCACGCCCAACCTGGTGGCACTGGACAACGAGGAGGCCAAGATCGTGGTTGGCCAGAACGTGCCGTTTGTCACCGGCAGTTTCAGCAACACCGGCGCCAGCGGGTCCGTGGTCAATCCGTTCCAGACGGTCGAGCGCAAGGATGTGGGCCTGACGCTCAAGATCAAGCCGCAGATCGGTGAGGGCGGCGTGATCCGGATGACGGTGTTCCAGGAGAACTCCAGCGTGGTCGCCAACTCGGCCAGCAATGCCAACGGGCCAACCACCAACAAGAACTCGATCGAAACCACCATCGTTGCCGACGACGGCCAGATCATGGTGCTGGGCGGCCAGATGAAAGAGCAGTACGACGGCGGCCAGGACAAGGTGCCGTTTCTGGGCGACATGCCTGGCGTGGGCGGCTTGTTCCGCACCGAGACCCGCAGCCGCAACAAATCGGTGCTGCTGGTGTTTTTGCGGCCAGTGGTGTTGCGGGATGCGCAAAGCGCCCGATCGATTGCGATCGACCGCTACGAGGCGATACGCGCCGAGCAGCTGAGCGCGCAGCCCGACACCAGCCGGGTGATCTCGATCAACCAAGGGCCGGTGTTGCCGTCGCTGCCGGCGCTCACGACCGACAAGTCGCCGATCACCGTGCCGCCAGACCTGAAGCCCGACGCGAAGCAAAAGCCATGAGGCACCCGCTGCCCTACAGTTTTGCCAAGGCGCAGAACCTGCTGCTGGAGGACGATGGCACCGAGCGCGTGCTGTGGGCCACCGACAACCCCGCACCCAGCGCGCTGGGTGAGGTGCTGCGCCTGCACACGGTGAGCCGGGTCGAGCGCGAAGAGCCCGCCGTGCTGACCGACCGCATCGCCCGGGCCTACGCCGGCGGTGAATCCAGCGCCGCCACCGTGGTGGGCGAGGTCGAAAGCGCGGTCGATTTGTCGCGCCTGCTTCAAGACCTGCCGGCGGTTGAAGACCTGCTCGAAGCCGCCAACGACGCGCCCATCATCCGCATGCTCAACGCGCTGTTGACGCAGGCGGCCAAGGACGGTGCGTCCGACATCCACATCGAGCCTTACGAGCGCAGCAGCGCGGTGCGCTTCCGGGTTGACGGCACGCTGCGCGAGGTGGTGCAACCCAACCGGGCGCTGCATGCCGCGCTGATCAGCCGGCTCAAGATCATGGCCGAGCTCGACATCGCCGAGAAGCGCCTGCCGCAGGACGGCCGCATCAGCCTGCGCATCGGCGGCCGCGCCATCGACGTGCGGGTGTCCACACTGGCCAGCGCGCACGGCGAGCGCGCGGTGCCGCGGCTGCTGGACAAGAGCGAATCGAAGTTCACGCTCGAAGGCCTGGGCATGGACGGCAAGGTGTTGACAGCCTTCGACCGGCTGGTCCACCAGCCGCACGGCATCGTGCTGGTCACCGGCCCCACCGGCAGCGGCAAGACCACCACGCTGTACGCCAGCCTGGGCCGCATCGACACCGCTGGCGCCAACATCCTGACCGTCGAAGACCCGGTGGAATACGAGTTGCCCGGCATCGGCCAGACGCAGGTCAATGCCAAGATTGATCTGACCTTCGGCAAGGCCCTGCGTGCCATCCTGCGGCAAGATCCCGACGTGATCATGATCGGCGAGATTCGCGATTTCGAGACCGCCCAGATCGCCATCCAGGCCAGCCTGACCGGTCACCTGGTGCTGGCCACGCTGCACACCAACGACGCGCCGAGCGCTGTCACGCGGCTTATCGACATGGGGGTGGAGCCCTACCTGCTGTCGTCCAGCCTGCTCGGTGCGCAGGCCCAGCGCCTGGTGCGCAAGCTGTGCATCGCCTGCAAGCGCCAGGACAGCGAGGGCCACTGGCACCCGGTGGGCTGCCCGGCCTGCGGCAATACCGGCTACAAGGGCCGCACCGGCGTCTATGAGCTGATGGTGGTGGACGACATGCTGCGCAGCCTGATCCACATGCGCGCTGCCGAGAGCGAGCTCACCCAGGCCGCACGCGCCAGTGGCTTCGTACCGATGCGCGAAGACGGCGAACGCCTGGTGGCCAGTGGCATCACCTCGCTGGAAGAAGTGCTGCGGGTGACGCGCGACTGAGCCAAGCGTTGTGGGCGCCGGTCCGGTTGAGCGGGCGGCTTGCGGCTCTGAGCTGTCTTTCGCGTGGTGGGGATGCAGTCGGTCGATGTCCTACGTGCGGCGTGATGCGGGATGCGTGCGGCGCGAGACGACCAAGGCCGTCGGGCAACCGGCTCCCTCCATGTCCTCCGATGCCGGCCAGCTGGCCGCCATCTCCTCCTTTACTTGCGGGATCCGGTCACCCAACGCCCTTGGCCGCCCGAAGCGTTGCCGCCTGCTTTGGTCACCCAACGCCCTTGGCCACCCGAAGCGTTGCCGCGGGCGTTGGCTTGAAAGGCCGGCATGCCTTGCGGGTGGAGTAGCGCCGTGTCGGGCTGGCGTGTCCCGCGTAAGTAGAGAAGGGAGGGCCGGTGCTTTTCCGGCCCGGGATGACATGGAGCGGGGCACGCCAGCCCGGCGCGGCGCGGTCGCGCAACATTTACGACTGGCAGCTAAGAGGTCAAAAAACGAAAGACAGCCAAGAGCCGCCCGCCGCCCGCGACAGGTTCGCTTTGCGCCGGCAACGGTGGGCGGGCCGTAGCCTGCGAAGGGGTGAACATCGGGGCTTGGGCTACATTGACGGCCACGTCAACCTGACGAAGTCCCAAGCTCTCATGACCTTACCTGCACGCGCCGCCAAGACGTTCACGATCAGCGAGCTGGCGCGCGAGTTCGACATCACGCCGCGCGCGATACGGTTTTATGAGGACTCGGGCCTGCTCGAACCGGCCCGCGTCGGCCGCAACCGCGTCTACAGCCAGCGTGACCGAACCCGGCTCAAGCTGACGCTGCGGGGCAAGCGCCTGGGTTTCAGTTTGCAGGAGATCCGCGGCTTGGTGACGATGTACGACACCGATTCGGACACGGCGCCCCAGCTTCAAGCTTTTCTGGCCGTGTTGGGTGCTCACCGACGGCAACTGGAGCTGCAGCTTGAAGACATTCGCGTCACGCTGGACGAGCTGACGTTGCACGAGGGCCGCTGCCACCAGTTGCTGACAACGGCGACAGCTGCAGTGGCCCCGGCGGCCCAGGCTGCCCCGGTTGCGGGTGCTGCGTCAGCACCGGCCCGCCGCAAATCCTGACCCCGAGATCAGGTCCCTGCCAAAGCACTCCGGTATCATTGACGTTAACGTAAACGTCAATTTGCTGCGAAGCTGCCCGCCCGCTAAGGCAGCCGTGGCATGCTTGACGGTGTTGCGGCACCGTCGCACCCGGCCACACCATCAGGAGACACACGATGAGCCAACTGCCCGGACTCGACTTCCAGCTCGGTGAAGACATTGATGCGCTGCGCGACGCGGTGCGTGACTTTTGCGCCGCAGAGATCGCGCCGCGCGCCGCCGAGATCGACCGCAGCGACCAGTTTCCGATGGACTTGTGGCCCAAGATGGGCGCGCTGGGCGTGCTGGGCATCACCGTGGCCGAGCAGTACGGCGGCGCCAACATGGGCTATTTGGCGCACATGATCGCGATGGAAGAGATCAGCCGTGCCAGCGCGTCGGTGGGCCTGAGCTACGGCGCGCACAGCAACCTGTGTGTCAACCAGATCAAGCGCAACGGCAGTGAGGCGCAGCGCGCCAAGTACCTGCCCAAGCTGATCTCGGGTGAGCATGTCGGCGCGCTGGCGATGAGCGAGCCGGGCGCCGGGTCGGATGTCATCAGCATGAAGCTGAGGGCCGAGGACAAGGGCGGCTATTACCTGCTCAACGGCACCAAGATGTGGATCACCAACGGGCCGGACGCCCATACCCTGGTGGTTTACGCCAAGACTGAACCTGAGCTGGGCGCGCGCGGTGTCACCGCCTTCATTATTGAGAAGACCATGCCCGGGTTTTCTTGTGCCCAAAAACTCGACAAGCTCGGCATGCGCGGCAGCCACACCGGCGAGCTGGTGTTCAACAACGTAGAGGTGCCTGCGCAAAACGTGCTGGGCTCGCTGAACGGCGGTGCCAAGGTGTTGATGAGCGGCTTGGACTACGAGCGCGCCGTGCTCGCGGCCGGGCCCATCGGCATCATGCAGTCGGTGAGCACGGCGCGCTCGTAGTCGAGCCCGCTCATCAGCACGCGGGCGCCGCCGTTGAGCGCGCCCAGCACGTTCGCGGCCGGCACCTCGACATTGACGAACACGAGCTCGCCGGTGTGGCTGCCGCGCATGCCGAGCTTGTCGAGCTTCTGCGCGATGCTGAAACCCTTCATCCCCTTCTCGATCAGGAAGGCCGTCACGCCACGTGCGCCGAGCTCGGGCTCGGTCTTGGCGTAGACGACCAGCGTGTCGGCGTCGGGCCCGTTGGTGATCCACATCTTGTTGCCGTTGAGCAGGTAGTGATCGCCCTTGTCTTGCGCCTTCAGCTTCATGCTGATGACATCCGATCCGGCGCCCGGCTCGCTCATCGCCAGCGCACCGACGTGCTCGCCGCTGATCAGCTTCGGCAAATACTTCGCGCGCTGCGCGTCGCTGCCGTTGCGCTTGATCTGGTTCACGCACAGGTTGCTGTGCGCGCCGTAGCTCAGGCCGACCGAGGCGCTCGCGCGGCTGATCTCTTCCATCGCGATCATGTGCGCGAGGTAGCCCATGTTGGCGCCGCCGTACTCCTCGCTGACGGTGATGCCGAGCACGCCGAGCGCGCCCATCTTGCGCCACAGGTCCATCGGAAATTGATCGCTCGCGTCGATCTCGGCGGCGCGTGGCGCGATCTCGGCTTGTGCGAACTCGCGCACCGCGTCGCGCAGGGCGTCGATGTCGTCACCGAGCTGGTGGTCGAGGCCGGGCAGGTCGTTCATGGGGTGGCTCCGTGGGGTGGCTTGCGGCCGCGTCGCGGCGGGCTGTCGGCGAGCAGGCGCATCGCTTCTTTCTCGTGGGCGCGCACCTCGTCGAGCGTGAGGTGCAGGTCGGTCATCTGCTGCTCCAGCTGCGCCCGGTGTTCGGCCAGCACGACGAGCAGCTTCTTCAGCTGCGGCGCGGTGTCGCGCGGCGACTCGTACATGCCCACCAGTTCTTTCACCTCGGCCAGCGTCAGGCCGAGGCGCTTGCCGCGCAGCGTGAGCTTCAGCC
>JBKJKU010000256.1:0-3183 GCA_046597355.1 Aquabacterium sp.
TCGCGGCCGATGCGGCGACCGATGCAGTGGCCGATGTGGCGACCGGTGCAGTGGCCCTGGCCCTGGCCATCGCGCCCGCCGCTGCCCAGCTGCCGCTGACGCTGGAGACGCTGACCCGTTTCCTGAAAAACCCGGTGCGTGATTTTTTCCGGTGCCAGCTCGACGTGGTCTTTGGCGACGGTGAGGCGGTGGCCGATGACGACGAAGCCTTCGGCCTCGACGGGCTGCAAGCCCACAGCCTGCTGCAGGCCCTGATCGACGCCGGCCTGGCGGCGCTGCAGGCGGCCGAGACCGCCGGCGCCGCCTTGGTCACCGTTGTGGGCCCTGTTGTGAGCCCTGCTTTGGGTCCTGTTTTGGACGCAGCTTCGGGCCATCACGGGGCGGGTCATCGCGTGCAAGGTCCAGCCTTTGCCGCGCCTGACCTGCGCGCCGTCATCACCGCCCAGGTGGCCCGTGTCCAGCGGGCGGGCCGCCTGCCGATGGCCGAGTCGGGCCGGCGTGCGGCGCAGGACCTGGCTGACACCGGCGTTGCGCTGTTCGACGCCTGGTGCGAACTGCGGGCGCTCTACCCGGTTCAGGCACCCCGCCAGCCGCTGCGTTTTGGCGCCGCCGGCCTGCAACTCGACGACTGGCTGACGCCGCTGCGCTGCGCCCCAGGCGCGTCCGCCGATGGGGTCTGGCTGCAGCTCAGCCCCAGCCGCCTGTGTGACGACCTGGTCAAGCTCAAACCGCGGTGCGATGCGCTGATCCCGACCTGGATCGCCCTGCTGGCGGCTGCGGCTTGCGGTGTGCCGGTGCGGGCGGTGCTGGTCGGGCGTGATGCCACCGTCACGCTGGACGCCCCGCCGCAGGCCGACGCCGCTGCGGCGCTGCAAACCCTGATGCAGGCCTGGCGCGACGGCATGGTCAGCCCGCTGCCGCTGGCCGCCCGAACGGCGCTGGCGCTGCTGGCCGGCGGCGACCCGGTGGGCGTCTACGAGGGCCGCAGCTTTCCGCGGGGCGGCCTGCCGGCCGAGGGCGACGAGCCCTGCCTGGCGCGCCTCTACCCCGACTTCGAATCGCTCGCCGCCGACGGCCGCTTTGGCGCCGCGGCCGAGGCGCTGTTTGGCCCGATGCTGCGCTGGATCGACGGTCACGCCACGGTCCGGCTGCATGCTGCGCCCGCCATCGACGCCATCGACGCCATCGCCACCACCGCCATCGGCGCCACCGCCGCCGCCCCGTTCACCGCCGCCGGAGCCGACCATGGCTGACACCCTGGACGCGCTGCGTTTTCCGCTGTGGGGCAGCCGGCTGATCGAGGCCAGCGCCGGCACCGGCAAGACCTGGACGATCGCCGCGCTGTATTTGCGGCTGGTGCTGGGCCATGGCGGCGACGCCGGCTTTGGCCGGCCGCTGCAGCCGGCCGAGATCCTGGTGATGACCTTCACCCGCGCCGCCACCCGCGAGTTGTCCGACCGCATCCGCAGCCGGCTGCTGGACGCGGCGCGCTGTTTTCGGGATGAGGCCCGGCCCGCTTCGCACGACCGGCTGCTGATCGACCTGCTGGCCGACCACCCGCCCGGCCCGCAGCGCAGCCAGGCCGCCTGGCGCCTGGCCAGTGCTGCCGAGGGCATGGACGACGCGGCGGTGCACACCATCGACGCCTGGTGCCAGCGCATGTTGCGCGAGCATGCCTTTGACTCCGGCAGCCTGTTCGATGAAGAGCTCGCGGCCAATGCGTCGCAACTGCTGGCCGAGGCCGCGCGCGACTACTGGCGGGCCCAGCTCTACCCGCTGTCCGGCGCGGCCTGGGACACGGCGATTGCGGTCTGGCGCGATGTCGCAGCGCTCACCGATGACGCCCGCCAACTGCTGGATCAAGACCTGCCGGCCGATGCCGGCTGCGGCAGCCTGGGCGAGCAGATCGCGCAGCGCAGCCAGCAGCTGGCCCACCAGGTCGCCACGCTCAAGCAAGGCTGGCCCGACCGCGCCGCTGCGATGACCGCCTGGCTGGACGACCAGACCGTGCTCAAGGCCTGCCCGTTCAACAAGGTCAAGCTGGCGCAGCGCCACTACACCGGCTGGCTGAAAACGCTGGCCGATTGGGCCGCGGGCGTTGAGGTTGAGCGTCCGGATCTCAAGACCGGCGCCACCCGCTTGACACCGCAGGGCCTGCAAGACGCCGTCAAGCCTGGCGCCTGGGTGGATCTGCCCGACCACTTCGAGGCTTTTGCCCAGCTGCAGCAGGCGCTGGACGCACTGCCGACGGTGCGCACCGGCCTGCGCCTGCATGCCGCAGCCCGCATCGCCGACCGGCTGGCCGAGCTCAAGCAACAGGCGGGCAGCTTCGGCTTTGCCGATCTGCTGAACCGGCTTGATCAGGCGCTGGACCCGGCGCACAACGGCGCCGGTGCCGAGCGACTGCGCAGCCGCATGCGGTCCCAGTACCCGGTGGCGCTGGTCGACGAGTTTCAGGACACCTCGCCGGTGCAGGCGCGCATCTTCGACCGGCTTTACGGCATTGCCGACAACGACCGGGCCAGCGCGCTGCTGCTGATCGGCGACCCCAAGCAGTCGATCTATGGTTTTCGGGGCGCCGATATCCAGAGCTACCTGGGCGTGCGCCAGGCCACCGCCGGCCGCCACTACGCGCTGGGCACCAACCACCGGTCGACGGCGGCGCTGGTGGCGGCAGTCAACCAGCTGTTCGAGCAGGCCGAGCTGCGGGCCGGCGCAGGCGCGTTCTTGTTCCGCGGCGCGGGCGACGAGGACACCGCCAACCCGCTGCCGTTCAGCCCGGTGCTGGCGCGCGGCCGCGCCGAACAGCTGGTCGATGCCAGCGGTACCGTGCCGGCGCTCAGCCTGGTGCTGGATGATCATTTGCGCGACAGCAACAGCAGCCAGCGGCTCTTTGCCGCCCGTTGCGCCGAGCGCATCGTCAGCCTGCTCAACGATCCGCAGGCCGGCTTTCAGCCGGTGCTCGACACCGCCAGCCCGCCCGGCGCCGGCCCACCGCAGCCGGGCTTTGCGCGCCTGCGGCCGGCCGACATCGCGGTGCTGGTGCGCACCGGCCGCGAAGCCGCTGCGGTGCGCCGCGAGCTGCGCCGCCGCCAGGTCGCGTCGGTCTACCTGTCGGACAAGGATTCGGTCTTCGACAGCGCCGAGGCGCACGACCTGCAACGCTGGCTGGCGGCGGTGGCG
>JBKJKU010000310.1:0-10034 GCA_046597355.1 Aquabacterium sp.
CGCGCCTTGCCCGGCGTCGTCTTGGTGATCTCGGCCAGCGACATCCCCGGCCCCAACGATTGTGGCTCGATCATTCACGACGACCCGATTCTGTGTGGCGGCGAGATCCGTTACCTCGGCCAACCCGTGTTCGCAGTGATTGCCAGCACGCGCGACGCCGCACGCCGCGCCGCCGCGATGGCCAAGACGGCCGTCAAGGCCCGGGCGCTGCCGCCCATCCTGACGCCCGAAGCCGCGCACGCTGCGCAGCAGTACGTGGTGCCGCCGATGCACCTGTCGCGTGGTGATGCACGCGCCGCCATCGGCGCCGCGCCGCACCGCCTGAAGACCACGTTCGATGTCGGCGGCCAGGAGCAGTTCTACCTCGAAGGCCAGATCAGCTACGCCGTGCCGACCGAAGACCGCGGCATGAAGGTCTATTGCTCGACACAGCACCCCAGCGAGATGCAGCACCTGGTGGCGCATGCGCTGCAGCTGGCTTCGCACCGGGTGCAGGTAACCTGCCGCCGCATGGGTGGCGGTTTTGGTGGCAAAGAGAGCCAGAGCGCGCTGTTTGCCTGCATCGCCGCGCTGGCAGCATCACGCTTGCAGCGGCCGGTCAAGCTGCGGCCCGACCGCGACGACGACATGTTGATCACCGGCCGGCGCCACGGCTTTGACTACCAATGGGACGTGGGCCACGACGACCAAGGCCGCATCCTGGGCGTGACGGTGGACATGGTGGCCAACGCCGGCCACTCGGCCGATTTGTCGCCGCCGGTAATGACCCGCGCCCTGTGCCACTTTGACAATGCCTACTGGTTGCCCGACGTGGCGATGCAGGGCTTTTGCGCCCGCACCAACACCCAGAGCAACACCGCCTTCCGCGGTTTTGGCGGGCCGCAGGGCGCGCTGGCGGTGGAGATGATCCTGGACAGTGTGGCGCGCCGGCTGGGGCTGGACGCGCTGGCGGTGCGGCGCGCCAACTTCTACGGGATCACGGCGCACAACGTGACGCCCTACGAGCAGGTGGTCGAGGACAACATCATCGGCGCACTGGTCGACCAGCTCGAAGCACAAGCCGACTACCGGGCGCGGCGGGCCGAAATCTTGGCCTACAACGCCGGCAGCCCGGTGCTCAAGCGCGGACTGGCGCTGACGCCCGTCAAGTTCGGCATCTCGTTCAACGTGGCCCACTTCAACCAGGCCGGCGCGCTGGTGCATGTCTATGCCGACGGTTCGGTGCTGGTCAACCACGGCGGCACCGAGATGGGCCAGGGCCTGAACACCAAAGTGGCGCAGGTGGTGGCGCATGAGCTGGGCGTGGCGTTTGAGCGGGTGCGGGTGACGGCCACCGACACCCACAAGGTGGCCAACACCTCAGCCACCGCCGCGTCCACCGGCACTGATTTGAACGGCAAGGCGGCGCAAGATGCGGCACGCCAGATCCGCGAGCGGCTGGCGGCGTTTTTTGCCAGCCAGCATCTTGTGGACGCGGCATCGCTGCGTTTCGAGAACGGCCGCATCAGCAGCGGACCCGACGCCGAGGGCCGCGCCAGTGCCCCCACCGTCAGCTTCAACGATTTGGTGATGCAGGCCTACCAGGCCCGGGTGCAACTGTGGAGCGACGGGTTTTACGCCACTCCCGGCCTGCACTGGGACCGGGCCCGCTTGAAGGGCAAGCCGTTTTTCTACTTTGCCTACGGCGCCGCCTGCAGCGAGGTGGTGGTGGACACCCTGACCGGCGAGCACAAGCTGCTGCGCGCCGATGTGCTGCACGACGTCGGCACCTCACTCAACCCAGCCATCGACATCGGCCAGGTCGAGGGCGCGTTCATCCAGGGCATGGGCTGGCTGACCACTGAAGCGCTGTACTGGCAGCCGCTGGACGGCTCAAAAAACGCCGGCAAGCTGATGACCCACGCGCCCAGCACCTACAAGATCCCGACCGCCAACGACTGCCCGGCGCACTTCGATGTACGGCTGTACGGCGCGGCCAACCCGGCGGACACCATCCACCGCAGCAAGGCCGTGGGTGAGCCGCCGCTGCTGCTGCCGTTTTCGGTGTTTCTGGCGATCCGCGACGCGGTCTCGGCCGTGGGCGGGCACCGGACCTGTCCGCCGCTGCGCGCACCGGCCACGCCGGAGGCGGTGCTGGATGCGGTGGACGCGGTGCGCGCGGCGGTGGGCGACGCCGCTGCGCGCCCAGCCGGCAACCGCCCGTGATCGACGCCGACCGGCGAACCGCGCAAGCCTGGCTGGCCGAGCACCGACCGGCGATGCTGGTGCAGGTGCTGGCGGCGCGCGGTTCGGTGCCGCGCGGCGTGGGCACCCGCATGCTGGTGGCGGCCGACACGGTGGCCGGCACCATCGGCGGCGGCCATTTGGAGTTGCAGGCGATCCAGCGCGCACGGGTGATGCTGGCCGCAGGCGGGCCGGTCAGCGGGTCTGCGGTTGAAGCCGGCACAGGCTTGGCGACTGACGACCAGACCATCGCACTCGGGCCAGCGTTGGGCCAGTGCTGCGGCGGCGCCCTGACGCTGCGCACCGCGCCGCTGGACGCTGCCGCCCTGGCCGACTGGCCGGACGAGGCGCCGCTGTTTGACCTGCAACTCTACGGCGCCGGCCATGTCGGCCGCGCCACCGTGCACCTGCTCGAAACCTTTCCCTGCCGGGTCACCTGGATCGACGAGCGCGAGGCCGAGTTTCCGGCCACGCCGTCTGCGCCGCACATCACCCGGCTGTGTGTGGACGCGGTCGAGGCCGAGGTGCAGCAGGCGCTGCCAGGTGCTTTTTACCTGGTGCTGACGCACAGCCACGACCTGGACTTGCGCATCACCGAGGCGGTGCTGCGGCGTGGCGACTTCGGCTATTTCGGCCTGATCGGGTCGGCCACCAAACGCGCGCGCTTCCTCACCCGCCTGGCCCAACGGGGCGTGGCCGCCGAGGCGATGGCGCGGCTGACCTGCCCGATCGGTGTGGCCGGCATCCCCGGCAAACAACCCGAGCAGATCGCGCTGGCGGTGGTGGCGCAGTTGCTGCAAGTCGCGGCCAGCGGCCCAACGGTTTGATGCGGCCGATCCGCCAGGTGCTGGGGCATCATAGGCAGACCCGATCAACCCACCCCCTGCCAAGACCCCACACCATGCGACCCACCGGCCAGACTGGATCTACCCGACGCCGCGCTGTTGCAGCCGCCGTGCTGCTGACATGCCTCTCGGCCCTGCAACTGCCGCTGGGCACCGCCCAGGCCCAGCCCGCCCCGCAGCAAACCGCCACGGCGGCAGCGCCCGAATCGGTGCTGTGGGTGGGCAACAGTTTTTTCTACTACAACAACAGCCTGCACGGCCACTTTGGCCGCCTGGTGGCGTCGGCAGGCGGCGGTGCCCGAGTGCGCGGCGTGTCGGCCACGATCAGCGGCTCGGGCCTGGACTGGCACGACATGGCGTCGCTGCTGCGGCCTGACGGCTTGAGCCGCTACTCGTTTGTCGGCGACAACGAGATCCGCTTCAACCCGCCGGGCCGGCAATTCGACACCGTCGTGATGATGGACTGCAGCCAATGCCCTATCCATCCGCAGCTGCAGGCCGCTTTCCACGACACGGTCAAGAAAAACGCCCAACTGCTGCGGCAGGCCGGCCTGCGGCCAGTGCTGTTCATGTCGTGGGCCTACCAGGACAAGCCCGAGATGACGGCCCAGTTGGCCGAGCAGTACACCCTGGCCGGCAAGGCCAACGGCGCGGTGGTGATCCCGGCCGGCCTGGCCTTTGCCAAAGCGATCGCCAAGCAGCCCGATACCGTGCTCTACGAAAGCGACAAACGCCACCCCAGCCTCGCCGGCACCTACCTGGCGGCGTGCACGGCCTATGCCACGCTGTTTGGCAAGTCACCGGTGGGCCTGACCTACACCGCCGGGCTGCCGGCTGAGCTGGCCGCCCGGCTGCAAACGGCAGCTTGGGAGACGGTGCAGGCCTATGCCGGACAGTGAGCGGTGTCAGCACAGGGCGTTGACGGTTTCACCGCGGGCGCCACCGTGCTGCCACCCACGTTCTCGCTGCAGCGACGCTAACCAGCATCGACAGCGGATTGATCACGGAAGGGCGGCGGGGGTTCGCAGCAACGCCACACCGATGCTGATCAGTCATCCTGGCGACCCGGCGCAACCTGTGTGACCAGGCCAAACAGCGCAAGCCGGTGCGCTGGTCCGGCAACACGTGGCACTTGTCGTACATCGGCATGTTCACCCTCAAACCAGATCGCGATTCGCTGGACACCCCGGCTGTCCGCGCTCAACATAAAAAGCAGCAAGCTGCATGACCGAGGCGGCACCTACTTTGACGCTATCCGGAGCCTATGCAGCCGGGCGCGATCGGGCGTTTTCGGGAATTTACGCTGAAGGCGCAGCACCCACCAGACGGGTCGCGCGTTCATGCGACGCCAAGAAGGGCTGCATTCATGCCGATGGCATCTTTTCGAACTTCTGCAGGGATGGATCGATGTGGTCCCAAGCGTAGCCGCGCACGCTGTACGTCAACATTTGTGGCTTGTACCGGGTTGGATCGTCCAGGCTCGCGGCATGCACGGTGAACAGTTCGGGCATGGCAGCGAATGTCAAATACACCGGTGACCCACAGGTGGGGCAGAAGGCGCGAGTCTTGACATTACCGTTGTCGCCGACTGTGTCCCAATGCTTCGCTTGACCTGTGATTTTCACGTCTTTGCGCTGCATGAAGGTGAGATACGAACCATGCCCTGTGCCGCTTGTGCGCTAGCAGTCGCGACACTGGCAGTCGTTCATCACAATCGGTTCGAATGAGATCTGATATCGGATGGCGCCGCAGGCGCATCCGCCGCTGTAACCGTGGCGCATATTCGCTTTCCTTCTCTTACCGCTGTCACACGGGATTTCAGAATGGATGAAGAATCGCGCCGGCTTTGGGCCCAGCGTTTTCTTTTTGATGTGTTGCAGGGCGTTGGCTAGGGAAGATCGCTGGGACTTGGGCGGTAGGACTCTGGGGGGGCCATGACAGGAGTCTGCACAACAGGTCTGTGGCGCGTCTGTTCGTTGACACAAGTTGGCGACTACTTGGCCCGCGTCGCCCCAAATTAAGAGACAAGAACACTGCGCTTGCCTCAAGACTTCTGCGTCCCAGCGCACCGATAAAACAATTCAGCGTTTTGCATCCGCCGCGATTTGGACACGGGTCGCGCGCGGCCCGCGGCCCAAGCACAGGGTTGTCCACGGTCAGCCCACACCCCTTCGGTCAACCGCTGAGATCGAACCGCGCTGCAATCTCGGTCAGCGACGCCGACATTTTTTCTGGCGATAGAACGAAATCAACATAGTTTGACGACTGTGCACTGACCGGCATGGCATCTACCTCGGCAGATTGATCCTGTGCAAACGTGATGCCACCCTTGGCCTTGATGTGCTTGCAGCCTGCGGTGCCGTCACCGTCGTAGCCCGAGAAGATGATGCCGATCGCCCGGTTGCCGAAAACATCCGCGATGGAAGCGAAGAACAGATCGATTTGCGTGTTTCGCAGGTGACGCGGCGAAGTGACCTTAAATCTATGTTTCTCCACCTCCAGATCGGCGTTTTCTGGGATTACATAAACATGGTTTGCGCTGATCGGCATGGCAGCGGATGCGACCAGCGTCGGCATATTGGTATGGCGTCCCAAAATTTGGGCCAATTGGCTGTAAGCGTCTGGATGTAGATGCGAAATTATCACGAAAGCCATACCGGTACTGGCTGGCAAATAATCCAACAACATCTTGTATGCATTCAGGGCGCCTGCTGAACCGCCAATTCCGACAATGCAGGTTGGGATTGAACTTTTCATATTTCGACTGGCGCCATTGTCGGCTTACCTGACAAATTCCGTTATTTTCGACCCGTGGTCATACCTTTTCCAACCCTTTTTTTCTGATTGGAACCTGCCGTGGCGTGGATGTCCATCGGTACCAGCAACAAACCATCATCGCTCATTATCAGTTTATGTACATCGCTGGAATGACCCATTCCGCGCGATTTGACTATGTAGATTCCGCGAATGCGGCGACGTCCTTCATTTTCTTCCAATTCCCTGACGACGATCCAAGTGTCAATCATGGACGAGACGCCAATTTCACCGCTCGTGTCATTCTGTTCGGTCGATGCGACTAGACTGGTAAAGAATCCTGTAATTCCCTTGGATTTCAGCGCGTCGATCATGCGGGTGAGCATGGACTGAATCTCAAGTCGGTTGCCCTGCCCCAGCAGACTTGTCAGCGGATCGATGACAACAGCTCGCGGCTGGAATTCCTCTATCAACTTGTACAGGTCGAGCAGGTGCATCTCAAGACCAAAAAAAGACGGTCGGGTCGATACGATTTTCAACAGCCCTTTCTTGATCAGTGGCTCCAAATCGAACCCTATGGAACTCAAGTTCTGGATAAGTTGGCCCGACGATTCTTCGTACGACAAGAAGAGGCAGCGCTCCCCACGATTGCATGCTGCCACAGCGAAAGCGGCCGCGAGACTGGTCTTGCCGGTCCCTGCGGTGCCGGATGCGAGCACGGTGCTGCCGCGCGTGTAACCACCGCCCTGGAACAACTTGTCGAGTGATGCAATGCCTGTTGCCACGCGTTCGGCTGTACCCGGTTGGTCCAGCCCAGCGGAAGTGATAGGAATGACTGAAAGCCCGCCTTTGTCGATAACGAACGGATATTCATTGGCGCCGTGGTTGGAGCCGCGGTATTTGATGACACGCATTCGCCGCGTCGCAATCTGTTCCCTGACGCGGTTGTCGACCAAGATGATGCAATCGGAAATATATTCCTCTAGGCCATGGCGAGTGAACAAACCTTGCTGCAGTTCACCGGTAATCAGCGCTGTGACTTTTTTATCCTTGAGCCAGCGAAATAGTCTCTTGATTTCTAGGCGAAGGATGCCCGTATCACTGATGCCCGCGAAAAGTGATTCAATAGAATCCAATACGACACGTTTTGCCTTGACTGTATCGATTGCCAGTTCCAGCCGAACGAAGATACCCTCGAGGTTGAATTCCCCCGCCTCCTGAAAATCTTTTCGTTCAAGAAGAACATAATCGATCAGAATCTTCTTTTTGGCGACGAGCCCTTGCAGGTTCATCTTCAGCGACGCCACGTCTCTGTACAACTCTTCTTCAGTCTCCTCAAACGACATGAAGACGCCGGGTTCGTTGAAGTGGCTTGCGCCATGGATCAAGAAGTCAACGCCAAGCAATGTCTTCCCGGTACCTGTGCCACCGGACAACAATGTAATTCTGTCTCTTGGAATGCCGCCTTCCGTGATTTCGTCAAAGCCCTTGATGCCGGTCAGACACTTTTCCAGCTCAAATTCGGGCGCAGGCGCCTTCTTGCGGGTCTTTGGTCTGGCTTGAAGGCGGGGGACAGTTGCAACCATCGTCAACCTCGATAAAATTGCATGAAAGTCAGTGTCGGCGGCAAATAGCGAGGCCGCTTTCACGTTCAGACGAAGCACCAAACTGGCTTTTCATGAACAAAAATTCGTCATGTGGCCAAGTTTGCTTGTTTATGTTGAACCCGAAAGGACGCCCCATCGGTGCGGCAGCGAACAGATGCGACTGGGCAGAGGGGTAAAACCGACGATAAAGGCGTGCGCTGCCATGCAACGCCCGATCCGCCTGACACCTTGGTCGTCTCTTGTGACATATTCTTTGGCAAGGGCAAGGTGCGAACGGCCGCCTTTGGATGCCTGCCGGAGGAACTTCACCTACCGCTCAACCCCAATGGGCGCCACAACTTCGGTGGGTGCGCAAGCTGGCGGCATAAACCTGTGCACCGACCTGGTTGTCCCCAGGCTTGGCCCTTGCGCAAGGACTGGTGGCCACCGCCGCAGTTAGGCAAGAAGTTCTGCGCTCTCAGGGGTTTAAAGCCAGCGCCGCCCGCCGTGCCAACGGGTAGCAGGTCAGGCCCGGCCGAGTTGCTCCAGCGCTACCGGATCCAACACCCGCAAGGTGTAACCGCTGACCTCGATCAGCCCTTTGCGGCTGAAGCTGCGCATCAGCCGGGACAGGGTTTCCGGCGTGATCGCCAGCTGTGAAGCCACGTCACGCTTGCGCTCGTGCAGCCGGACCATGGCCTGGCCCTCGGCACCGGCCACGGGCTCGCAGCGCTGGTGCAGCCACTGCGCCAGCCGGGCCGGCGCGTCCTTGTGCATCAGCTCATGGGTGTTGACCGCCAACGCCTGTACCTCGCGCGCCAGGCCGTGGATCAGGCGCTGCGCCAGACCCGGCAGCAGCGGCAGCCGGCCGGCCAGCGCGTCGTGCGGCAGGTCGATCACACTGGCGGCCGTCAGCGCCTGGGCGTCCATCGCATGGGGGCCGGCCAACCAGGCCGAGCTCAGGTCCAACCAGGCCGGGCCGCGCACGATGCGCTCGGTGCGGAACACGCCGTTCGCCGTGCGAAACCCCAGCGCCACCTCACCGCTGCGCAAGGCCACCAGGGTGCCGGCAGGGCTGGTGCGGCTCAGCACAGCGGCGCCCTGCGCCACTTGACGCACCTGAGCGATGGCGCTCAGCGCCTGCAGTTCGTGGTCATCCAGCATGGCGCCGCCGAACAGCGCGCACCACAGTGCGCCATCAGGTGGGCTGGATGCAACCGATAGACGGGTACGCGAGTCAGCTGCCATTTCGCCTTGACGCACTGCGCCCATGCGGTCTGACAGGCCCGGCAAAGCCAAAGTGGCGGGAAGTGGATGTCCCATGAGGGTCGGCAGTGTGGTGTTTTCGGGGAAGTTGGCGAGGGCAAGCGACCGAAATCAGGTTCAACGCAATCGGCACTGACCGACTGATCCCAATATCAGCCAGACCAGACCTGTCTGTCTTGCGTTGGATCAACCGCCAGCAGCACGCTGCGCCGGCCGCACGGTAGGCGCCGCAACAGCCGCGTCGGCCCGGGCGCCTGATCACCTCGCAGTGCGTGTGGGTTGGCAACGTGCAAGCACAGGCCACTCGGGTCGATCGATCCGAGTCAGTCGGACGCGGGCAGGGTGGCTGCATCCGACACCACCGCTGGGTGGTCCCGCAACTGCACATTGAGGGTGTCGATCAGCACCGCCCAGTCGGCGTCTTCGGCCAACTTCTCTTGGATCAGCGCGGCTTGCGACGGCGACCAGAACGGGGCGTTGTACAGCCGAGTCGTCATCGGCAGCGGCCGGTGCTGCTGGATGAAGGCCTCGATCGAGGCAGCGTCGTCGGGCAATCCCAGTTGGGCAAACAGCTCGCTCATCGGGTGGTGGTGCGGATCCATGGGGACTACCTCGGTTTCTTGGGGGTTGATCAGGGCAAGCAGGCGACGGACTGGCTCGGGAAATGAGGGCTGAACCCGCGCATCTGCCGGGCCTGAACCTCGCCATATTGCGTGTCGGCAAGGCCCAGCGGCGCCTGCCGGGTCAGGTGGGCACGTGGCCCGGTGTCCAGCCGCAGGCCAACCAGCAGGCCGGCATCCGGCATGCCAGGTGTCGCTGAGCCGGGCGTGCCTGGCAGCGTCCAGCGCTGCCAGGCACCCAGGCCCCACTGCACCGCAGGCCGATCCCACCGGACCATGGTTTGCACAACGCGCCCCGGGCCGGCAGCCGGCAGGCCGCCCAGGCTGGACGCGGCCAGCGTCGGCAAGGTGGCACGGCTGATCCGCCACGACCACCAGACGGATGGCGGGGCAGACGAATCGGCCGCCACCGGCGGCAAAGCATGGGCGCTGCCATCATCACCCGCGAGCCCGGTATCGGCGGCCCACACGGTGTCCGAACTCATCATCAGCAGCGGCGGTAACGGCAGCGGCGGCATGTCAGGCCGGGCTTGTCGGTGTTGCAGAACCTCATCGCGCTGTCGCCACGCCAAAGCTTCACCTGCGCAGGTGCCGTGCAGGCTGTTGGGCTGGGAGACTCGGAGCAAGGCGCGGGTCCGGTTGCGGTGGGCCGGCACGCTGCCAAGCCCTGTGGCCATGCTAGGCAGGCCGCCGCCCCGGCGATGTCAGCGCAGGGCAAGCCCGCGTGTCGGACAGCGCCC
>JBKJKU010000395.1:0-3837 GCA_046597355.1 Aquabacterium sp.
AGCCTCTTCGTCCCAGGCGCAGCCATCGCGGGCGACCATCGCACTCGACGCGGGTGGGCCCCAGGTGCCGGCGGCATAAGGCCGCGGGCCGTTGGGGTCCACCGCCCAAGCATCCAGCACCGGCTCCACCCAGCGCCAGGCCTGCTCCTGCTCGTCGCTGCGCACAAACAGGTTCAGCCGGCCGGCAATGGCGTCCATCAGCAAGCGCTCGTAGGCGCCTACACGCTCACTGGCGAAGGCCTTGTCGAAATCCAGGTCCAGGCTGACCGGCGCCAGCAGTTCACCCTGCGCGCCACCCTTGGCCGCGAGCAGGTGCAGTTCGAGCCCGTCCTCGGGTTGCAGCTTGATCACCAGCTTGTTGGCCCGCGCCGACCCCGGAAAGATCGGGTGCGGCACCTCGCGGAAGTTGACAACGATCTGCGAATGCCTGCCAGCCAGCCGCTTGCCGGTGCGCAGGTAAAACGGCACGCCCGCCCAGCGCCAGTTTTGCACCTCGGTGCGCAGCGCCACAAAGGTCTCGCAGTGGCTGCCCGCGGGCACCTTGACCTCGTCCAGGTAACCCGGCACCGGCTTGCCCTCCACCGTGCCGGCCCTGTACTGGCCGCGCACCACGTCGCGCGCCACGCCCTCGGGCGTGAAGGGCTTGAGCGAGCGCAGCACCTTCAACTTCTCGTCGCGGATCGCGTCGGCGTCGTTGGTGGACGGCGGCTCCATCGCGATCATCGTGAGCAACTGCAGCGCGTGGTTCTGGATCATGTCGCGCAGCGCGCCGGTGGTGTCGTAGTAGTCGCCCCGGGTGCCCACGCCCAGGCCCTCGGCCAGCGTGATCTGGATGTTGGCAATGCTCTCGCGCCGCCACAGCGGCTCGAACAGCGCGTTGCCAAAGCGCAGCGCCATCAGGTTTTGTACCGCCGGCTTGCCCAGGTAGTGGTCGATCCGGAAAGCCTGGGTCTCGGAGAAGGCCGAGCGCACCACGCGGTTGATCTCTTGTGCGCTGGCCAGGTCGTGGCCCAGGGGTTTTTCCAACACCACGCGCACCTTCGGCCCGTTCAGGCCGGCGATGCCGAGCTGCTCGCAGACCACCGAGAACAGGTACGGCGCGGTGGCCAGAAACAGCACCACGGTGTCGGCGTTGCGCGCGTCCAGCCAGGTCTTGAGGCCGGCGTAGTGCTCGGGCTGCGACAAGTCCATGCGGCGGTAATGCAGCATCTCGGCAAAGCGCGCAAATTCATCGTCGCTGGGGCGCTTGGCGCTGTCCACCTCGACAAACCGGTCGCGGATGTACTGGTGGTACTCGGCGTCGCTGCGCTCGTCGCGGGCCACCGCCAGGATGCGGCCGCCCGGCGGCAGCTTGCCATGACGAAACGCCTGGAACAGCGCCGGCATCAGCTTGCGCCAGGTGAGGTCGCCGGTACCGCCAAAAAGGACGAGGTCAAATGACATGGGCTGTGTGCTGGGTGTGGGTAGGCGGGTGTAACTTAGTTACTTACATGATGATGCATTGGTTTCATGGCCGGGTCAATCTCCGGCCGGCTTCAGGCGGTGGGCAGCACGCCGCGGCTGTCGCCCGAGGATTCGCCTTGCGGCCCCAGTTGCAGGCTGCCATCGCCGAGGTAGCGGTTGCCGCTGCTGCGCACGGGGGTGTCGGCGGGCAGCCGGTCGTGCCAGACCCGCACAAACACGCCGGCCGGACCGAGGTGGTTGATGAAGGTATTGCCCCGCAGCGTCAGGCTGTTGCGGTCCCAGGCCCGGTTCTCAGCGCCGTAGGCCAGCATCACCGGGTTCTGGCTGCGCGGGCTTTGCACCAGGGTGTTGCCCTCCACCAGCGCGATGCCGCCGTTGGGCAGGTCGATCTCGTACGACGCCTCGCCCTGCAGGCCATCGTCCAGCCGGTTGCCGACAATCACCGACTCGCGCGCCCGGCACTTGAGCAAATGGCCCTCATGGCCGCGCTGCATGCGGCTGCCGCGCAGGCTGAAGCGGCCGATGCTGCCGACATACAGCAGGTGTGGCACCGTGCCCAGGTTTGCCGGCGTGTCGCTGAAATCGCAGTCGTCGATCTGCAGTTCACTGCCGGCATCGTTGCCACTCAGCAGCCCCATCTGGTTGTCGGTGAAGCGGCAACGCTGCAGCCGCAGCCGGCCCTTTTCGAAACGGATGCCGGCACCGTTGGCGCCGGGCACCCGGCAGCCTGTGAAGGCGACGTTGTCGATCCGGATGTCACCGTTGCGCACCACCCAGATCGCCTTGCCCTCGGCATGCCGCCCGTCGGCCTGCAGCACCGGCCCGTCGCCCAGACCGACGATATGGAGCCGACGCTGCTGGATCACCGCCACGTCGCCCGGGTAGGTGCCGGGCGATATCTCGACGGTGTCGCCGTCGCCGGCTTGGCGCAAGGCCTCGGCGATGGTGGTGATGGCCTGGCCGGCACCCACGCGCCAGACCCGCGGCGGGGGCGCCTGGGCGAAGACAGGATGCCCCGCCAGCAGGGCGAAGGGTACGGACGCCAGCAGGCTGCGGCGGGTCGGGTGCGGTGACTTCATGGTGCGATTCTGGCCCCACGGCGCTGCTGCCACCGGGTTTCTCCCGGTCTTTGGCGGGCTGTGCCGGCCCGCCGCGCCGCTAGCATCGACGCCACTTGGCCGCGCTCGCGGCACCCTGGAGCCCAGCCCATGCCGTCCGCCCGCCGCCACGCCGTCACCGTGGCGCTGTTTGCCGCCTCCACCCTCGCCGCCACCACCGCCTCCGCGCAGGACGCCGGCCAGCTCAACGTCATCTGCTCGGTGCAGGCCGAGTGGTGCAACATGATCCAGACAGTGTTTGCCAAGTCCACCGGCATCAAGGTCAACATGTCCTTGAAAGGCTCTGGCGAGGCGCTGGCCCAGCTGATCGCCGAGCGTGCCAACCCCAAGACCGACGTCTGGTTCGGCGGTACCGGTGACCCCCACCTGCAGGCGGCCGAGCAGGGCTTGTCGATGGAGTACAGATCCGCCGCGCTGCCGCAACTGCATGGCTGGGCCCAGCAGCAGGCCCAGCAGTCGGGCTACAAGACGGTGGGCATCTACTCCGGCCCGCTGGGTTTTGGCTACAACACCGAGCTGCTGGCCAAGAAAAAGCTGCCGGTGCCCAAAAGCTGGGCCGACCTGCTGCAGCCCGGCTTCAAGGGCGAGATCCAGGTCGCCAATCCGGCGTCCAGCGGCACGGCGTACACCATGGTGGCCACGTTGGTGCAGCTGATGGGCGAGGACAAGGCCTTCGATTACATGCGCGCGCTGCACAAGAACATCAGCCAGTACACCCGCTCGGGCACCGGGCCGATCAAGGCGGTGGCGCGCGGCGAGGCCACGGTGTCGATCAGTTTTGTGCATGACGGCCCGGGTGAAAAGCTGCAGGGCTTTCCGGTCGAGACGGTGACCCCGGCCGAGGGCACCGGCGCCGAGATCGGCTCGATGTCGATCATCAAGGGTGCGCGCAATGCGGGCCAGGCCAAGGCTTTCTACGACTGGGCGCTGACACCCCAGGCGCAGCAGTTTGGTGCGGCGGCCAAGCAGTTTCAATTGCCCAGCAACAAGGCCACGCCGGTCGACCCGCGGGTGCCTGATTTCAAGGCTATCAAGTTCATCAACTACGACTACGCCAAGTACGGCGCGTCGGCCGAGCGCAAGCGGCTGATCGCCAAGTGGGAGAAAGACGTCAACGCGCTGCCGCGGTGAGCGCTGCCGGCGCGCTGGCGGGGCGACCGCCGGCCCGGACGCGCCGGGCTGGCGCGGGCTGGCCGCTGTGGCTGCTGCTGGGCTGGGCGGGGTTTGTGGCGCTGCCCTGGTACCTGCCGCAGGA
>JBKJKU010000019.1:0-17492 GCA_046597355.1 Aquabacterium sp.
CGCGGGTGCTGATCCCAAGACGCTCTGCGGCGCGGTCTGGTGAATGCGCCAGCGGCGCGACTCGGTGCTGACTTTCCATTGCATGCTCCTGCGGTTGCATGCATCGAACTTTAGGAAGTGGCCCGGACACAACCGGGATGTGTCCGATCAGCCGGCCAGGATTCTGCGGATGCTCCGGGTGCTCAATCCAAATTCTGCCGCCGTGGTCGAAGTTGGGTCGGCGGCTCCGGCATCGACAAGCCGGCCATGATGGCGGCGAATGCGGTTGTTCCTATCGACGTCGCTCGGATCAGAGGCGGGCTTGTCTTTTCTGCGGCGCGATTGCACCAGCCCCTGCTTTTGGGTCTGCATGGTGTGTTCGTACCGATCCAGCAGCAGGGCCCGCTGGCGCAGATAGACCTTCAGCATTCCCAGCGCGGTGGCCAGGGCTTTGTCGCCTTGCAGTCGCGCTTCTGCCTCATCGCGTTCGTGGTGATCGGCTATCCGCCGCAAGCCTGCCGCCTCACGGCGCAGGTCTTCAGCGCCCTTCCGATGGCCCTTTGACGTCATCCAGCCCCCAATAGGTTGACTGCATCCGCCAGGGCGCCGGGCGCCAACTTCGCATAGCGCTGGGTCATCCGTGAGTTGGCATGCCCCAGCAGCTTTTGCACGGTGAACAGTGGCACTCCGCGCATGACCAATTGACTGGCGAAGTCGTGCCGCAGGTCGTGCCATCGCAGCCCTGGCAGGGCTGCTGCCTTGGTGACCTCGGCCCATGCCTTCTTCACGTTGTTGAATCTGCCGCCAGTCACCGGTGACTTGAAAACCAGTCCGGCGGCTGCCTTTGGCCGGGTCGCGGTCAGCACTGCCAGCGCTTCGGCGTTCAGCGGCAGCGTGCGCGTGGTGTTGCCTTTGCTGTGGCTCGCCAGCACGGTGAGCATCTTCCGGTTCAGGTCGACCGACTCCCAGGCCAGCGAGAAAAGCTCGCCTTGGCGCATGCCAGTGTTCAGCGACAGCAGCACCATCGGCGTGATGTGGTCGCAGTAGCCGGTGACCTCCGGCATCAGCTCATAGCCCCGGGCGGTGCGCCATTTGTTGGCACTGGCGCGGTATGTAGACGCCTGCGCGTCACGGTCGGCCAGCACCTGACGCAGCCGTTTCGATTCCTCGGGCGACAGGTAGCGCACAGTCTCATCGTCGGCCACGTCGAGCGCAGTCAGGCCGGCCAGTGGGTGCGTGGCGCCCTTATTGCTTGCCGCCCAATGGGCCAACACGCCCGACAGGGCGGCAACGTCTCGGTTGACGGTGGCCGGCGCTGCGCCTGCCAGGATGCGCTTGTTTCGCAGCTTGTCGACGTCAGTGGCGGCGATGTCGGTCAGCCGCTTGTTCAGCAGCGGCTTCCAGATCGCTTTGACTCTCGCCACCGACTTGGCGCCGTTCTTCAGCTTCGCAAGCGCGTGGTCGGTGTAGTGGTCTGCGATGTACTCATCCAGCGTTGCGCCGATGCCGGTCTTCTTGGTGGCGGACTCGGGATCGAGCAGGATGCGCGATGCGCGCTCCTGCGCTTGCTTCAGGGTGTAGGTGCCAGCCGGGCCGATGCGCACGCGGCGCCCGCGGCCGAGTTGGACGTAGTAGGTGCGCGCCCCGCTGGGCTGAACCCGCAATAACAGGCCCATCGGCTTGTCGGCGCGCACCTCATAGGGCTTCGCAGGCTGATCCTTGGCGGTAGCGGCCTTGGCGATGGTCGAACGAGTGGTGGACTCAGCCATCTCCGCCTCGAAGCAGTGTCAGTCCGCCCTATTGCCGCGACTCATGCTCCAACGCCCTGATGCAGGCGTTCGGCCATATCGTCAGCCAGGCTGATGACTGCCAATGCCTGGCGCAGCAGATGGAGCACTGCGAAATCGGCGTCGGTTTGCTGGCCGATCATCTCAAAGGTGGCCAGCGCACTGGATAGCAGTGAATGACCATCGCCCAGCAGTGCTGACAACGTGACGCCTGGGGCCACGATATAGCGGCCTTGAAATTGGAAGAACACATGCTCGGCCGTGGCGGCGGCTTGCACTTGATGCGGCATTGCAGCGGCAGCTGTTGTGTCAGAGGTCACCGGACACCTCCATATGCAGCGCTTCCAGCTCGGCCGTCAGGCAATGCAGCAAGGCCGACAATTTATCGTCACGGTCTGTGGAATGATCTGCGGGTGCCAATCCGCAGTCGCCGGGCGGCAACGCCCGAGCCAGATCGACCAGGGCCAGCATGCGGGTAATACGCTGCGGCAATACCTTTTGAAGATCGGCCAGCTTGGGTGGAAATACCCCGGTTACATTTTCGTCAGTCATTTGCACAGTCCTCTCAGGGTGGTGCAGGTGATCAGGCCGGCAGGGTGCTCGTAACACTTTGTCGGCCGTCTCGCCGCAGGGCCGCTGCGGTATCGGTACCGCGTAAGTGCACGGTAAGTGCAAATTTTAATCTGCATGCGCATGAAACTGCAAGCAACAGCACAAACAGCCCCCAACGCTCTGCCGGTAAAGTGCTGTTTTCACAGGGATGTTGTAAGTGCAGTTTTCGCCCTTACACGGCGTAGGTCGGCGGTTCGAGCCCGTCAGCACCCACCACCGCCATGTCGCCAGGTTGTTGCACGGCTGCCGCCGATTGCCAGGCCAGCGTTCCGGGCCCACAGCGCGTCAGCGACCCTGCCCACCCGCACCGGTCAACCGTAGAATCATGGGTTTGGCGCTCTGGTGTGGCGGTGCGAATCCGCCCTGGGTAACCCCGGCTTTCGCAGTGGGCGGGCCCGCTGCCCGAGCGCTGACCTGCTTTGTCCCCGCGACCTTGCGATTTTTCGACCTTCCAGTGGGGCCTTCGGCTCTGCTCGCCCAATCCCGAGGCTGTGACCATGTTTGAATTTGTCCGCACGCACACCCGCCTGCTGCAGTTCCTGCTGCTGATCCTGATCCTGCCGTCGTTTGTGATCTTCGGCGTTCAGGGCTACTCCACCTTCACCGAGGGGGGTAACGCGACGGTGGCCAAGGTCGCTGGTGTGGCCATCACCCAGGGCGAATGGGATGCCAGCCACCAGCAGCAGGTGGAGCGGGTGCGCCGCCAAGCCCCCAACATCGACATCAAGCTGCTGGACACACCCGCTGCCCGCGCCGAGACGCTGGATGCGCTGGTGCGCGAGCGGGTGATGGCCACAGCGGTCGACAAGCAGCACCTGGCGATCTCGGACGAGCGGCTGCAGCGGCTGTTTGTCAACGATCCGCAGTTTGCGACGATGCGCAACGCCGATGGCAGCGTCAACAAGGACGTGCTGGCCGCCCAGGGCATGAGTTCAGAGGTATTTGCCGCACGCTTGCGCCAGGATTTGTCGCTGCAACAAGTGCAAGGCGGCATCGTGGTGTCGGTGCTGGCCCCGGCGGTCAACGTCGGCCAGGCGCTGGACGCGATGTTGCAGCGCCGCGAAATCCGCACCACGCGCTTCGAGACCAAGGACTACATCGGCAAGGTCAATCCGAGCGACGCCGAAATCGAGGCTTTCTATAAAGCACGCGAGGCCGATTTCCGCGCCCCCGAGCAAGCCACCATCGACTACGTGGTGCTCGATCTGGCTGGCATCAAGAAGGGTATTGCGGTGCCCGAGGATGACCTGCGCAAGTACTACGCCGAAAACGCAGCGCGCTACACCGCCGCCGAAGAGCGCCGGGCCCGTCACATCCTGATCAAGGCCGACAAGGCCGCAGCGCCGGACGTGCGGCAAAAAGCGAAGGCGCGCGCCGAGGCCCTGCTTGCCGAGGCCCGCAAGGCGCCCGCCGTTTTTGCCGAACTGGCCAAGAAGAACAGCGACGACACCGGGTCCGCGGCGCTAGGCGGAGATCTGGATTTCTTCGGCCGTGGCGCGATGGTCAAGCCCTTCGAAGATGCCGCGTTTGCGCTGAAGCAGGGCGAGATCAGCAACGTGGTCGAGTCCGACTTTGGCTACCACGTGATCTTGCTGGACGCGGTGCGCGGTGGCGAGAAGAAGCCTTTCGAGGCAGTGCGCCCGGCCATTGAGGACGAAGTGCGGCAGCAACTGGCCATCAAGCGCTGGGCCGATGCCGCCGAGCAGTTCACCAACACCGTCTTCGAACAGGCCGACAGCCTGCAACCGGTGATCGACAAACTCAAGCTGGAAAAGCGCAGCGCCACCGTGCGCCGCACGCCGACGCCGGGCGCCACCGGCGCGCTGGGGTCGGCCAAGCTGCTCGACGCGGTGTTTGGCAACGACGCCGTCAAGAACAAGCGCAACACCGACGCAGTCGAGGTGGGCCCGAACCAGTTGGCGGCAGCGCACATCGCGAAATACGAGCCCGCGCGCACGCTACCGCTGGCCGAAGTGCGTGACGCGGTGCGCCAGCGGCTGGTGGCTACCCAGGCGGAAAGCTTGGCCCGCAAGGAGGGCGAAGCCCGGCTGGCACAGCTCAAGGCTGACATCAACAGCGGCAGTCTGGGTGCTGCGGCCCTGGTGTCGCGCGCCCAACCCGAAGGCCTCAGCCGCAAGGCACTTGAGGCCGTGCTCGCCGCCGACGCCAGCAAGCTGCCGGCGGTAGTCGGCGTGATGCTGGACGGCCAGGGCTACCTGGTTGCCCGCATCGACAAGGTGCTGCCGCGCGAAATCAAGCCCGAAGAGAACCGCGCGCTGCAAGCGCAATATGGCCAGGCTTGGGCGCGTGCCGAATCAGAGGCTTACTACCAGGCGTTGAGCTCGCGCTACAAGGTCGACAAGCGGGTCGATCCGGTGGCCAGCGCCGCCGCCGCCAATGCGGCTTCCGCCGCCAACAAGCCCTGATCCCGGTATAATCTCTGGTTCAGTGGTGGCTGTAGCTCAGTTGGTAGAGTCCAGGATTGTGATTCCTGTTGTCGTGGGTTCGAGCCCCATCAGCCACCCCAAAAATTCAGCGTTGCCAGCGGCCCTTCGGGGCCTTTTTTGTGGGCGGTCTCCGTGGCGGCCATCAGGCCAGTTGGCCTGCAGCGTTGGCGTTGTCGCGGCAGCTGAGCAGCTGCCGATCGAACCAGCCTTCGCCGCTGAAGCATAAAACCCCCTGTCCACACCGATTGCACACCGTAACTGTTGCGGCGATGCTGCACTTTTCATGGATGTTCGGCTACATCTTGCGTTATGCAGCGTAGATTCGCCGAAGTTCGCGAACAGGTCGCGGACGTCTACGCACCGTTCAAAAGATCAGAGGACAAACATGGCCACACGCAAGACAACCAAGAAGTCGGAACTCGCCCAAGCAGGTGCTCATCTCGGCAGTGCTGCCAAGGAGGTCGGTGTAGCGGTTTCGCACAAGATCGAGGCGCTGGGTGACGCGGTGTCGGCTGGCGTCAAGAAGGCCAAGAAGAACGTTCTGGCAAAACGTGACCAGGTCAGCGGGCAGATCAGCGGCCTGGTCAAGGCGGCTGAGTCGCAACTCAAGAAAGCGCAGGCCGAACTTCGAAAGGCTGGTGAGGCCGCCCGCAAGGCGGTGCTGGCGGCAGAGAAAAAGTTGGAGTCGATCCGGCGCAGTACCGGCAAGAAGCTGACCACTTTGCAAGCCAGTGCGGAACGCAAGGCCAAGGCGCTGCAGAAGGCCGTTGAGAAGGACGCTGCGGCGGTGAAGAAATCAGTCACTGCCCCGACCAAGACCCCGGTGTCCAAGAAGGCAGCGGTGAAGACCACTGTGAACGCCGTCGCCAAGGCGCCGGCGGCCAAGAAGGCCGCGGTCAAGGCCGCCGTCAAGGCCGTCAAGGCCGCGCCGGCGCAGCCACCTGTGGCGAAAAAGGCGGCAGCGAAGAAGGCGGCAGCGAAGCGGGCAGCCGACAAGGCGCCGGTGGCCAAGCAGTCCGCAGCGAAGAAGTCCGCGACGAAGAAGTCCGCCAAGTAACTCGCCGGATCGCCGCAGGCAGATCGGGTGCGTGCCTGCGCGCGCCCGCCTGCGGTTGGTCGAAGGGCCGGCGATGTTCGGCCGGGCCTGCTTGCGGGCCAGCACTCTACAGATCAGCGTAGCGCGCCTTCCTGCCGTAGGGCGCCATCCGCCGACGCTCAACTGCCTTCCGCTGATGCCGATGCTGATGGCGCTGCCGACGCTGACGCTGACGTTGCAGGTTCAAGCGCTGAAAAATTGCTGCACTGCAGCAAATAATACTTGCGTTGGCTGAAATCAGGCGTACCATCTGGAAGTGCTGCACCGCAACATTTCATGTTCTGCGGGTCGCAGATCAACATCCTGGAGCGCTGCATGACCCAAACCCCTGACCAATTTCTGAACTCTGCCAAGACCGCCATGGCCGACCTGAACGACATGACGGCCACCGCCATGGCCGGTTTTGGCAAGCTGATGGAACTCAACCTGAGCACTGCCCAGGCCGCGATGGCCGATGCCGCTGAGAAGATGCAGGCCGGCCTGGCGATCAAGTCACCGCAGGATCTGGGCGCCGTCTCGGGCTTGGTCCAGCCGATGGCCGAAAAGGCAGCGGCCTACGGCCGTGCAGTGGCTGGCATCGTCGCCGAAACCGGCACAGCGTTGAGCAAGGCCACCGAGGCGAAGTTCGCCGAGGTGCAAGCCCAGGCGGTTGCCAGCATCGAGGCCGCCATGAAAAACGCGCCGGCTGGCAGCGAAGGTGCGGTTTCAGCGTTCAAGAACGCCCTCAGCACAGGCCAAGCGGCATTGGCTACGGTCCAGTCGCAAGCCAAGCAAGCCGTTGAAACAGCGGGCAAGCAATTTGCGTCGGCCAGCGATATGGCTGTCAAGGCCGCAAAGTCGGCTGGCAAGACGAAGTAGTCCAACGCATCCGCTGCCAAGCGGAGTTGCATGCTGAGCCGCGCAAACCGAACTTGGCAGCCGGCTTTGCCAAAAAAATGCCCCGCTCGCGGGGCATTTGTGTTCTTGGCACTTCAAAATCATTGACTTATCCCCAGAACTTACGGCCGGGAAATCACTGAGGAGAAATTTTCAGCGGTTCGCGGAATCTTGCGGAAATGTGTGCTAAGTGATTGATTTTTATGAATTTTCGACCCTGCCGATTGAACTGGCAATCTAGCGCCTGCCCCGCCAAATCAAGGACTTAGCGCTGCTGGTGGCCAGTTACCCCCAAAGTTATCCACAGATACGGTGGACAGTTGTCAAAAGCGCTTTCCAATCATGGACTTGAGCGTCATTTATGACGGAAATATGAAGAAGTTCCGCCAACTGGCATGACCGTCTGCAGCATCCGTGGCCATGCGTACCCAGGGCACGCGCTGACCCCGCTGGCCTGCTTGACGCGTGCCCGACAGCGCCGGGTCAGCCCTTTTCGCTGGACAGCGGTGCGCGCACCTCGCAGCGGATGCCGTGCTCGCCCTGTTCAGACCACTGCACCTGGCCGCCCAGCAGTTTGACCCGCTTGCGCACGCCACCCAGCCCTAGGCCGTGTGACCAGGTCTGCGGCTGGCGGCCACAGCCATCGTCGGTCACGGTCAACAGCAGACGGCCGCGGTCGAAGTGGACGGCAATCTCGACCTGCGTGGCCCTGGCGTGGGTGATGATGTTGTTGACCAGTTCCCGCAGCACCCGCGTCAGGCCAGACCACTGCACCACCGACAGCAGGATGTCGCGGTCGGCGGAGAAGCTCCAGTGCAGGTCGCAGCCGGTGGCGCCCAGTCGCTGCGTGATGTCGGCCTTCCACTCGCCTGCGGCATGCGACAAACGGTGGTTGCCGGCGGCCAGGCCGCGGGTCAGGGTTTTCAGGTCCTGCAGGGTGTGGCGGATGTACTCCTCGATCTCGGGGTTCTGGGCCTGGTACATCAGGGTCAGCAGGCGCGCGCCGATGTCGTCGTGCAGGTCCTGGGCAATGCGGGTGCGCTCTTCGGTGCGGCCTTGCTCGACTGCGCGGTCATAGGCCAAGGCTCGGCGCAGCTGCTCGATCAGGCGCTCGGCCAGCAACTGGTCGTCGTGGGTGAACAGGCGCCGGCCGCGACGCGCATAACGCAGCACGACAGTGCCGCGGCGGGTGCCGGCCGCGCCGGTGTCCGGCAGCTGCGGGATGGGCACCACCAGCGTGGCGCCATCCGCGGCCACCCGAATGCGCGACACCGGCTTGTCGGTGCGCACGATCTCAAGCGGGTCGAACACTTCACGCAACAGGCCGCTGATCTGCTGCCCGGCCTGGTCGGGTGCCTGCTCGAGCTCCCGCGCCACCCGGTACAGGCTGTCGAACATGCGTTCGGCGCTCAAGGTGCCGGACCCCGCCAACGGCCCCAGGATCCAGGGCCGCGCTGCCAGGTACACCGCCACCGCGGCAGTTAAGGCCAGCAGCCAGGTCAGCAGCAGGTCAGGTGTGAACAGCGCGTCAATCAGCAGCGCCAGTGAGCAGGCCACGGTGCTGGCGCCCGCCAGGATTGCCAGCTCCCGCAGCAGCTGCCGGGCGTGCGACAAAAACGGTGTCAGCACCAGCAGCGCCGCCAGGAAGACCGTCCAGACGACCGGGGCAGCCCAGTGCAACAGGCGTTGGGCGTCGCTGGCCGGACTGGCCATGGCCACTGCAAGGGTCAAGAGGGCCAACGTACCGTAACCCGCCAGCACCAGTCGCAGCAGCATATCGGCCAATGGGCTGCCTTGTTGCCGGTGTGAGCCTTGCAGCACCGCGGCCGCGGCCAGCCCGTAACCCAGCATCAGCGCCTGGCTCCACCCCCACCCCCACGACCAGCGCTCGACGCCGGCGGGCAGCATGAAGCCGTCCTGCTCAGGCTGACCGAGCCAGCCCAGCAACAGCGCCGCCCCCAGTGCCAGCGCCCAGGCCGGCATCGCCCATTTGCGGGCTGCGGGCAGGTGATCGGGGTAAATCGTCACGGCGTGCAGCACTGCCGCGACGGTCGCCAGGTCGGTCAGCAGGCGCAGCGCTGGGCTGAACGCCGCCAGACCAACAGGCAGCGCCAAGCCGGGCAGTGCTTCGGTGCCGATCATGGCCAGGTTGGCCGCCTGTGCCAACGCCATCGTGCCGTAAAGCGCGGCAACCCGCCCCGGCGCCGCCTTGCCCACCAGGACCGCCGCCAGGCACAGCGCCAATGCCAGGCTGCACAACAGCCAGCAGGCCGTACCCAGGCCGGCCAAGCCGCGCGGCCGCGGGAACACCGCCACGCTTGGACCGGACTCGAAGACCAGCGTCAAAACCGGTTGCGTCACTGCCAACGCCAACTGCACCTGCAGCGCCAGGCTGCGAGTGACTTGCGCGCCGTCCGCCGTCCAGCGGGGTGACCGCACCAGGCTGGCCGCACTGGTGTCGAGTCGTTGGCCATCGGCCAACAGCAGCGCTACAAGTCGCCGGCCGGCAGCCGGTTGCAGGCCGGCATCGGTGCTGGACTCAAGTACCAGGCCGCCCGCAGTGGTGTTGCGCCAGACACCCGGCAGGTGCGGCGCGGCGGCCAGCCAGTGCAGCCACAGCGTCAGCAGCAGCGTGCCCAGCAGCCCCACCAGCAGCAGGCCACGCAGGAGCGTGCGGCCTGATTGCGGCTGGCGCTGGGCGCCCAGTGCCGCACCCAGCCAGCCTGAATCGATCTGCGTATCGCTGGTGTTGGCGCCGACGGTGGGCTTGGGCGGAGGCGGAGGCGGGGACGCTGCCATCGTCGATCAGCAGCCCTCCAGCCGTCCCGTCAAACCAGGCCTTGCTTGGTGGCCAGCACGGCCGCCTCGGCCCGGCTCGACACGTTGAGCTTCTTGTAGATCGACTTGATGTGGTCGTTGACGGTAAACCACTTGATGCCCATGAGGCTGGCGATCTCCTTGATCGTGAAGCCCTTGCTCAGGTAGGTCAGCACCTCGCTCTCGCGGGGTGTCAGCCGGTCGTGGTCGGGGACCTTTTCGATCAGCACCGGCCCGCTGGTGGTGCTGAAATCCTGCGGCATGGAAAACCCGGACTCCGGCGCCGCGCCGCTGCCGCGGTGACCGTGGCGAAAGTGGGTGAGCAGCCGGCGCGCGATTGCCGGGGACAGCGGCGGCTGTCCGCGCACGATCTTCTGCAATTCTTCGACCAGCACCTCAAAGCGGTCTTCCTTGAGCAGGTAGCCGTCAGCGCCGCACTGCAGGGCCGGGAACAGGTGGTCGTCGTCGGAGTACAGCGTGGTCACGATCTTGGTGGCCGGGTACTGTGTCAGCTCGGCCAGCAACTCCATGCCGTTGCCGTCGGGAAGCTCCAGGTCAACCATGATCAGCTTGAACGGATCGACACCATGCAAGCCGGTGGCGCCGCCCGTCAGGCTGATCTGCGCGCGTGCCGATTCCAGGTCGCCTGCCTCGGTGATGTGCAGCGTGTCGCTGAAGCTTTCGCGCACGACGCGGCGCAAAAAGCTGCGTGCGACCGGGTTGTCTTCCAGTATCAGGACCTTGACGGTCATAGTGATATCTCCCCACCGGGATGCTAGCGCAGTTGTCGCCGTTCGTTGCCTGCCAAACTGCGTCCGGATCATCCAGAGTAACCAGGGGTTGGTGCAGGGCTTGTCCGCGGCCAATGCAGGGGCGGGTAGGGCACGGTGCCTACAATCTGATACCTATGCGCATCCTGATTGCAAACGACGACGGTTATTTGGCGCCCGGACTGGCTGCGTTGGTGGCAGCGGTGCAGGGTTTGGGCGAGATCGACGTGATCGCGCCCGAGCAAAACGCCAGCGGCACCTCCAACGCCCTGACGCTGAACCGCCCGTTGCAGGTCTTTGAGGTGGCTGGGGTCAGTCCGCGCATGCGATTTGTCAACGGCACGCCGTCGGACTGCGTGCACGTGGCCTTGACGGGTCTGCTGGGCTACCGGCCCGACCTGGTGCTGTCCGGCATCAACCAGGGCGCCAACATGGGTGACGACACGCTGTACTCCGGCACTGTGGCCGCGGCAATGGAGGGCTATTTGTTCGGTGTGCCGGCGATAGCGTTTTCGCAAGTTCACAAGGGCTGGACCGATCTGGACGCCGCCGGTCGGGTGGTGCGGTCGGTGGTGCAGCAGGTCCTGGCCCAGGGTTTGGCAGGCCATCCTTTTCTGCTCAACGTCAATATCCCCAACCGACCGGATGCCGATGTCTTGCCCCGGCGCATCACGCACCTGGGGCGGCGCCATGCCAGCGAGGGCGTGATCTGCCAGCAAAACCCGCGCGGTGAGCCAATCTACTGGATCGGTCCGGCCGGGGATGCGCGCGAGGCCGGCGAGGGCACCGATTTCCATGCCACCGCCAATGGCTGCGTATCGATCACGCCGTTGCAGGTCGACCTGACCGACCACGCCCGCCTGCCCGATTGGCGCGCGCGGCTGGAAAGCGCAGCATGAGCGATGACGGCGGCCCTGTCCGGTCGCCGCGCTTCCCCTTGGCGCTGGAGCGGGTGGGCCGTGCCGGCATCACCGCCCGGCCACGGGAGACACTGAGACCGCAACGGCCGGTGCATGAAGCGGCCCGCGATGCGGGCAGGCAGGCTGTACCGCGAGGGCTGGGTCTGGATTCGGTGCAGGTGCGCCAGCGCATGGTGCAGCGGCTGCGAGCCGAAGGTATCCGCTGCGAGCCGGTTTTTGAGGCCATGCAGGCGGTACCGCGCCATTTGTTTGTCGACACCGCGCTGGCAATCCAGGCGTACGAGGACACCAGCCTGCCGATCGGGCATGGCCAGACGATCTCCAAGCCGTCGGTTGTGGCACGCATGATCGAGCTGTTGTTCGACGGTGCACAGGCCCGGGCCAGCGGGCACCTCGGCTGCACGCTGGAGGTCGGCACCGGCTGCGGCTACCAGACCGCGCTGCTGGCCCGCATGGCAAAGCGCGTGGTGTCGATTGAACGGCTCCGGCCCTTGTTCGACAAGGCAAGCGGCCACTTGGCCGCCTGGCGCATGGACCATGTGCGGCTGCTGCACGGCGACGGCATGCTGGGCCATGCCTCGAGCGCGCCGTTTGACAGCATCATCGCCGCCGCCGGTGGTGATGCACTGCCGCAGGCCTGGCTTGACCAGTTGGCCGTGGGCGGCCGGCTGGTGGCGCCGATGCACCGGGCTGGCGGGCGCGGCCAGGTCCTGGTGGTGGTAGACCGCCACCCTACCGGCATCGTGCGCAGCGAATATGAGGCCGTTAATTTCGTTCCTCTAAAATCTGGCATCGTTTGAATCGACCTTCGTCCCGGTCCGCCACCATGCACCCCTCGTTTTCGACGTCACGCCCGGTTGTCGCAGGATTTTTGGCACTGGCTCTGGCCGCAGCGCTGGCCGGATGTGCATCGGCGCCCAACAGGGCGCCGATCGAGGACCGCAAGCCTGGCCGTCCGACAACGTCCGCACCTGCAGCGGCGCCGGTGAGCTCGGCCGGCGACTCGACAGGCGCAGCGGCTGACGTCGCGAAGTCCCTGCCCGGCGCCGAAAACGCCGGCAAGCCGGGCTACTACTCGGTCAAGCCGGGTGACACGCTGATCCGGATCGGGCTGGACAACGGACAGAACTGGCGTGATGTTGCGCGCTGGAACAACATCGACAAACCCAACTTGATCGAGGTCGGACAGGTGTTGCGGGTGGTACCGCCCGGCCTGGATCCCGCGCTGGTGGCCAGCCGGGGCGTGGCGCTGACCAAGGTGGAAACGCGGCCGCTGGACGGCAAGCCGGCGGGTTTGGCGCCGGGCACGGCGGTTGTTGCGGCGCCTGCACCCGCGGCCAGTGCCCCGACGCCTGCGGTGGCCGCCGCAGCACCGGCTGCCGCCAAGGCTGAATCGGATGACGAGCCAAACTGGGCCTGGCCGGCGTCGGGCGCTGTGTTGGCGGGCTTCGAGGAAGGCCGTCAAAAGGGCCTGACAATCAACGGCAAGGCCGGTGATCCGGTGTTGGCGGCGGCTGATGGCCGGGTGGTTTATGCCGGCTCGGGCCTGCGTGGTTATGGCAATCTGGTGATCGTCAAGCACAACAACACCTACCTGACGGCCTACGCCCACAACCAGGCCTTGCTGGTCAAGGAGGACCAGCCGGTCCGGCGCGGGCAGAAGATTGCCGAGATGGGGTCTAGCGACAGCGACCGGGTGCAGCTGCACTTCGAGATTCGACGCCAGGGCAAGCCGATCGATCCAGCCCGGCTGCTGCCCGGCCGCTGAGCGCGGTATTCGAGCTTTTTTGCGCTGGCGGGCTTAGCGTTTCCCTCAGGCAAGTAGCGCAGCTGCCGGCGCTAGCATGGCCGCAGGCGCCGACCGGCTGCCTGATCCGGAGCCCCAACGCCATGAAATCTGCTTTCCTCACGTTCACCGTGCTGGCCCTGCTGGCCGCCCCGGTGGCCCAAGCCCAGACCCAGGGCGTCAGCAAGACCGAGATCGTGATCGGCACGATCCAGGACTTGTCCGGCCCGATCGCGGCGTTTGGCAAGCAGTCGCGCAACGGCATGCAACTGCGGGTGGACGAGATCAATGAGCAAGGGGGCATCAACGGCCGCAAGGTCAAGTTGCTGGTCGAAGACGCCGGCTACGACCCCAAGCGCGCGGTGCTGGCAGCGCAAAAACTGGTCAATCAAGACAAGATTTTCTTGATGGCCGGACACATCGGCACAGCGCACAACAACGCGGCGATGCCGGTGCAGTTCGAGAAGAACGTCGTCAACTTCCTGCCGATCACTGCCGCACGCGAGATGTACGAGCCTTTTCACAAGCTCAAGTACTCGTTCGCCGCCACCTATTTCGATCAGATTCGCACTGCGCTGCCGTCGCTGATGAAGGAGAAAGGGGCGAAGAAGGTCTGCACGATGTACCAGGACGACGAGTTCGGCCTGGAGGTGATGCGCGGTGCCGAGGCGGCCCTGAAGGCCATGAACATGGAGTTGATCGAGAAGACCAGCTACAAGCGCGGCGCGACGGATTTTTCGTCCCAGGTTGCGCGCATGAAGGCCGGCGGTTGTGACCTGGTGGTGCTGGGCACCATCATCCGCGAAACGATCGGCGCCATTGGCGAATCGCGCAAGACCGGCTTCAATCCGACCTTTCTGGGGTCGAGTGCGTCCTACACCGACCTGATCCACAAGCTGGGCGGTAAGCCGATGGACGGGCTGTATGCCACGATGACGGCACAGCACCCCTACCTGGACGAGGCCTCGCAGCCGCTGCGGTTCTGGGCCAACAAGTACAAGACCAAATTCACCGACGACCCGACGGTCTTCTCGGTCTATGGCTACCTCATCATCGACACTTTCGCCAAGGCGGCGCAAAAAGCCGGCACCAACCTGAGCACCGAAAGCTTCATCAAGGCCATGGACACCTTGACGATCGAGCCCGACATGTTCGGCTCGCCGAAGAACTCCTACACCGCCACCAAGCGCCTGGGCAACGACCTGTCCCGCCTGTCGCAAATCACCGATGGCCGATGGAAAGTGGTCTCGGATTACATCAAGCCATAAACCCAGACCGGGTTCGCAAAAGCCGCCGTCAGGCGGCTTTTTTCTGGACTGGATAATCGACAGCATGACAGCTCGTGATGAATGGTTGAAGGTCGACTCGATCGATCTGGAGGCGCAGGGCGTGGCCCGCAACGCCGAGGGCAAGGTGGTGTTCATCGAGGGCGCCTTGCCCGGAGAACAGGTGCAAGTGCGGGTGGGCCGCAGCAAAAGCGCCTGGGAGCAGGGCGAGATGACCGCGATGCGGCGCGAGAGCACGCTGCGGGTGCGGCCGGGTTGCCCGCACTTCGGCCTGCATCCGGGGTCTTGCGGCGGCTGCAAGATGCAGCACCTGGACGCCAGCGCCCAGGTCGCCGTCAAGCAGCGGGTGCTGGAGGACAACCTGCACCACCTGGGCAAGGTCAAACCCGAGCGCATGCTGCGGCCTATCGAGGGCCCGACCTGGGGCTACCGCTACCGGGCCCGGATGTCGGTGCGCTATGTGACCAAAAAGGGCACCGTGCTGGTGGGCTTCCATGAGCGCAAGAGCCGCTACCTGGCCGACATGCAAGTCTGTCCGGTACTGCCGCCAAGGGTCAGCCAGATGCTGATGCCGCTGCGGGCGTTGATCGGTGGCATGGACCAGCGCGATACCCTGCCGCAAATCGAATTGGCCATCGGTGAGCGCAGCGAAGGCCTGGTGATTGCAATGGTGCTGCGCCACCTGGCGCCGGTGACGCCGGCAGATCGGGACCGTTTGCGCAGCTTTGCCCTTGAGCACGGGGTTCAGTGGTGGTTGCAGCCCAAGGGGCCGGACACCGTGCACCTGCTGGACGAGGGCGGGGTCGAACTGGCCTACTCGCTGCCTGAGTTCGGCATCACCATGCCGTTCAAGCCCACCGATTTCACCCAGGTCAACCATGCCATCAACACGGTGCTGGTGGGTCGGGCGCTGCGCCTGCTGGCGCCGACCGCCCAAGAGCGGGTGATCGACTGG
The DNA here is from genome assembly GCA_046597355.1 of Aquabacterium sp. GTDB lineage: Bacteria > Pseudomonadota > Gammaproteobacteria > Burkholderiales > Burkholderiaceae_C > Pseudaquabacterium. The sequence continues at coordinate 15,332 of JBKJKU010000019.1, forward strand.
TTCTGCGGCCTGGGCAATTTCACGTTGCCGCTGGCCACCCTGGCGCGTGAGGTGCTGGGCATCGAGGGCAGCGAATCCCTGGTGCAGCGCTCGCGTGACAACGCTCAGCGTAACGGGCTGGCGGCAAAGGCAAGCTTTGCCGCGCGCAACCTGTTTGAGCTGTCGGCGGACGATCTCCTTGCCTTTGGCGTTGCCGACAAATGGCTGATCGACCCACCGCGTGAGGGCGCATTTGCCCTGGTCAAGGCGCTGGTCGAGTTGCATGGGGCGCCGCCCACCGGAGCGAATGCGGGCTGGACACTGCCGTCACGCATCGTCTACGTCAGCTGCAATCCGGCCACCCTGGCGCGTGACACCGGCCTGCTGGTGCACCAGGCGGGCTACCGCTGCGTGGCAGCCGGTGCGGTGAACATGTTCCCGCACACGGCGCATGTGGAGAGCATGGCGGTGTTTGAGCGGGCTTGACGGGCTTGATGCGGTCGCGCCATGAAAAAGGGCTCCCGCGGGAGCCCTTTTTTGGGATGCAGTGCTGACAGGTCAGTCGCGCTCGCCGCCCACCACGCCCAGGATTGCCAGCAAGCTCTGGAACACGTTGTAGATGTCCAGGTAGATCGCCAGCGTGGCGCTGATGTAGTTGGTTTCGCCGCCGTCGATCACGCGCTTGATATCAAACAGCATGAAGCCGGAGAAGATCACGATTGCCAGCACCGACAGCGTCAGCATCAGGGCGGTGGACTGCATGAAGATGTTGACGACCCCGGCCACAAGCAGGATCAGTGCGCCGATGAACAGGAACTTGCCCATGTTCGACAGGTCGCGCTTGATCACAGTGGCCAGCGTGGCCATGCCGAAGAACACCACGGCGGTACCGCCGAAGGCCGTCATGATCAATGACGACCCGTTCTTGAAGCCCAGGATCATCGCCAACATGCGCGCCAACATCAGGCCCATGAAGAAGGTGAAGGCCAACAGCACATAAACACCGGTCGATGATTCCTTGGTCTTCTCGATGGCGTACATGAAGCCAAACGCGCCGGCCAGGAACAGGATGGTGCTCATCCCGTTGCCCATGACCTGGGTGATGCCCGATGCCACGCCAACCCAGGCGCCCAGCACCGTGGGCACCATCGTCAACGCAAGCAACCAGTAGGTGTTGCGCAGGACGCGGTTGCTGTCAGTGACCAGCGAGCCTGAGCCGGTAGCGCCGGAATAGGTTTGCAGGCGTTGTTCGTTCATGGATCCTCCAGAGGGTGTGTCGGGACAAGACTTTGCAGCGGGTGTGACTCGCGCAGCATAGTGTAAGTTCCGCAGGGCAGATCTGCCTGTTCGGCAGGCAATCGGGGCGCTTGTCTGGGGCACACTGCAAACTCAACTCTTTTGAATCGTTCTCATGCACACCAAATCCGTGTTGACCCTCAGCGATGTTCGCGCCATGGCCGCTGCGGCCGAAGCTGAAGCCCTGAGCAACCATTGGGCGGTGACGATTGCCATCGTCGACGATGGCGGCCACCTGTTGTGGCTGCAGCGGTTGGACGGCGCGGCGCCGATTTCGGCCGCCATCGCGCCCGCCAAGGCCCGCACCGCCGCGCTGGGGCGGCGCGAAAGCAAGGTCTACGAGGACGTCATCAACCAGGGGCGGGTCTCGTTCCTGAGTGCGCCGGTGCTCGAGGGCATGCTCGAAGGCGGCGTGCCGGTGATGGTCGAGGGCCACTGTGTTGGTGCGGTGGGGGTGTCTGGCGTCAAGTCCACCGAGGACGCCCAGATTGCACGCGCTGGCATCGCCGCGCTGGGCTGAACAACCGCTGCATCCGGGGCGAGATCGGGACAAACCCGCAAGGCTATAATCGATGGGTTTTCCTGCCACATCCGCAGCCTAGCGAAACTACGACGAAGTTTCTCACCGGACTTCCGGCTCACGACTGCCACAGTCGCCAGAGCAAAGCTGGGCGCGCGCGACTTCCGGAGCCATCCACTTGCTGCCAGTCCTGCCCCCCGCCCTGCTTGCCCTCGCAGACGGCACGGTCTTTCAAGGCAACGCCATCGGCGCTGCCGGTTTCACAGTGGGCGAAGTGGTTTTTAACACTGCGCTCACCGGTTACCAGGAAATTCTCACTGACCCCAGCTACTGTCGGCAGATCGTCACGCTGACATATCCGCATAT
>JBKJKU010000167.1:0-7713 GCA_046597355.1 Aquabacterium sp.
CTTGTTGGAGTAGAGCGAGTGGGTGACGAGGTGCAGGATCTGCTTGACTTCGGCCTGGAAGGCGTGGGTTTGCTTGGTCATGGAAGGGCTCGAGGTTGTTGTCGTGTGGTTGATGCAAGGCACGCTGGCGTGAAAGCAAAGGGTCAACGAAGCGTGTCTGGGGATGTTGGGGTGGCCCTGGCCGATTCAAGGACATCGCCCGCGCGGGCTGTGCCGGCAGCACCGGTCAGGCGGGCGCTGGTGGCAGCTTGGCCCGGTAGCGAACGCCGGGCAGCCCGGACAAATCGGCGTCCTGGGTCCACAGCGCCGCCGCATGGTCCGTTGCGGTTTGCCAGATCAGCGCATCGGCCATTGCCAGGCGATGCGCCACCGACGCCTGGGCAGCGCGCTGCAGGCCCGCTGCGTCCAGATCAACCACTTTGCCGCGGATCATGAACCCCAGCGCAGTTTCGGCCGCTGCAGGCCCGCGCTGGCGCAGCACCGTGCGCGTCACCTCAAACAGCGTGACCGCCGGCACCAGCAGCGCCGCTTCGTCCAGCAGCGCGGGCTCAAAGAAGCTGGCGTTGGCGCCATCGGCCAAATATTCCAGCCATCCGCAGGAGTCGACGACGTTCACGGCCGCTCGGCGTCGTCGTTTTCGACCGTGGTGTCGAGGCCGGGCAACAGGCCGCGCATGGTCGCCATCGGCCGGATGGGCACCAGCTCGATCCGGTCACCCTTCAAGCGGGCCTCCAGGCGCTGGCCAGGCACCAGCGACAGCGCCCTACGAATCTCACGCGGTATAACGATCTGAAACTTTGGCGACAGCGGCACTGATGTCATACAAAATCAGTTTTTGTATCTCAAAAATAAATAGTAGCACGACGGGCGACGCGTTACCCGGCAGCGCGGCACCCAAGGCCACTCATGCCGCAACATCACTTGGCCTGGTCGCCGTGGCATGCTTGCAGCTTCGCCTGCTCTGGCATCACCGCAGACCCTGACATGGCCGACGCGCCCGCCCAGCTTTCCGCCACCGCCGCCGCCGCCGCAACCACAGCCATAGCCGCACCCGCTGCTGCCCCGGCCATCCGGCCCGCCGGCGCGCTGTCCGGCCTGAAGATCGACCGCGGCGCGGTGCTCAAGCGCCGGCGCCGGCGCTGGCCCTGGGTGCTGGGCGCGCTGCTGGTCGCCGCTGGCGCCGCCGCGCTGCTGATGCCGCGCAAGACCGAGGTGCAGGTCAGCGCGGTACTGGCGGCCTACCCGTCGCAGCAGTACGCCGACCTGACCGCCTCGGGCTATGTGGTGGCGCAGCGCCGGGCGGCGGTGGCCAGCAAGGGCACCGGCCGGCTGATCGAGTTGCGGGTGCGCGAGGGCAGCGTGGTCAAGCAGGGCGACCTGCTCGGCCGGCTCGACGCCAGCGATGTGCAAGCCGCCGTGGCCGCCAGCCAGTCCGGCGTGCTGCACGCCCAGGCCAGCCGGGCGCAGGCCGAGGCCGCACTGGGCCAGGGCCGGGCCGAGTTGGACAACGCGCAGGTCGAGCTCAAGCGCCAGCAAGACCTGGCGGCCCAGGGCTTCATCTCGCCGCAGGCAGTGGACGGCGCGCTGCGCCGGGTGGCGGTGGCGCGCTCGGTGCTGGCCAGCCAGCAGGCCACGGTGGCCGCCGCCCAGGCCGGCATCGGACTGAGCCAGGCGCAGGTGCGTTTGCAGCAGGTCAACCAGACCAATACCGAGATCCGCGCGCCGTTTGATGGCGTGGTGCTGATCAAGAACGCCAACGTGGGCGACATGATCACGCCGTTTTCCAGCGCCAGCGGCACCTCGGGCGCGGTGGTGACGATGGCCGACATGCGCACGCTCGAGGTCGAGGCCGATGTGTCCGAGAGCAACGTGGCGCGCATCAAGCCCGAGCAGCCGGTGGAGATCACGCTGGATGCGCTGCCCGAGATGCGGTTTCGCGGCAACGTGTCGCGCATCGTGCCCACGGTGGACCGGGCCAAGGCCACGGTGATGACCAAGATCCGCTTCGAGGCGCTGGACCCCCGCATCCTGCCCGAGATGAGCGCCAAGGTCAGCTTCCTGACCCGGCCGGCCACCGCCGAGGACCAGAAGCCGGTGATTGCCGTCAACCCCAAAGCGATCACCGAGCGCGACGGCAAGAAGCTGGTGTTCCGGCTGGTGGGCGACAGCGTCGAGCCGGTGCCGGTGACGCTGGGCCGCAAGATCGGCGACCTGCAAGAGGTGGCTGGCACCTTGAAACCCGGCGAGCGTGTGGTCTTGAACCCGGCTGACGCACTGAAGGCCGGCGCCCGGGTCACGGTGACGGCCAAATGACGGCGTTGATCCGCATCAGCCACCTCAGCAAGGGCTATGTGCGGGGCGGCCAGGCGATACCCGTGCTGCTTGATATCAACCTGGACGTGGCCCGCGGCGAGTTCATCGCGCTGATGGGCCCCAGCGGGTCGGGCAAGAGCACGCTGCTGAACCTGATCGCCGGCATCGACAAGCCCAGCGCCGGCACCATAGCGATCGACGGTGTCGATATCGCGGGCCTGAGCGAGGGCCAACTCGCCGACTGGCGTGCCGCCAACGTCGGCTTCATCTTCCAGTTCTACAACCTGCTGCCGGTGCTGTCGGCCTTCGACAACGTTGAGTTGCCGCTGCTGCTGACCGGCCTGTCGTCCGGCGAGCGGCATGACCGGGTGGCCGCCATGCTGGACCTGGTCGGCTTGACCGACCGGGCCGACCACTACCCGAGCGAGCTGTCCGGCGGCCAGCAGCAGCGGGTGGCGATTGCGCGAGCGCTGGTGACCGACCCGGTGCTGATCGTCGCCGACGAGCCCACCGGCGACCTGGACCGCAGCACCGGCGCCGAGGTGCTGTCGCTGCTGGACCAGCTGGTGCACGAGCGGGGCAAGACCATCGTGATGGTCACCCACGACCCCAAGGCCGCCGCCCGCGCCGGCCGCATGGTGCACCTGGAAAAAGGCGTGCTGGTGGACGATGCGCCTGAGCCGGTCAGCCAGGCATAGCCATGTTCTTGTTCAAGCTGCTGCTGAAAAACGCCTTCCGCCACAAGCTGCGCACGCTGCTGACGATGGTCGGGCTGGTGGTGGCAATCAGCGCCTTCGGCCTGCTGCGCACCATCGTCGACGCCTGGTACGCCGGGGTCGAAGGCAGCTCCAGCACCCGGCTGATCACCCGCAGCAACATCTCGCTGACCTTTGCGCTGCCGCTGAACTACGCTCAGCGCCTGCGCGCGGTGGAGGGCGTGACCCAGGTCAGCTGGTCGAACTGGTTTGGTGGCGTCTACATCACCGAGCGCAACTTCTTTCCGCAATTTGCGGTGGACCCGGCCACCTACCTGCCGCTGTACCCCGAATACAAAATCGACGAGGCGCAAAAACTGGCCTTTCTGCGCGACCGGCAAGGCGTGCTGGTGGGCCGCAAGCTGGCGACCAAGTTCGGTTGGAAGCTGGGCGACCAGATTCCCCTGCGCGGCACCCTCTACCCCGGCACCTGGACCTTCACGCTGCGCGCCATCTGGGACGGCGCTGATGCCAAGACCGACGAGAGCCAGCTGCTGATGCACTGGAGCTACCTGAACGAGTCAGTGCGCCAGCGCGCACCGCGCCGGGCCGACGCGGTGGGCGTCTACATCCTGGGCATCGACGAGCCCAACAACGCGGCGCTGGTCAGCCAGCGGGTGGACAAGCTGTTCGCCAACTCGCTGGCCGAAACCATGACCGAGACCGAGGCCGCGTTCCAGCTCAGTTTTGTCTCGATGAGCGAGGCCATCCTGGTGGCGGTGCAGGCGGTCAGCCTGATCATCGTGCTGATCATCATGGCGGTGATGGCCAACACCATGACCATGACCGCGCGTGAGCGCCTGGCCGAGTACGCCACGCTCAAGGCACTCGGCTTTTCGCCCGGCTTTGTGGTGCGGCTGCTGTTTGGCGAGAGCCTGCTGATCGCTGCGATCGGCGGCGTGGCCGGCCTGCTGCTGACGATCCCGCTGGCGGCCGCCTTCCGCAGCGCGGTGGGCACGCTGTTTCCGGTGTTCCAGGTCTCGACCCTGACGATGGCGTTGCAACTGGCGGCGGCGCTGGGGGTGGGCACTGTGGCCGCCGCGTGGCCGGCCTGGCGCATGAGCCGGATCGATATCGTGGCGGGGCTGCGTCATGTGGGCTGAGGCCGTGGGTTGCGGCGCATGAAAGCTATCCCGTTCAGCTACATCGCCCGCAACCTCTGGGTGCGGCGCGTCACCACCGCGCTGACGGCCGGCGGCATGGCGCTGGTGGTGTATGTTTTTGCCACCGTCTTGATGATGAGCGAGGGCATCCGCTCGACCCTGGTGGCCACCGGCCAGCCCGACAACGTGATGGTGTTGCGCAAGGGCGCCAATGCCGAGATCAACAGCGGCATCGAGCGCAGCCAGGCCAACATCCTGGCCACCTTGCCCGGCATTGCCACCGACGCGCAGGGCCGGCCGCTGCTCAGCGCCGAGCCGGTGGTGCTGATCAGCCTGCCCAAGCGCAGCAACGGCAAGCCCAGCAACGTGACGGTGCGCGGCACGTCCGAGCTGGGTTTGCAGTTGCGCCCGGGCGCCCGGATCGTCGAAGGCCGGATGTTTCGCCCCGGCACCGCCGAGATCGTGGTCGGCCAGGCCACCGCGGCCGGTTTTGCCGGTATCGACATCGGTGCGTCGCTGCGCTTTGCCGGCCGGGACTGGCTGATCGTCGGCCGCATCGATGCCGGCCGCAGCGGCTTCGACTCCGAAATCTGGGGCGACGCCGAGCAGATGCTGCAGGCCTTCCGGCGCCAGGCCTACTCGATCGTCGTCTTCCGCCTGACCCATCCCGGCCTGATCGAGGCCACCCAGGCCCGGATCGAGGCCGACCCGCGGCTGGCCCTGGAGGCCAAGCCCGAGGTGCGGTTTTATGCCGAGCAGAGCGAAGCGCTGGCCACCTTCATCAGCATCCTGGGCCTGAGCCTGGCGGTGATCTTTTCGATCGGCGCGGTGGTGGGCGCGATGATCACGATGTTTGCCGCGGTGGCATCCCGCATTGGCGAGATCGGCACGCTGCGGGCGCTGGGTTTCAGACGCGGCGCGGTGCTGGCCGCCTTCATGGCCGAGTCACTGCTGCTGTCTGCCGTGGGGGGTGTGGTCGGCCTGGCCGCGGCCAGCGTGATGCAGACGGTGAACGTGTCGACCACCAACTTCCAGACCTTTGCCGAACTGGCGTTCAAGTTTGTGCTGACGCCGCAGATTGCGCTGCAGGCGCTGGCCTTTGCGCTGGCCATGGGCGTGGTGGGCGGCTTCATCCCGGCCTGGCGGGCGGCGCGGCTGGAAATCGTGGCGTGCTTGCGGGCCGCTTGACCTCCTGCCGATCCCCCCGACACGCCAGCGACGCACCTCCAGGAGACACGCCGCCCGCCGCCCGGCAATGCGGGGCCCCCGGCGGTTGCTTGGCGCCAACCGCTCAGGCAGCGTGGTACGGCGACGGATCAAACTGCTTCAAGCTCAACGCCCGCCACACCCGCTCCGCCGTCACCGGCATCTGGATGGCCTCGGCCGCTGCACCCAGGCCGGCGTGGTCCAGCGCGTCGATCACCGCATTGACCACCGCCGGCGTGGCGCCGATGGTGCCCAGCTCGCCCACGCCCTTGACGCCCAGCGGGTTGGTCTTGCAGGGCACCGAGGTGTCAAACGCGGTCTTGAAGCCCAGAAACCCGTCGGCATGCGGCATGGCGTAGTCCATGAAACTGGCGCTTTGCAACTGGCCGGTCTCGGCGTCGTAGGCCACCCGCTCGCACAGCGCCTGGCCGATGCCCTGCACCGCGCCGCCTTCGACCTGGCCCTGCACGATCGTCGGGCTGACGACGCGCCCGATGTCGTTGACCGAGGCATAGGCCACCACCGCCACCTCACCGGTGGCGGGGTCGAGCTCGACCTCGCAGATGTGGCAGCCGTTGGGCCAGGTGGGCCCGCCGGCCGAGCTGGTGCTGTCAACATGGATGCGGGCTTGCGGCTGGCGCGCCGCCAGCTCGAACAGGCCGATTCCCAAGTCGGTGCCGGCCACGTTGAAGCGGCCTTCGCGGTACTCGATGTCGGCGGCCGGGGCTTCCAGGGCCTCGCCCGCCAGGGCCTTGGCCTCGTCGATGGTGCGGCGCGACGCCACGTCCACCGCCGAGCCGCCGGTGAACAGCGAGCGTGACCCGGCGCTGCCAAACCCATTCGCGCGGTCGGTATCGCCTTGCAGCACGCGGATGCGGTCGATCGGCACGCCGAACACGTCCACCGCCAGCTGCGCATAGCTGGTGGCAATGCCCTGGCCCATGGCCTGCGTGGCCGAGCCCAGCTCGACAAAGCCATCGGCAGTGACGTTGACGGTGACACGCTCTTCCATCGCGTTGCCGCCGGTCCATTCAAGGAACGTGGCAATGCCGCGGCCGCGCAGCTTGCCTTGGGCCTGCGAGGCGGCCCGCCGCGCTGCAAATCCGTGCCAGTCGGCCAGCACCAGCCCCTGGTCGAGGATTTGCTCAAAACTGCCGCTGTCGTAAAGCTGGCCCATCGGGTTCTTGTAGGGCATCTGCTCGGGGCGAATCATGTTGCGGCGGCGCAGCTCGGCCGGGTCAAGGCCCAGCTTGCGCGCGGCCGCGTCCATCAGCCGCTCGGTCAGGTAGATCGCCTCGGGCCGGCCGGCACCGCGGTAGGCCCCGGTCGGCGTGGTGTTGGTCATCACCGCGGTGAAATGCAGGTCGACCACCGGGATGTCGTAGATGCTGGTCGACACCCACGGCCCGATCAGGCACTGGATCGCCACACCGGTGCCGGTGGCATAACCGCCGACATTGGCAAAACCGCGCACCCGCAGCGCCAGCGCACGGCCCTGGGCGTCGAGCGCCATCTCGGCCCGGCTGGTGACGTCGCGGCCGTGCACCGCGGCCAAAAACTCTTCGATCCGGTCGGCCCGCCACTTGACGGGCCGCTTGAGCTGGCGCGCGGCAAAAGCCACCGCAATGTCCTCGGGGTAGATGCCGGTCTTCATGCCAAAGCCACCACCGACATCGCCCACCAACACCCGCACGTCGGCCACCGCCAGCCCGGGCAGCGCAGCGACCAGGCCGCTGCGAACGGCAGTCGGCATCTGGCTGGACAGGCGCACCACCAGGCGGCCATCGTCAGCGTTGACGAACGCACTGACGCTGCGCGGCTCGATCGGGCTGGGCGCCAGGCGCTGGTTGCAGACATCGACTGAAACCGTGTGCGCCGCCGCCGCAAAAGCCGCCTCGGTGGCCACAGCGTCGCCGTGGCGCATGGCCGCGGCAATGTTGTCGGGTGCGTCGTCGCACAGCTGGGGCGCGCCGGGCCGCATGGCCGCAAAAGCATCCACCACCGCGGGCAGTTCTTCGTAATCGACCCAGACTGCCTCGGCGGCGGCCGACGCTTCAGCGACCGAGCTGGCCACGACGGCGGCCACCGCCTCGCCGACAAAGCGCACACGGTCCGGCGCCAGCGCGTGGCGCGGCGCCGACGTGCCGGGCTGGCCATTCGGTCTGGGGAAGGCCGATGGGCCCGGCATGGCATTGACCCCCGCCGCCACCAGGTCGGCGCCGGTGTAGACCGCCACCACCCCGGGCAGGGCCAGCGCTGCCGCCGTATCGATGCCGACAATGCGGGCATGGGCGTAAGGGCTGCGCAGGAACACCAGATAGGTCTGGCCCGGCAGG
>JBKJKU010000210.1:0-4464 GCA_046597355.1 Aquabacterium sp.
CCGGGCACAAACTCCAGCACCTCGCCAGGCCGCAGCGCCGGCCTGGCCTTGATCAGATCGGCCCGAATGCTGCCCTGCGACGCGGCGTCGCTGCTGCCGATGGTGTTGTCGTAATGGCCCAGGACCTCAACCCGCGAGGTGGGGGCGCCGTCGGACGGCGCCTGGGCCAGGGTCACAGCTTCGGTGGGTGGTGGGCTGGGCGCGGCGGTCTGGGCGTGCACGGTTGTGCTGCCGAACAGCGCGATCACCGCCAGCGCGGCGGGGCGTAACAAGGGCTGGATGGGCATGGCTGAGCGTGAGTGAGGCATGGGCTGCGCGGCGTGCGGGCCAGGTCAAGGCCGGCGGCAATGGTAGGAAGATTATCTAAATGTTCTTATTTGATCGTGTGCCAGGTGGAGTTTTGTCGCCGATTTGCACCTTACGCAGACCGGCGGGCTGCGGATGCAGCCCGCCGGCCGCACGGACCCGCGTCAGTGCGCAGGTTTCAGGTGCACGTGCGCGGCCTGCTCGGGGCCGTGCTGGTGGGGCTGGTGGCTCATCACGCTGACGAGGTTGAGTTTGCCGTGGTGCACACCGCGCTCGGCACACACCGCGTCGGCAAACGCGGCGACCAGCGCGGTGTTGCCGCGCAGCACGGTGGTTTCCAGCCGGTGGCTGTGGTCGAGCTGCACCTGCATGGTTGACACCACCAGGTCGTGCCGGGCGTGCTGGATCTTGGCCAGTCGCTCGGCCAGGTCGCGGGCCTGGTGCTCGTAGACATAGCTCAGGCAGGCCACGCAGTGCGGCGCCTCATCGGCGCGCAGCCGGGTTTTTTGCAACTCCGCGCGCAGCAGGTCGCGCACCGCCTCGCTGCGGTTTTCGTAACCGCGCTGGGTGATCCAGGCGTCGAACTGTTCAGCCAGGCCGTCGTCGAGCGAAATGGTGAAGCGGTGCATCGGCGGATTCTGCCTCGGGCTGCGGGCGTCAGCGCATGGCGATGCCGAGTTGGCGCAGCGCCAGTCCAGCCTCGGGCCGGGCCGGCTGGATCTGCGCCAAATCCGTCAGCACGGCGCGGGCCGCGTGCGGGTCGCTGCGGGCCAGGCTGCTGGCGATGCGCAGCAGCGGGTCATAGGCGGGTCGGAAGTCCGGGCTGGTGCGCAGCACCGCCAGCAGCGGGTTGCGCACCTGCGCCAGCAGGGCTTGTGCGTTGGCCGCCGGCCGGACCTGCAGACCCGCCACGATGAACTGCGTGCGTGCGGCCCAATACGCCTCCAGGCGGTGGGCTTCGGCGCGGCCGGCGGGGTCCGGCGGTGTGGCGGCCAGCAGGTCGGTCGAGTCGATGCTGAGCCGTTGCAGCAAGGCCACCAACCGGTCGCCGGGTGCCGCGTCGGGGGCGTAGGTGATGCGCGGCGCGATGTAGGCCACCACCGGGCGGTCGTCGGTGTTGGCCACCGCGTTGCCGGCAAACCGTGCGAGCGCGCCGGGGCCGGCCACAAAATTGCCCAGCAGCGCGTACTCGTCCTCGATACCAAAGTCGACCGGCCGCCTTGGCCCGGCGGCGTTGGCCAGCCGCTGGCGCGCGGCGGTCAGCGTGGTGTGGCCGCCATCGCTGCGGCCCACCAAGCCCAGCACGGGGGTGAGCAGGCTGTTGCTGGCCAGCAGCGCGCTGCCGTCCGGGTACGCGATCAGGAATGACTGCACGATGCTGCGCAGTGTGGCCAGGTCCATCTGGTGCAGCGGCAGCCACTGGCAGAACAGGCCGCCGCTGGCCAGCCGGCCCCGCACCGCCTGAAAATGTTCAACCGTGTACAGCGAGCCCGACCCACTGCGCGCCGGGTGAAAGTTGTCCGAGACGATGACGTCGTAGGCCTGGGCACTGGTGCGCACAAAGCGCCGGGCGTCGGCCACCAGCACCCGAGCTTGTGCTTCGGGCGGGTTGCCAGCCGGGTTGCGGGTCGGGTTGCCTGCGCTCGCCGCGGTGAAGTGGGCCGATGCGCGCACCACTTCGGGCAGCAACTCGACCGCATCCACCTGCACTGTGGGGTCGGCCGCCGCGGCGGCGGCGGTCATGCCGGTGCCCAGGCCCAGAAACAGCGCACGCCGTGGCGCCGGGTGCAGCAGCAACGGCAGCAGCGCCTGCCGCGCATCCACCCGTCCGCTGGTGCTGCTGCCCTCCTGCTGCCGGTTGTTGATGCGCAGTCGGGACACCCCCTCGGCGTCCTGCACCACGCTGACGGCCGCCACCGCACCCTCCTGGTAGCTGATCAGGCGCCCGCCCTCGGGCAGTTCGACAAAGGCCAGCGGTGGCGCCCAAGCGGCCAGCGCCAGGCCGGCGGCCGCTGAGACCCAGGTCGCTGTCCGGGTCGTCCTGCGGCCCCAGGCCTGACGTCCGGCCAGTGCCAGGTAGCCTGCGGCAATCAGCAGCAGCGCCCACTTGGGCCCCAGCGCCGGGGTGACCAGCACGCCGAACAGCAACGGCGCGGCGGCCGCGCCCAAGGTGTTGACCCCCAACGATTGGCCAAAGCTGGCACCCGCTGCGCTGGCGCGGGTGCTGAGGTGGCCAAAGAGTGCACCCATCACCACGGTGGGCAGGCCGAAGGCCAGCACCGCCAGCAGTGCCTCGGCGCCCAACGCCGCGCCCAGGCTGCTGCCCCAGTGGTCCAGCCAGATGGCCTTGACCCGTTCGGCTGCCCACAGGCTGGCGGCGCCCAGCAAGCAGGCGGCGGCCAGCGTGCTGGCCAGCGTGCCGCCGAGCCCGTCGGGCGTGTCGCCGGACAGCGGGTCGGCAGGCCGGTCTACAGGCCGGTCTGCAACCCGGCCGGACAAATTGCCGCCGTCCAGTGCGGCTTTGCCGGGCGGTTGCGGCGCCCGTGGACGCCAGCGCTGGTAGGCCGCCGCGCCCAGTGCGCTGCCCACCAGGTAGACCGCCAACAGCAGTGCAAAGGTGTAGACCGTGTCCTCGGTGACCTGGCTGAGCACCCGCACCACCACCACCTCATAGCCGATGCCGAGCAGGCCGGTGGCGGCCAACACCGCCAGTGCCTTGCGCCGGGCCGGGTTGGCCAGTCGGGCCGCGAGGTCGGCGGTTGGGCCGGACGCAACGGCTGTGGCACCGCAGGGCGCAGAAAACGCCCACAACGCCAGCGCGGCGCACAGCAGGTTGAGCACTGCGCACAGGCCTGCCGTGCGCGCCAGCCCCAGCGCGGGCACCAGCCAAAAAGCGCAGGCCAGCACGCCGATCACCGCGCCCCCGGTGTTGCCGGCATACAGCGCGGCGATCGACCGCCCCGGCAGCCGCAGCGGCGCCATGGCCCGCTCCATCGCTGGCAGCGTGGCGCCCATGGCCGCGGTGGCCGGCAGCAGCAGGATAAACGTGCCGCAAAACGCCACCGACCATTGCCAGGCGGGTGTGGGCTGCGCGCCGGTCAGGTCCAGCAACGCGCCGCTGGCTTGGGGCAGCACAAGCGCCAGCGCCAGGCTCCAGCCGGCGATCAGCAACTCGCAGCCGGCGTACCAGCGCACGGGGTGCAGGCTGCGCTCGATGCGTGGCCCGAGCAGCAGTGCGCCCAGGGCCAGTCCGCCAAAGAAAGCCGCCACCACGGCCAGCACTGCCGCCGATTCATGGCCCAGCCACAACGCGGATTGCTGGGTCCAGACCACCTGGTAGCCCAGGCCGGCAAAGCCCGACGCCAGCATCAGCGGCAGGGCAGCGTGCTGGCGCAGGCCCGGTCCGGCGGGCCGGACGGCCCCGACCACCGGTCGGATCATCCGCTGAACCCGATCGCGTAGCCCCAGGAGTCGAGCCGGGTCGGAATTGCGTTGAAGGCCAGCGTGATGCGCCGCTCACCGGCATTGGGCGGCACGGCATGCATCAGGTAGCTGGGGAACAGCACGCCGTCGCCGGGCTCGGGCTGCGGGCTGACCCATTTGTCGGCGCTGTACGGGCCGGGCGTCATGCCCGCGTGGTCGTTGCGGAAGGCGAAGTCGGTGCCGCCCGGCGACTTCATGAAGACCGTGCGTGACGAGGCGTGGGTGGGTGTCAGGTACAGCACCCCCGAGATGAAACTATTGGCATGGTTGTGCATCGCCTGGCGCCCACCCGGCTCCAGCTGGTTGACCCACATCTCCTTGAGCGACCAGCCCAGCCGCTCGCCGAACATCAGCATGCCAAAGTCGTCCAACTTGGGGGTGAGCAGGGCCGCCACCTGCACCAGCAGCGGGCTGTCGCTGGGCTTGAGCAGTTCGGTGTGCGCCAGGTTGGCCGACGAGCTGTTGTCCCGCAGCGCCAGCCGGCTGAAATGCGCGACCAGGCCGTCCACCAGCGGCTGCGGCAGCAGGCCCGGCAAACGCAGGAAGGGCGTGGGGAAAAGACCGATGACTTCGTCCATGGGGAGGCCTGTGGCGGGGCTTGGGCTTGCTTGGGTTTGGGGAGGTGGTGTGCAGTACGGGCAGCGGGGCAGGGCGGCAGGGCGGCAGGGGGCAGGG
>JBKJKU010000344.1:0-14974 GCA_046597355.1 Aquabacterium sp.
CTCCGGCGGAACCGTCACCTCGGCGCGGCCGTCGGGCAGCTGCGCCCACGCTCCGCCGCCGATCCGGACCTCGGAGTCCTTGGGCGAGACTCGCAGCGGCACGCTCGCGGTCGCGACGCCGGCGGCGGCGTCGGCGTCGACTTCTTCCCCGGCGTCGACGGCCTTGCGAACGACGCTGGCGGTTCCCCGTCCGGTGCCGGTGCCGGTGCCGGTGCCGGTGCCGGTGCCGGTGCCGGCAGTTGAGCCTGCGCCCCACCGCCCGCCAGCGCAGCGGCCTGTAGCGGCACAGCGGGCACGGCGCTGCGCACCGCAGCCGGTGGCGGCGCGGTCGGCAGCGTGACCGCGACAACCGCGGGTGTCGGCTTGAGCAACCAGCCCAGCCCCGCGGCGGCTGCCAGCAGGCCTGCCAGCAGCAAGCCGGCCAGGGCCCAGGTACCGGGGCGCCAACTGCGCTGCGCCGTGCGGGGCCCGTCCGGACCGGCAGGCAGTGCGCCGGTCGCCGGTTGGGCGTGCAGGCCCGGCACAGTGCCACGCTGGCGTTCGGCTTCGGCCCGGCGCAAGGCGTCCAGGATGTAGGACATCGGCTATCGCTCCTGCGGGTCAGGGCTCAGGCGCGGCTCGACCACGCCTTGCACCCGGTTCAATTGCATGAACGTGGTGGGCCCGGCAATGCCGTCCGGGCGCAGGCTCTGCGCCACTTGAAAGCCCGCCAGCCGATCCGCCAGCGCGCCGGACAGCGCCTGGCCAGGCGGCGGTGGCGGCGACCGTTGCACCACCGCCAGCCGCTGCGCCAGGCTATCGACCGTTGGCCCGCGTGCACCCGGCTGCAGCAAATCGATATAGCCCGCCGGCGTACGCCAAAGTGTGGCAAACCCGCCGCGCCAGACCCGCGCCAGCGCGTCCACCGGCACGGTGACAACCTGCCCGTCGGTGGCCAGCACCGCACGCTGGCTGCCCAGGCCGACCAGCCGCGCCACCCGGACCTGGGCCCCAGGCCCATGCAACTGCAGCAGCGCCGGGCGGTCGAGCTGGCGCAGCAAGTCCAGCGTGCCGCTGCTGGTGCGGAAACAGCGCAGCTGGTGGGCGCGCACCGCCTGGCAAGGGTCGGCATCACCCAGCGTTGCGGCGTCCACCCCCCACAGCACGGCCAGGCTGCGCCAGGCCGGCGCCTCGTCGGTCGGGAACATCCCCAGACCCAGCGCCAGATCCAGTTCGGGCACAGCGGCAACCCTCGCATCGGCCGGCAGCAGCGTGCCGGCACTGGCCGGGGCAACCGCCGCTTGGGCACTGGCGCCGGCAGACGCCGCCGATGCCGCTACCGTTACCGGCCGCAACGCTGCCAGGCCCGCAGCCGATGCCTGGGCCGCCGCCAAGAGGGGCGCAACCGGTTCACCACCCGCAGGCCCCCACGGCCCGGCGCGCAGCGCCAGCAGCACCAGCAAGGTGCCGCCCACCACGCCCCCCGCAGCCACCCCAGCCCAGCGCCAGCGCCAGCGGCCCGCACGCTGGGGTGCCCGCCCGGTATCGAACACCTCCGCCGCGGCGCGGTCGACGATGCGCCGGCCCACCTGGGCCCGGCCTTCGGCGTAGGCGCCCAGCAAGGCCCGGTCGGCCAGCAGGTTGATGCGGCGCGGCACACCGCCGCTGCGCTGGTGGATGCGGCGCAGTGCCGCGGTATCGAACGGCACGGCACCACTGCGGCCGGCCACCGCCAGCCGGTGCGCCAGGTAGCCGGCGGTTTCCGGCGCGGTCAACGGACCCAGGTGGTAGCGGGCAATCACGCGCTGCGCCAACTGCTCCAGGCCGGCGCCAGCCAGCATGTCGCGCAATTCGGGCTGGCCAATCAGTATGATCTGCAGCAGCTTGCGCTCGTTGGTCTCCAGGTTGGTCAGCAGGCGCAACTGCTCCAGCACCTCGGCCGACAGGTTCTGCGCCTCATCGATCACCAGCACACACTGGCGGCCCTGGGCGTGGGCGGCCAGCAGGTGGGTGTTGAGCAGATCGATGTACGTCTTGACCGTTGCCAGGCCCGCAGGCTGCGCCGGCACGGGGATGCCGAACTCATCGCAGACCGACTGCAGCAGCTCGGTCACGGTCAGCTTGGGGTTGAAGATGTAGGCCACCTGGCACCCGGCCGGCACCTGCTCCAGGAAACAGCGGCAGACGGTCGTCTTGCCCGCGCCGATCTCGCCGGACAGCAGCACAAAGCCACCGCCACCGCCCACGCCATACAGCAGGTGGGCCAGCGCCTCGCGGTGGCGCTCGCTCATGAACAGGTAGCGCGGATCGGGCGCAATCGAGAACGGCGCCTGCTGCAGGCCGAAGAAGGACACGTACATGGCTCGGAGGATAGCTGGGCGCTGCCGTCACCCCCGTTGGCCCAGGATCGGCCCGCGGGTGGCCGGGTTACCGGCCCGGTGCACGGCCCGGTTCACGGTCGGGTTCACGGTCGGGGTCATGGTCGGGTTCACGGTCGGGTCGGGCCGGCACACCCGATCGTGCTGGCGACACATTAGGCTGACGACCCAAACCGCGCTGCCTACACTGTGGGTGTGGCTGCGTGCAGGGCCGCGTCCGCACAGTCCCCCACAACGCGAGGAGTTCCCATGGTCAAGAAACTTCAAAAATCGGCTGAACCGGCAGCGTCCGTACCCTCCGGTCTGCTCGACAGCCAGTTGGCGCAGACCGTCAAGGACTCGGCGCACCAGATCTGGCTGGCCGGGCTGGGTGCGTTTGCCAAGGCGCAGGGCGGTGGCAGCAAGGTGTTTGAAACCTTGATGAAAGAGGGCGTGAGCCTGCAGCGCAAGACCCAGGCCGCGGCGGAAGAAAAGCTGGGCGACGCCGCTGGCAAGGTCGCGGCGATGGCGGGCGAGGTCGGCCACAAGGCCAATGCGCAGTGGGACAAGCTGGAGACCATCTTCGAAGAGCGCACGGCGCGTGCGCTGGCCAAGCTGGGTGTGCCCAGCGCCAAGACGCTGGCCGACCTGGGCGCCCGGCTCGATGCGCTGGCCACCGCAGTGGCGCGTTTGCAAGGCGTGGACGCGCCATCGTCCACGTCGAGGTTCAAGCCCGGCAAGGCCCAGTCAAACAAGGCCAGCAGCGCGGCAGCGCCTGCGAAGGCAAAACCCGCCGCCCGCAAAGCGCCGGTCAAGGCCGCCGTGGCACCGGCGGACGCACCTGCCGGGGCGGCACCCGCGGTGGCGGTGAAGCGGCGCAACAAGGCCAAGGCGACCACCACCGAGCCGGCAGCAGCGCCCAAGCCCGTCAAACCCGCGCGCAAGCGGGTCGCTGCCCAGCGCTAGGGCGCCGCCGCCGCGGCGGCTGTCAGCCCGCGTAGCGTGCTTCCAGGTGGGCCCGGTAGTGCGCCGGGTTCAAGGCCTCACCGCTGGCGCGCCGCGCCAGTTCATCGGTCGGCCAGCGGCTGGCCTGCTGCCAGATGTGGCGGTCCAGCCAGCCGAACACCGGCGCCAGATCGCCCGCGCCAATGCGTTGGTCCAGGTCGGGCGTCTCGCGGCGCATCGCGGCAAACCACTGCGCGGCATACATCGCGCCCAGCGTGTAGCACGGAAAGTAGCCAAACATGGCTTCAGGCCAGTGCACGTCCTGCAGCGGCCCGTCGCGGTAGTTGCCGCGGGTGTCCTGGCCCAGCAGGTCGGCCATGCCGGCGTCCCACAGCGCGGGCACGTCGTCGGGCTCGATCTCGCGCTCGATAAGCCGGCGCTCGATGTCGTAGCGCAGCATGACGTGTGGGGCGTAGGTCAATTCATCCGCATCGACCCGGATCAAGCCCGGCGCCACCCGCGTGACCAGCTTTTGCAGGTTGTCCAATTCAAACGCCGGCTGGTCACCAAACGCGCTGCGGATCAGGGGCGCCAGCAGCGCCAGAAAACCCGGGTGGCGGCCCAGCTGCATCTCGAACGACAGGCTCTGGCTCTCGTGGATGCCCATCGACCGCGCCAGCGACACCGGCTGGCCCAGGTCACGACGCGGCCGCATCTGCTCGTAGCGGCCGTGGCCGGTCTCGTGGATCGCGCCCAGCAGGCTGGTGATGAACTCAGCGGTCTCGTAGCGGGTGGTCAGGCGCACGTCCTCGGGCACTCCGCCGGCAAACGGATGGGTGCTGACATCGAGCCGGCCGCGGTCGAAATCAAAGCCCAGCCGCTGCATCACCTGCACACACAGCCCGCGCTGCGTCTCGATCGGGAACGGCCCCTGCGGCGTGATCACCGGCTCGTGCCGCTGGCGGTCCTGCACCTGCTGGATCAGGCCGGGCAGCCACTGGCGCAGGTCGGCAAACAGCGGGTCGAGCTGGGCGCAGGTCATGCCGGGCTCGAAGCGGTCCATCATCGCGTCGTAGGGCCGCAGGCCGCTGGCCTGCGACAGCAGCGTGGCCTCTTCACGCGCGGCGGACACCACCTCGCGGAAATTGGGCAAAAAACCGGCCCAGTCGTTGGCCGGGCGCTGGGTGCGCCAGGCGTGCTCGCAGCGCGAGGTGGCCCACTGGGTGCGCTGCACCAGGGCTTCGGGCAGCGCGTTGGCGGCGCGCCATTCGCGCTGGATCTCGCGCAGGTTGGCGCGCTGGTGGTCGGTCAGCGGCTCGTGCTGCGCGCGGGCCAGCAGGTCGGGCAGGCCAGGGTCGGTGCGCAGCCGGTGCATCTGCGTGGCCACCTCGGCCAGCGCGCCGGCACGCGCCTCGGCGCTGCCGCGCGGCATCATCGCCGCCTGGTCCCAGTAGGCGATGGCCTGCAGGTGCTCGAGGTGGTGCAGGCGCTGGAACAGCAAGACCAGCTGGCCGTAGGCCGGGGTGTTGGCGTCGGCACTGTCGTCAGCGCCGGTATCAGCGCCGGTATCAGCGCCGGTATCAGCGCCGGTATCAGCGTGGGCGGCAGTGTGGGTGTCAGTATCGGTATCGGAATGGGTCTGCATGGCCCGGTATTTTGCCAACCAGACCCAGCCCGGTGCGCACCGCACCACCCCCCGGAAGCGGGATTTTGGGGGGAGCCCGACCGATCAGCCGCGCCGAAGCTTTCAGCGGCCGGGCCAGTGCTCCAGGGCCCAGAAGAACCCGGCGGTCATCGTGACGTAGCGCGCCAGCTTGCCGATGGCCATGTAGCCCAGGCAGGGCCAGAACGGCATCTTCAGCCATCCGGCGACGGCACACAACGGATCGCCCACCAATGGCAGCCACGACAGCAGGCAGGCCTTGGGGCCGAACCGCCGCAACCAGGCCAGCGCCCGACCCTGCGCGCTGTGGTGGGTGACGCGCTCGTAGACCCGCTCGGCGCCATAGCCCATCCACCAGCTGATCGCACCGCCCACGGTGTTGCCCAGCGTGGCCACCACCACGGCCGGCCAGAACAGGTCCGGGTTGAGCTTGACCAGGCCGATCACCGCCGGCTCGGACCCCAGCGGCAGCAAGGTGGCCGACACCAGCGCGATGATGAACAGCGTGCTCAGCCCGTACTCGGGCAGGGCCAGCGCGGCCAGCAGCGCCGCCAGGTGGAGTTGGATCCAGGCTTCCATGCGCCAGCATCATAGGCCGCTGCACGGGGCGTGGCGGGCCTTCCAGTGGCCGGCCGGCGCAAGGCCGGCGGCTATACTGGTGCCTGATTTTTCAGCAACTCTGCCGGCTTCTCCCCCATCCCTGACCATGCAGATCGGCCCCTACCTGCTGCCGAACCGGCTGTTTGTTGCCCCGATGGCCGGTGTGACAGACCGGCCGTTCCGCCAGCTCTGCCGGCGCCTGGGCGCGGGCTATGCGGTCAGCGAGATGGTGACCTCGCGCCGCACCGACCACACCGGCGAGCCCGGCCCGATCGCGGTGCAGATCGCCGGCACCGACGCCTTGATGCTGGCCGACGCCGCCGCCTACAACATCGACCGCGGCGCGCAGATCATCGACATCAACATGGGCTGCCCGGCCAAGAAGGTGTGCAACAAGTGGGCCGGCTCAGCGCTGATGCGCGACGAGCCACTGGCGCTGGCCATCGTCGAGGCGGTGGTGGCGGTGTGTGCGCCGCGCGGCGTGCCGGTGACCTTGAAGATGCGCACCGGCTGGTGCGACACCGAGCGCAACGCCGTGGCGCTGGCGCGTGCCGCCGAATCCGCCGGCGTGGCCATGCTGACCGTGCACGGCCGCACCCGCGAGCAGGGCTACCGGGGCGACGCCGAGCACGACACCGTGGCGGCCGTCAAGGCGGCAGTGCGGGTGCCGGTGGTGGCCAACGGCGACATCGATTCACCCGCCAAGGCGGCCGCCGTGCTGGCCTACACCGGCGCCGACGCGCTGATGATCGGCCGCGCCGCCCAGGGCCGGCCCTGGATATTCCGCGAGATCGCGCATTTTCTGGCCACCGGCCAGACCCTGGCGGCGCCCGGCACGCTGGAGGTGGGCCGGTGGCTGGTGGCGCATCTGCACGAGCACTACGCGCTGTACGGTGAGCTCACCGGCGTGCGCAGCGCACGCAAGCACATCGGTTGGGCGGTGCACAGCCTGCCCGGCGGCGACGCCTTCCGGGCGGTGATGAACCGGCTGGAAACCACCGGCCCCCAGATTGCTGCGGTGACCGATTATTTCGACCGCCTGGCCGAATTGCACCCGCGCTTGCCGCTGGCGCGAACTGACATCCACGCTGCCACCCACGCCGCCGCACCCGCCGCCAGCCCGGCCGCCAGCCCGGCCGCCACCCAGGCCACCCACCCGGCCGCCAACGACGACCTCCTCCGACGGGAAGCATGAGCAAAAAGGACATCGAAGACTGCATCCGTGACAGCCTGGAGCAGTATTTCAAGGATTTGCATGGCACCGAGCCGCGCGCCGTGCATGCCATGGTGGTCGGCACGGTGGAAAAACCGCTGCTGGAGGTGGTGATGAAACACGCCGAGGGCAACCAGAGCAAGGCCGCCGAATGGCTGGGCATCAACCGCAACACCCTGCGCCGCAAACTGCTGGACCACCAACTGATCAAGTGAGCCTCCCAGGCGCCGCCCCGATCCTTGCCAAGACCGTCACCATGACCACAGCCCTGCTCTCCGTGTCCGACAAGACCGGCATCGTCGACTTTGCCCAGGCCCTGCACGCCCGCGGCATCAAATTGCTGTCCACGGGCGGCACCGCCCGCCTGCTGGCCGACGCCGGACTGCCGGTGACCGAGGTGGCCGAGGTCACCGGCTTCCCGGAGATGCTGGACGGCCGGGTCAAGACCCTGCACCCGCGCATCCACGGCGGCCTGCTGGCGCGGCGTGACAGCCCCGAGCACATGGCCGCGCTGGCCGAGCACGGCATTGCCACCATCGACCTGCTGGTGATCAA
Source organism: Aquabacterium sp. (assembly GCA_046597355.1). Lineage (GTDB taxonomy): Bacteria > Pseudomonadota > Gammaproteobacteria > Burkholderiales > Burkholderiaceae_C > Pseudaquabacterium. The sequence goes on from JBKJKU010000344.1 coordinate 7,313, forward strand.
CCTGTACCCGTTTGCCCAGGCCACCGCCCGGCCCGACTGCACGCTGGAGGACGCGATCGAGAACATCGACATCGGCGGACCGGCCATGCTGCGCGCCGCGGCCAAGAACTGGCAGGACGTGGGCGTGGTGATCGACCCCAGTGATTACGCCCAGGTGCTGGCCGAGCTGAGCGACCTGGGCCTGACCCGCAAGACCAAGTTCGGCCTGGCGCGCAAGGTGTATGCCCACACCGCCGCGTACGACGGCATGATCAGCAACTACCTCTCAGCGCTGGACGATGGCGCCCACGACCGCCCTGCCGCCGTGCCGCAGCGCGGTGAGTACCCGGCCGTCTTCACCCAGCAGCTGGTCAAGACCCAGGACATGCGCTACGGCGAAAACCCGCACCAGAGCGCGGCGTTCTACCGCGAGCTCAAGCCCGCGCCAGGCACCTTGTCGCAATGGGTTCAGTTGCAGGGCAAGGCGCTGTCGTTCAACAACATCGCTGACGCCGATGCGGCCTGGGAATGTGTCAAGACCTTCACCGCACCGGCCTGCGTGATCGTCAAGCACGCCAACCCGTGCGGCGTGGCGCTGGGCGGCTCGGCGTTCGAGGCCTACGCCAAGGCCCTCAAGACCGACCCGACCAGCGCCTTTGGCGGCATCATCGCTTTCAACCAGCCGCTGGACGCCGCCACCGCCGAGGCCGTGGCCCGTCAGTTTGTCGAGGTCATCATCGCCCCGCAGGTCACGCCCGAGGCGCGAGCGGTCTTTGCCGCCAAACAAAACGTGCGCCTGCTGGAGGTGCCGCTGTCGCACCAGGGCAACCTGCTGGACTTCAAGCGGGTGGGCGGCGGCATGCTGCTGCAGTCCACCGACTCGAAAAACGTCACCCTGGGTGAGCTCAAAGTGGTCACCACGCTGCAGCCCACCGCCCAGCAGATGGACGACCTGATGTTTGCCTGGAAGGTGGCCAAGTTCGTCAAGAGCAACGCCATCGTGTTCTGCGCCGGCGGCATGACACTGGGCGTGGGCGCGGGCCAGATGAGCCGCATCGATTCGGCCCGCATCGCCAGCATCAAGGCCGACAACGCCGGGCTCAGTCTGGCCGGCAGCGCCGTGGCCAGCGACGCGTTTTTCCCGTTCCGGGACGGCCTGGACGTGGTGCTGGACGCCGGTGCCGGCTGCGTGATCCAGCCGGGCGGCTCGATGCGCGACGGCGAGGTGATCGCCGCTGCCAATGAGCGCGGCATCGCCATGGTGTTCACCGGCACGCGGCACTTCCGGCACTGAGCGGTTTGGCCCGGGTCGGCCCGGGCACGTGGCCTGCCGCAAGATGCCGGCGGGTATCGGAAATTGGGTAGCAGGTGTACAGATCTCCGGACTTGACGCAACGCAACGTCCGGCTGAGTATCTGGCGCAAGCGCGCAGTTGGCGCCTATCAGGTGCAGCACAGGCCCGCAGCGCGCCCTATCCGGCAGGCACCGAAGCCTGCTTGACCCTTTCCATTGAACGCGCTCGCCCAGGAGTCCCATGGACGCCCTTGCCTCGTTTTTCGCCCGCAATGGTTTGCTGCCGCATGCCGTCTGCCTTACCGGGTCGATGGGCTTGTTGTGGGGCATGGTGATCGCGGACGCGCTGATCGCCACGGCCTATTTCTCCATCCCGGTGACCCTGGTGCGCTACCTGCGCAAACGGGGTCCGCAGCCAGGCAACTGGGTGGCGGGGCTGTTTTCGGCCTTCATCTTTGCCTGCGGCCTGACCCACGTGCTCGACATCTGGACCGTGTGGCAACCCTACTACGGCGCCCTGGTGCTGGCCAAGGCCGGCACCGCTTTGCTGTCGATCGCCACCGCGGTCGCGATCTGGCAGCTGCTGCCCAAGGCGCTGAAAATCCCCAGCGTGGCCCAGTTGCAGGCCGCCATCACCGCGTTGGAGGCCGAGGTGGGCCGGCGCCGCAGCGCCGAGCAGCATGTGGCCGAGGTCGAGCAGAACCTGGCCGTGACTCTGGCCAGCATGGAGGCCGGCTTCATTGCCACCGATGCGCTGGGCCAGGTCACCCGCATGAACGCCGTGGCTGAGCGGGTCACCGGCTGGACCCAGCGCGAGGCCTGCGGGCAGTCGCTCTGGACCGTTTTTGACCGCGAGGACCGGCCGGCGGACATGCTGACCAGGACGCCGGTCGAGGTGATGCAAGCACAAGGCATCACGGTGGACCGGGTCCACCAAATGGTGGCCATCAGCCGGGATGGCCACCGCACCGCGCTGCAGGTCCGCGCCGACCTGACCCGCGCCGACGACGGCAGCGTGCGGGGCCTGGCGATGGTGTTCCGCGACATGACCCCGATCAACCGGGTCGAGGCCGAGCGCGCCCGGCTGGCAGCCATCGTCGCGTCGTCCAACGATGCGATCATCAGCAAGACGCTGGACGGCCGCATCACCAGCTGGAACCGGGCCGCCCAGGACCTGTTCGGCTACAGCCCCGAACAGGCCATCGGCCAGCCGGTGCAGATGCTGATCCCGGCCGAGCGCGAGACCGAGGAGATGGGCATCCTGGCCGACCTGGCGATGGGCCGTAGCGTGCCGCCGTTCGACACCGTGCGCCAGGCGCGCGACGGCACACGCCTGGAGGTATCGGTCACGATTTCGCCGATCCTCGACGCCGAGGGCCACATCGTGGGTGCGTCCAAGATCGCGCGCGACGTGTCGGCGCAGCGGCGCTCGGAGGCCGCGCTGCGCGAGGGCGAGGCCCGGCTTCGTTTTGTGCTGGATTCGGCGCAGCTCGGCGCGTGGGACATGAACCTCGGCACCGGCATCACCCAGCGATCGCCGCGCCACGATGCCTGCTTTGGCCTGACCGTCGGTGAGCCCAACGAGGTTGACTGGACCTTCGACACCTTGTTGCACCATGTGCACCCCGACGACCGCACCGAGGTCGACCGCAGCTTCCGCGCCGCGACCGGGCAGGCGCTTGGCGCGGACGGGCGGTCGAATGACGACCTGCCCGCCGGACGGGCGCCCGACTGGCAAATCGACTGTCGCGTGGTCTGGCCCGATGGCTCGCTGCACTGGCTGCGGCTGCACGGCAATATCCTGCAGGCCGAGGGTCAAGTGCCCCACATGGTGGGTATCGTCAGCGACATCAGCGCCCAGCGCCTGGCCGAGGACGCCCGGCTCAAGGCGCTGCGGTTGGAGGCGGAAAACCGACAAATCATCGAGGCCACCCGGCTCAAGAGCCAGTTCCTGGCCAACATGTCGCATGAGCTGCGCACCCCGCTGAACGCGATCATCGGCTTTGCCGAACTGCTGCAGACCGGCACCGTGCCCGCCACATCGCCCAAGCACCACGCGTTCCTGGGCCATATCGCCACCAGCGGCCACCACCTGCTGCGGCTCATCAACGACGTGCTGGACCTGTCCAAGGTCGAGGCCGGCAAGTTCGAGTTCAGCCCCGAGCCGGTCGACCTGGCGCAGCTGGTGCATGAGGCCTTTGCCGTGCTGCACACCGCCGTGCAGCACAAGCACCTGACGGTGGAGGTGCTGATCGACCCGGCGCTGACCGGGCTGGTGATCGACCCGGCGCGCTTCAAGCAGGTGCTCTACAACTACCTGTCGAACGCGATCAAGTTCACCGGCGACGGTGGCCGTGTCAGCCTGCGCGCCATGCCAGCCGGCGCAGCGTTTTTCCGGGTCGAGGTCGAGGACAACGGCATCGGCATCGCCGCCACCGACCTGCCACGCCTGTTCACCGAGTTCCAACAACTCGATGCCGGCTACAGCAAGCAGCATGCCGGCACCGGCCTGGGCCTGGCCCTGACCCGCCGGCTGGTGACGGCCCAGGGCGGCAGCACCGGGGTGCGCAGCACACCGGGCCTGGGCAGCGTGTTTTACCTGGAGCTGCCGCGGGTGCATGGCATGACTGCCCCGCTGAACGGCACACCGTTGCCGCGCTGGCTGGTGATCGAGCCTGACCCGCAATTGCAGCAAGACTGGACACAAGGCCTGTCCGGCCTGGGCATCGGCGTGGACAGTGCCGCCACCGGCGGCCAAGCCCGCCAACAGGCAGGCGCAACCGCCTACGACGGCATCACGCTGGCGCTGCAACTGCCGGACCAGCACGGCCTGGCCGTGCTTGACGGCATCCGCCGGGCCGGCCTGAGCCGGCAGGCGCCGGCCACTGCAGTGACGCTGCGCACCGATCCCGGTCAGGTCGCCACCTTTGCCATCACCAACCTGCTGCGCAAACCGATCGATGCACAAGAGGTGGTGTCGGCCATGGCCGGCTTGCAGCTGGCGCCCAACCGGGCCGCGCAGGTGATGGTGATCGACGACGACCCGCTGGCACTGGACCTGATGCGCGCCACGCTGCAGCGCCTGGGCGCGCAGGCGATCTGCCGGCTCGACGCCCGGCAGGCGCTGCGCGAGATCGGCCTGCACAAGCCCGACCTGATCGTGCTTGATCTGATGATGCCGGACTTTGACGGTTTTGCCACGCTGGCCGCGCTGCGCCAGATGCCGCAGTGGCGTGACACGCCGGTGTTCATCTGGACCAGCATGGTGCTGACCGACGACGAGTACACCACCCTGGCCCACTCGGCCCAGGCCGTGCTGGCCAAGGGCGGCGGCGCACTGACCGAATTGTTCGACACCCTGCGCAGCTGGCGCCCACCGACCGCTCAGGTGGCCGTCACCACACCGGAAGGCGGCCGGACATGAGCGCCAAAGTGCTGATCGTCGACGACCACCCGATGAACATCGAGTTGGCGCGCTTCGTGTTGGAGGCGAGTGGTTTTGTCGTCGCTGTGGCCACCGATGCACAGAAGGCCATCACCTGCATCGCCACCCGCCCGCCCGACCTGATCCTGATGGACGTCCAGATGCCGGGCACCGACGGGCTGGCGCTGACACGCCAGCTCAAGCGAGACCCCGCCACGCGGCACATCGTGGTGGTGGCCTTCACGGCCTACGCGATGAAGGGCGACGAAGCCCGGATGCGCGCCGCGGGCTGCGATGGCTACCTCGCCAAACCGATCACGGTCGCCAGCTTTGCTGCATCGGTGCAGGCCTTGCTGGCCGCCGGGCCGTCAGAACATGCTGGCCGCCAGGTTGACGGTAAACGCCAGGACCGCGGTGTTGAAGCCAAACGCCAGCAGTGACTGCAGCAGCACCAGCCGGCGCATCACCTGGGTCGTCACGCTGATGTCGGCGGTTTGCGAGGCCACCGCGATGGTGAACGCAAAGTACAAGAAATCGCCATAGTCGGGACGAAAGCCGGGCTCGTCACCCGGAAACTTCAGGCCCTCGCCCGCCGCCGTGCGGCAAAACAGGCTGGCGTAGGTCAGCGCAAACACCGTGGGTATCAGCAGCCAGGCGCCCACCACCGTGACCAGCGCCAGCGCCACGTGCGGCAGCGCATGCCGAACACCGGGCAGTTTGGCGGCCGTGAGCTCAAACACCACGCCGGCCAGACTGGCCACCGCAGCCGCGCTCACCAGGGCCATCACGGTCGCTGCCGATTCGGCCTGGGCCTTGGCCACGCGGCGCAACAGGTGGTGATCGGCGCGCACCATCATCCAGCCCACCAGCGCCAGGTAAAGCCAGACGGCGGCATTCCAGCCGATCAGCGCGCGTTCCACGCCGCCCACCGGGTACGGCCAGGCCAGCGCGGTGGTCAGGCCGACCCCCAGCGACAGCACCAGTCGGGGATGGACACGCAGGTGCAGGACAAAAGGCAGCATGGAGACAGTGGCTGTGGGCGGGCGGGCGGCTGCCCCATCATGCCGCAGCGCTCCGGCCCGCTCCGGCCCACTGTCACCGACTGGACAGGCCCACTGCGGGTAAATTGGGTTCCGGTCCGCCGTTTGTCGGGCAAAGATCATGGCCGATAGCCCAGCCAGCCCCAGCCCGATACGGGTCAACACAACCGAGACACAGCCCATGCACAAGACCCAAGGCATACCCACCGTCACGCGCAACCCCGCGCCTTTGCGCAGCCTGGCGGCCGCCGCCGCGCTGTGCCTGGTCGGCCTCACGCCGACGCAGGCGCAAGAGACCTTCAAGGTCGGCGTCGTCAGCTTTTTGTCCGGCCAGGCGGCTGAGAGCTTTGGCATACCGGCCGTCAACGGCGCCAAGGTGCTGCTGGATGCGTTCAACAAGGGCGCGGCGCCGGCGCCGTACAACAAGGTCGGCTTTGGCGGCATGAAGCTGGAGTTTGTCTACGTTGACGAAAACGGCGGCGCCACCAAGCAGGTGCAAGAGTTGAAAAACCTGTACGACCGCGAGAAGGTCGATGCGGTGGTGGGCTATGTCGGCTCGGGCGACTGCCTGGCGGTAGCACCGGCGGCCGAGGAGATGAAGAAGTTCCTGATCCTCTACGACTGCGGCACGCCGCGCATCTTCGAGGACAACAAGTACAACTATGTCTTTCGCACCGCCAGCCATGCCGCGATGGACAACGTGGCACTGGTGCGCTACATGGCCGCGCGCAAGATCAAGGCCGACAGCTTCAACCTGATCAACCAGGACTACGCCTGGGGCCAGGACTCGAAGAAGGACTTCACGCTGTCGATGGAAAAGCTGTTCCCGGCAGCCAAAGTGGGTGAGGACCAGTTGCCCAAGTTCGGCGCTGGCCAGTACGGCACCGAAATCTCGGCCCTGATGGCCAAGCCGGCCGACGTCACCCACAGCAGCCTGTGGGGCGGCGATCTGCAGGCCTTCATCCTGCAGGCCGGCCCACGCGGCCTGTTCAAGAAGACGCAGGTGGTGTTTTCGGCCGGCGACCATGTGCTGCCCGGCCTGGGCGAGAAGATGCCCGACGGCGTGATCCTGGGCGCGCGCGGCGCCTACGGCCTGATGTCGCCCAAGTCGGCGCTCAACGACTGGTGGTGGGATCTGTACAGCAAAGCCTATGGCGTGTACCCGGTGCAAGCCCCGTACCGCATGGTGCAAAGCCTGCTGGGCCTGAAACTGGCGGCTGAAAAAGCCATGGCGGCCAACGGCGGCAAAAAGCCCAACGGCGAGCAACTCGCCGCCGCGCTGAAAGGCTTGGAGTGGGATTCACCGGCCGGCAAGATCCGCATGGCCCTGAGTGACGGCCACCAGGCGATTCAGGAGACTGCCATCGGCAAGACCCGGTTTGATGCGGCCAGGAAGATGGTGGTGCTCGACGACATCCAGCGCTTCCCGGCCGAGTGCGTCAACCCGCCGGCCAACATGAAGTCGGAAGACTGGATCAAGGCCGGCTTCCCCGGCGCCAAAGGCTGCCCGTAACGGCCTGACCCAGCCCCGGACATCCCCATGGCCGCACTCCTGACCATCCTCATCGACGGCCTGACCTACGCGTCCTGGCTGTTCATCGTCGCACTCGGCCTGACGTTGGTGTTTGGCGTGCTCAAGATCCTCAACATCGCGCATGGCAGCTTTTATGCGCTGGGGGCGTACGCGGCGGCCAGCTTCGTCGGTTGGGGTGCCAGCATGAAATGGGCGCCCGAGCTGTCGTTGGTGGCCATGCTGCTGGCAGCCATCGCGGTGGCGGCCATCGTCGCGCCACTGACTGAGCGCGGCCTGCTGCGCTTTTTCTACGGCCGTGACGAAGTGCTGCTGGTGCTGGTGACCTACGCCATGTTTTTGATCATGGAGGACGTGACCAAGCTGGTCTGGGGCGCCAACCCGTACTACGTGTC
>JBKJKU010000365.1:0-24164 GCA_046597355.1 Aquabacterium sp.
ACATCGTCACCTTCCACACCTTGTTCTGGCCGGCCACGCTGCATTTTTCAGGCCGCAAGGTGCCTGACCACATCCATGTGCACGGCTTTCTCACCGTCAACCACGACAAGATGAGCAAGAGCCGGGGCACCGGCATCAGCCCGTTGAAGTACCTCGAACTCGGCATGGACCCGGAATGGCTGCGCTACTACCTGGCCGCCAAGCTCAACGCCCATGTCGAGGACATCGACTTCAATGCCGAAGACTTCATCGCCCGGGTCAACAGCGATCTGGTGGGCAAGTACATCAACATCGCCAGCCGGGCCGCCGGCTTTCTGGCCAAGCGCTTCGGGGGCCGGCTGTCGGCCGACCTGGGGGTGGAAGGCCGGGTGCTGCTGGACGGCCTGCGCGCCCACCGCGCAACGGTCGAGTCGCTGTACGAGGGCCGCGAGTTTGGCAAGGCGGTGCGCGAGACGATGGGGCTGGCCGACCGGGTCAACGCCTTTGTCGACCAGCACAAGCCGTGGGAGCTGGCCAAGCAGGCCGGCGATGACGCCGCCAAGCTGGCCGCGCTGCACGATGTGTGCTCGGTCTGCATCGAGGCCTTCCGCCTGCTGACGATCTACCTCAAACCCATCCTGCCGGCGCTGGCCGCGCGGGTGGAGGCGTTTTTGCAGGTGTCGCCGCTGCAGTTTGCCGATGCCGACCGCGCGCTGGGTCACCACACGATTGCCGGCTACCAGCACCTGATGCAGCGGGTGGATGCCGCCAAGCTGGACCTGCTGCTGGCACCGCCCGAGCCTCCGGCCGCCGCTGTGGTGCTGCCCGGCGGTGAGGCGATCGCCGACCCGATCGGCATCGATGCGTTCAACGCGGTGGACCTGCGGGTGGCCCGGATCGTCAATGCCGAGCGGGTGGACGGCAGCACCAAGCTGCTGCGCCTGACGCTGGACGTGGGCGAAGGGCGCAACCGCAACGTCTTCTCCGGCATCAGCAGCGCCTATGCGCCCGAGCAGCTGGTGGGCAAGCTCACCGTGATGGTGGCCAACCTGGCGCCGCGCAAGATGAAGTTCGGCCTCAGTGAGGGCATGGTGCTGGCCGCCAGCCATAGCGACGACAAGGCCCAGCCCGGCATCTTTGTGCTGGAGCCCGGACCGGGCGCCCAGCCTGGCATGCGGGTGCGGTGACCCGGCGCCGGGCGGTGCTGGCCGCGGCAGCGGCGCTGGCGGCTGTGGCGGCGCTTGGTGGCTGGCTGGCCCGGCCCGGTCTGCCAACCGCCTGGGCAGCGCCGCCGGGCGGGCCGACAGCGCCCGAGGAGGCGTCCGCTGGCACCGGCCGCGCCGCGCCACCGGCCGGCCCGGGCTTCGAGTTTGTCGCGCTTGGCGACATGCCCTACGGCGCAGACGCCACGGCCGGCGCCGCCTACCGCCACCTGATTGGCCAGATCAATGCGCTGAAGCTGCCGTTGACGCTGCATGTGGGCGATTTCAAGTCGGGCCTGGCCGACTGCAGCGACACCGAGTACCGCCTGCAGTTGCAAAACTTCCAACTGTTTGACCGTGCGCTGGTCTACACCCCGGGCGACAACGACTGGTTCGATTGCCAGCGCCGCGGCGACGACCCGCTGGAGCGGCTGCAGGCGCTGCGCCAGCACTTTTTTGCCGCGCCGCAGTCGCTGGGCCGGCAGCCGGTTGCGGTGCTGCGGCAGTCCGACGTGATGCCGGCCTTTGCCCTGCAGGTCGAGAACCTGCGTTGGTCCAGCGCCCCCGGCCCGGGGGCGGTGATGTTTGCCAGCTTTCACACCGTGGGGCCGGACAACGGCGCAGACGCACCCAGCGCTGCGCTGCGTGCCGAGGCCGCCGGGCGTGAGGCGGCCAACGCGGCCTGGATCAGTGCTGCCTTTGCGGCCGCCCGCCAGCAAGGCGCTGCTGCGCTGGTGCTGGTGACCCAGGCCGAAACCCTGGTCACCGAGGGTGACGACTGGCCCTCACGCGGCGAGGTACGCCAGGGTTTTGCCCTCAGCATCAGCCAGACCCTGTTGCCGCTGGCCGACGCGGCGCCCATCCCGGTGCTGCTGGTGCACGGCGACACCCACCGCTACACCGTGGACCGGCCGTTCCGGAACCGGCAAGGCCAGACCATTGCCAACCTGTGGCGGCTGCAGGTGTTTGGCGAGCCGCGGCTGCATGCGGTGCGGGTGCGGGTGAACCTGGCGGCGCCGACCGCCAGCGCGCCGGCGCAGCCGCCGTTTGCCTTCACGCCGATCTGGAACCCCCTGTCACCCGACCCGCGGCTCACCCGCCGCATCCAGCCCTGACGGCACCGCGCCGTCCGGGCCAGACCACAGCGGCAGGCGCAGCGTGAAACGGGCGCCGTCGCCCAGCGCCGACTGCACCGTGAGCTCACCCCCATGCGCCTGGGCAATCTGCCGGCACAGCGCCAGGCCCAGGCCAGTGCCGGCGTAGTCTCGCCGCAGGTGCAGGCGCTGGAACGGCTCGAACAGGCGCGCCTGCTGCTCGGGGGAGATGCCGATACCGCGGTCGGCCACCGTCAGCCAGGCGCTGCCGGCGTCGTGGCGCAGCGTCAGCGTGATCTCGGCCGCCTGGCCGGGGGCGACAAATTTCAGCGCGTTGTCCAGCAGGTGGTGCAGCAGCAGGGCCAGCAGCGGCGCATGGCCTCGCACCCGCACCGCCATCGGCGCCACCTGCAACCGTGCTGACGCCGCCGCCAGGCGCGGCGCCAAGGCGCGCCGCAGCGGGTCGACGAGCAGTGCCAGGTCCACCGGCTGCGGCGCCGGCAGATCGGCGCCCTGCAACTGGGCGTAGCGCAGCACGTCGTCCAGCCCGTGGCGCAGGCGTTCGGCCTCCCGCTGCACCAGCCCCAGGTAGCGCCCGACGTCGGGCGGCAGCGCAGCGCCGTGGTCCTGGTCGATCAGCTGGCTGAACTGGGCGATGGTGTTGATCGGTTCACGCAGGTCGTGGGACGCTGCATGCACAAACAGTTGCAGCGCCGCGTTGGTCTGCTTGAGCTCGTCCTTGCGGCCCCGCAGCCGGGCCTGGCTGTCGCGCAACTCGGCCATCGCGGCGGCCAGCACCAGCGCCGGCAGCAGGGCTGCAGCCGTCGCCACGCCAGTGGCCGCTGACAGCCAGGCCGCGCTGGCGGCGTAGATCTGCAGCGGCGACACCACCACGCCACCCATGCCCACCACCAGCATCACCGCGACCGAGACCAGCAGCGTCAGCAGCGCGACGGCCACCAGGTCCAGCCAGATCGCCCCGACCAACAGCGGCACCGCCAGCGAGACAAAAGGAAACGGCAGCCAGGTCAGGCACAGCACCGTGATGCCCACCGATATCGGCGCCAGCAGCCAGAACCGCACATCGGCCAGCGCCAGACGCAGCCGCTGCCGGGGCTGGCCGGCCAGCAGCAGCGCCGCCGGCAGCACCGAAAGGGCACCCAGCGCCGCGCCCTTGAACCACGCCAGCGCCACCAAACCCGCCGGCCCCAGGCCGAACAGCGCCGCGCACACCGCCGCCACCCCGGCCGCCAGCGCCTGCGGCAACAAGGCGCCCAGCAGCAGCACCCGCAACAGCGTGCCCGGCGAACGCAGGCTGGACGATTCCAGCCCCTCGCGCTGCAACAGCCAGGCACCGAGCAGGATCTCGACGCCATGCGCCGGCAGCCAGGCCAGCGCCAGCGGACCTGCTGCGCCACCCCCTGCGACCGCACCCGAAACCGCAACCGCACCCACGCCCGCCAGCCCAGGCAACCCGGGCCAGCCCAACGCCCCTACCGCCAGCAGCAGCTTGAGCACAGCCACCAGCGCCAGCAGCGCCGGCCAGTGCCAGCGGGGCGAGCGCGCCAGGGCCACGATCGCCACGGCATTGGCCAGCCCCCAGGTGCTGAGCAGACCTGAAGGGTGGGTTTGCAGTGCATGCGGCGCGGCCGGCCAGGCCCCAACCAGCGACAGCAGCGACAACCCCAGCGTTGCGCCTGTCAGCAACCCCAGCACCGGCCACGGTGGCAGCAGTGCCTGGGGCCGGGATGGCCAGGCCGGCTGCGGCCGGCGGGCCAATGCGTCCAGCGGCGCGGGCCGGGTGTCGTCGGGTCGGCGGATCACGGCAGCAGGACTCCGCATCCAAAACCAGGCCCGGCTCAGCCCGGCAAGCGCTCGGCCAGGCGGGCGGCCATCGCAGGGGCCAGCGGCTTGGTCAGGTAGTCGCGCACAAAACCATGGCGCAGGGCCTGCGCCCGGTCGGCCGGGTCGGGCGACGAGCTGAGCATCATCACCGGCGCCGGGTGGGCGCATTGCTGGCCGTAGGCCGCGAGAAACTCAAAGCCGTTCATGCCCGGCATGTTGATGTCAAGCAAGATCAGGTCGACAGCCAAGGCGGGTGGGCCGACCAGCAGCGCCAGCGCGGCATGTGCCGATTCCAGCAGCACCAGCTGCCGCGCCACGCCCGAGCGCTCCAGCACGATGCGGGCAAACAGCAAGTCGATCTCGCTGTCGTCAATCACCATCACTGTGTTCAACATGCGCTGGATGCCCTCTGGGTTCGACGGGAGGACCGGTAAATCTGTCGCCATCGTACCGCCCAGCCCGCGCGGCAAACACGCGCGCCTGACCAGCCATCGGTTACACCAAGCAACAGTGGCATCATCGCAGCATGCAGGATCGCAACAACGCCGGCCCCCGAGTAGCCCTGATGTCCAGGCGCCGGCGCTACCTGGCGCGCCTGCACCATGGCGGCCCGCCGCGGCTGACGTCCCCCGTCAGCCCCGTCACCTGCCTGGAGCCTGCATGCGATTCCCCCTGCCGATTCACCGCTTTCGCCCGCGCCTGCTCGACGCGCTGGCGGGCTACAACCTGCAGCGCCTGGGCGCTGACCTGGGCGCCGGACTGACGGTCGGCATCGTGGCGCTGCCACTGGCCATGGCCTTTGCCATCGCCAGTGGCGTCAAGCCCGAGGCCGGTATCTTCACCGCCATCATCGCGGGCTTCTTGATTTCGGCGTTGGGCGGCTCGCAGGTGCAGATTGGCGGCCCGGCGGGCGCGTTCATCGTCATCGTCTACGGCATCGTCGAGCGCTACGGCCTGGCCAACCTGCTGATCGCCACCTCGCTGTCGGGGCTGCTGCTGATGGTGATGGGCTGGCTCAAGCTGGGGGTGCTGGTGCGCTACATCCCGGTGTCGATCGTGATCGGCTTCACCAACGGCATCGCGGTGCTGATCGGGCTGTCGCAACTCAAAGACCTGATGGGGTTGCAAATCGGCAAGATGCCGGGCGATTTTTTCAGCCAGATCGCGGCGCTGGTCGGCCACCTGGACAGCTTCAACCCCACCGCCTTCGGCCTGGGCCTGGCCTGCCTGGGCCTGGTGATCGTGTGGCCCAAGAGCTACACCATGCCGCTGGCGCCGCGGGGCCTGCTGCCGCACCTGCGGCGCTGGTCCGCACACCTGCCTGGCACCATCGTCGCGCTGGTGCTGGCCACCGCCGCGGTGGTTGCCCTCGACCTGCCGGTCGAGACGATCGGATCACGTTTTGGCGGTATCCCGCAGGCGCTGCCGGGATTTGCGCTGCCCGAGTTCAGCTGGGCCACCGCCAGGCTGCTGGTGATCCCCACCGTCACGATAGCGTTGCTGGGCGCGATCGAATCGCTGCTGTGCGCGCGGGTGGCCGACAACATGGCGCCGCAGTTTGCCCGCCACGACCCCAACCAGGAGCTGATCGCGCAGGGCATCGCCAACCTGGTGGTGCCGTTTTTTGGTGGCATCCCGGCCACCGGCACCATTGCCCGCACCGTGACCAATGTGCGCGCCGGTGCCACCTCGCCGGTGGCGGGCATCGTGCATGCCGCTGCACTGCTGGCCATCGTGCTGGTGGCGGCGCCACTGGCGCTGCATGTGCCGCTGGCGGCGTTGGCCGGCATCTTGTTGTTCGTGGCCTGGAACATGGGCGAGTGGCGTGAGTTTGCCCGGCTGCGGCATTTTTTGCTGCCCTACCGGGCCACGTTGGTGGGCACCTTCGTGCTGACGGTGGTGTTCGACCTGACAGTGGCGGTGGAGATGGGCCTGTTGATGGCCTGCGGGTTTTTCATCGTCCGCATGAGCGCGCTGTTTTCAGTCACACCGGTGGCCCACACCGGCGCAGCGGCTGCGCTGCCCCCGGGCGTGGCGGTGTTCGAGCTGTTCGGCGCATTGTTTTTCGGCGCGGTGGGCAAGATCGAGGCGCTGCCGGCGCAATTGCCGCCCGGCACCCGCTGCGTGGTGCTGGAGATGCACCGCCTGATCTCGGTCGACACCTCGGGCCTCGATGCCCTGCAGCAGTTGCACCGCAGCTTCAAGCGGGCCGGTGTGGCGCTGGTGCTGGCCGGCATCAACCCGCAACCGCTGGGCTTGATACGCCGGTCGGGCTTCGAGGCCGAGCTGGGCGCCGGACAGATCGTGCCCACGGTGGACGCCGCCCTGCGGGCCATCCCCATGCCGCCCTGAGCGGCGGTGGCCCGCGGCGGCGACGGCGACGGCGATGGCGATGGCGACGGCAGCGTGGGCTCAGGTCACCCGAAGCCGCCGGCCTTGGAAAGCCGCGCCAGCGCCTGGGTGCAGGGCGGCTCCAGCGACTGCCGGTGGGCCGCCAGCCAACCGACCGCAAACCAGGCTTGCGGGTCTCGTGCCACCAGCGCCTGGCAATAGTCCTGCGCCACCACGCTGTCGTTGAACGCGCCCAATGGCGTCTGGGCCCGTTGCAGCGCCCGCAAGAAACGGGCACAGCGCTTGGCCGGCCACAGCGAGGCACTCAGCTCGACCGCGTAGCGCAAGCGCTTGATGCGGCGGCGCAGCCGGTGGCGGGCCGTGGTGTCCAATTGATCGAACCGGGCCGCGTCGCGGCGCACCTGGCGCAGCAGCCGCTGCAGTGGCTCGCGCAACCCCTGGCGAACGGAGGGCGCGGTGCGGGCCGCCGGGTCGGCGCCCAGGGCCGGGTCGGGCCGGACCAGTGCGCCTGGCAGCGTGGCGTCCAGCATGCCCAGCCACAGCTGCTGCACCGCGGGCGACGCCAGCAACGCCGCCAGCGCCTGGGGCCCGCCGGTGTCCGGGTCGGCCGACAGCGGCATGGCCGGTGCACCCGCAGCCTGCAGGGCCGGCCACAGCCACTCGGCCATGGCGTCCCGGTCGCGCGCTGCGCCGAGCTGGGCAAACAGGGTGGCCAGGGCCGGCGAAAGGCCGGTCACCGCCGGCGGCAGCAGCCCAGCAAACAAGGTCAGCACCGTGCGCAGCCGGCGCAGGCCAACCCGCAGCTGGTGCAGCAGTTCGGGGTTCGGCAGGGGATGGTGGGCCGGCGCAGCGCCGGCCGCAGCGGCCGCCGCAGCCGCAGCCGCAGCGGGGGCGTCGGCGTCGTCGGGCGTTGCCAGCACGCTGGCATTGGCCAGCACCTGGCCCAGCGCATTGCCCAGCATCGCCGCCAGCACGCTGTCCAGGCCGCTGCGGGCCGACAAGGTCAACGGACGTGCCCGGGTGGGCGCGCTGCTCGCCTGGCCGGTGGCCAGCCGGTGGCCGCGCTCGCTCTTGCTGCGCACATCCAGCACCAGGCCGAAGCGATCGACCCAGCGTGACGCCACCGCCAACAGCGCCTGCGGCGGGCCGCTCAGCAGCTCGAACTCGATTTCGCAGACCGCACACGACGCCGTACCCGCCTGGATACGGCCCTCGTCCAGCGCCAGCTCGATCAGCGCGCCGCCGTGCCGCAGCGTGCGGCGGGTGCGCTGCACCTCGGTGGCATAGCGCTCGACCAGTGGCGCGTTGCCAGCGCCTGCCAGCACCCGCGTCAGCAGGGCGCCGGCCTCGGTGCCGGCATGGCGGGCCAGGTCGTGCGTGGGCCGCTTGGCGCCGATTGGCGAATCCGCCCCAGCGCCGCCATCAGCGGCACCGCCCGGTTGACCGAGGGGCACGTTGTGCTCCAGCCGCTGCATCGCGCCAGCGCCCTCGGCCTTGAGGGTCTGCACCCACTGCACGCCCTCGCGGCGCAGGCGCAGCGCCACCCGGGCCTGTGCCAGATGCTCGCCCGGCGTGTCCAGGTAGACCGCCGCCAGCGGCTCAATCACCGCCGTGCGGGTGGCCACGGCACGCCGCACTGCGGCCAGGCGGGCAGCAGGAATGCGGAACTTGAGCTCGGTTTCGTGCGACATGCGGCGATGCTGCCACGGCAAGCCGCTGGAAACCCGGAAATGGCGTGCCAATGGCCGACTAAAATAACCGGTTGTCCCTGACCTGGATGCCCGCCATGCCGCTGTTCTGGAAGCCCAGAAGCCGACGCTGGAAGCCGAACAGCGGGCCGGTCGCGCGCTGCTGTGGGACAAGCAGATCGACCGCAGCGCCCAGGCTGAGTTTGACGGCGCCGCAGTGCCGCAGACGCCGTACGTGTACTTTCCGCTGCCCGCCAAGCCCTGATCGGCAAGGGCGCGCGGCCGCCGGCCCAAACCCCACGACTCCATGCTGCCGGCCGACCCGTACGCTGGCGCCAGCGCGTCACAGCCCGCTGGCGGCGACAGCGCCTTGCCCCTGCCCGACCCCGAGGCCCTGCCGGTCGATCGGGTGGCGCTGGCGCGGCTTTATGGCGAGCCGCTGTTCCACATGCCGCTGGACCTCTACATCCCGCCGGATGCACTTGAGGTGTTCCTGGAGGCGTTTGAAGGCCCGCTCGACCTGCTGCTCTACCTGATCCGGCGCCAGAACTTCAACATCCTCGATATCCCGCTGGCCGATGTGACGCGCCAGTACCTGGCCTACGTTGACCAGATCCGCAAGCACAACCTGGAGCTGGCCAGCGAATACCTGCTGATGGCGGCGATGCTGATCGAGATCAAGTCGCGCATGCTGCTGCCGCCCAAGAAGACCGACGACGGCAGCGAAGGCCCCGACCCCCGGGCCGAACTGGTGCGCCGGCTGCTGGAGTACGAGCAGATCAAGCAGGCCGCCGCCCAGCTCGACCGGCTGCCCGTGATCGGACGCGATTTTCTGCGGGCCCAGGTCCACATCGAGCAAAGCCTGCAGCCGCGCCTGCCGGACGTGACGGTGGCCGACCTGCAATCGGCCTGGGCCGACATCATCAAGCGCGCCAAGCTCAACCAGCACCACCAGATCAGCCGCGAGCAGTTGTCGGTGCGCGAGCACATGAGCCTGTTGCTGCGCAAGCTGGCGAACCGGCGTTTTGCTGAGTTCCACGAGCTGTTCGACACCCAGCGGGGCATGCCGGTGCTGGTGGTGACCTTCATTGCGATGCTGGAGCTGTCGCGCGAGCACCTGCTGGAGATCACGCAAGCCGAAGCCTTTGCGCCGATCTATGTGCGGCTGGCCCACCCGCCCGCCTGAGCGGGCCAGGCAGCGCCGGGTTGCCCGGCCCGCACCGGCGCACCAGCCTGCACCCGCAGCCGCTCAATCCCGCGCCGCGGGCGTGCTGTCCAGCGCCGCCAGCGTGCGGTCCAGCGCCGCCAGCGTGCGGTCCACCAGGTCCAGCAGGTGCGCCAGGTGCACCGGCTTGGTCAGGTAGGCGGCAAAACCGGCACGCTGCGCGTCTTCCAGGTCAGCGGGCATTGCGTTGGCGCTGACGGCGATGACCGGCACCGTGCGCAGGGCGGGTATCTCGTGCAGCAGGCGCAGCACCTCGAAGCCGTCCATGCCGGGCAGCGTGATGTCGAGCAGCACCAGGTCCGGTGGCTGGGCGGCCGCCAGCGCCAGCCCTTCTTCGGGCAGGCTGGCCAGCCGCAGGTCGATACCGGGCCGGTGCGCCAGCATGCCCTCCATCAGCATCTGGTTGACCTCGTTGTCCTCGATGTAGAGCACGCTGTGGCGGCGCGGGCTGGGCGCAGCGGGGTCGGCCGCCTGGGGCGGCGGCGGCACGGCCGACGCGGTGTCGCTGACGGGCAGGCGGACCCAGAACACGCTGCCCTCGCCGGGCACGCTGCGCACGCCGATCTCGCCGTGCATCAGCGTCACCAGGTGGCGGCTCAATGCCAGCCCGATGCCGGTGCCCTCGATCGCCCCGTCCATGCCCAATCGCTCGAAAGCCTGGAACAGGCGCGGCAGTTGCTCGGGCGCGATGCCCGGCCCCTCGTCCGAGACCTCGATCAGCACGGTTGCGCCGTCGTTGCGGCACGCCAGCCGCACCTGTCCGCCGATGCGGTTGAACTTGATCGCATTCGACAGCAGGTTGAGCAGCACCTGGCGCAGCCGGGTGGCGTCGGCCCAGGCCGTGCAGGCCGGCCCGTCCGCGGCAGCCATCGCCAGCACCACGCCGCGCGCCTGGGCCACCGGTTGGACCAGGCTGAGGCAGTCGTGCGCCAGCGCGTTGACATCCACCCGCGCCAGCACCAGGTGCAGGTTGCCGCCTTCGATCAGCGCGATGTCGAGCACCTCGTTGATCAGCACCAGCAGGTGGTGGCCGCCGCGCAGCAGTTCGGTCACGCGCTGGCGCTGCACGGGGCCGAGCGGTTGCTCGGTGTCGGCCTGCAGCAGCTGGCCAAAGCCCAGGATCGCGTTCATCGGTGTGCGCAGCTCGTGCGACATGCGGGAGAGAAAGTCCGACTTGGCGCGGTTGGCGCGCTCGGCCTGCTCACGCGCGGTCTCCGCATCGTCCTTGGCGGCGCGCAGTGCGGCCTCGGCCGCCTTGCGCTCGGTGATGTCCCAGCCGTAGCTGATGTAGCCCTCGAAACGGCCGTCGGCCGCAAACCGCGGGATACCCTGGTCGGCGATCCAGCCCCAGTCGCCATCGGCGCGCCGCAGGCGGAATTCCAGCGTGTACGGGCGCCGCTGCTCAAACGCCAGCTCAAACTGCGCGCGGCAGTACGCCAGGTCCTGCGCGTGGATGTGGTCCGCCCACGGCCCGGCCAGCGCCAGGTCCATCGAACAGCCGGTGTAGTCCAGCCAGCGCTGGTTGAACCAGGTTTGCTGGCCGTCTGCACCGGACAACCAGATCAGCGCCGGCGCGCCGTCGGCCATGGTGCGAAAGCGCATCTCGCTCTCACGCAGCGCCTGCTGGGCCTGCACCGCCGACGTGACATCGGTGTAGGTGCGCACGAGGCTGCCGTCAGCGGCAAAATGCGACGCCACCTCCAGCACACAGCCGTCGATGCGGGTGCGCTGGTAGCGCAGCGCCACGGTCCGGGTGTCGCCCTGGACAAATCCCAGGACATTGCGGCGCCCGGTGTCGTCCAGCAGTTCCAGCCGGTCGCCAAAATGGCCTTGCACCAACTGGAACTGGCGCAGGTCTTCCAGCGTGAGGCCGGGGTGCATCAGCCCGTCGGGGATCTGCAACAGCTCGACAAAGCGGCGGTTCCAGGTGTTGCAGCGGCCTTGCGCATCGACGCTGAGCACACCCTGCGCCAGGTTGTCGAGCGTGGCAGCCAGCACCTGAGTCTTCTGTGCCAGCGCATCGCCGGCGCGCCGGATCTGCTGCTCGGCACGCTTTTGCACGCTGATGTCCGAGAACAGCCCCAGCGCGCCGGTCTTGCGGCCGGTGGCGCCGAACACCGGCGTGGCGTTGTTGAAGCAGTGCACCGCACTGCCGTCGGCACGCCGCAAAGCGATCTCGTAGCCCTCGGCCTGGCCCTTGGCGCGCAGCTGCGCATGCTCGCGGAAGATGCAGGCGTTGGCCTCGTCAACATAGTCGTAGATGCTGCGCCCGATGATCTGGTCCCGCTGGACGCCCAGCATGCGGCACATCGCCGGGTTGGCGTCGGTGGTGCACTGGTTGTTGTCGATGTACCAGAAGCCCTGCGCGGTGTTTTCGAGCACCAGCGCCAGCATGCGCTGCTGCTCGGCCAGCACCGCCTGCGACGCCAGCCGCTCGGTGATGTCGACATGCACCAGCACCAGGCCACCGTCGGGCAGCGGGTTGTGGTGGATCTCGATGCGGCGACCGTCGGGCCGCCGCTGGCGCGTCACACTGGCGTGGCGGCTGGACAGCACGGCCAGCCGCCGGTCGGCCTCGCGCTCGGGGTCGACCGCGCCAAACTCACCTTGACGGGCCAGGCACAGCAGACAGTCGCGCAGCGACAGCCCGATGTGTACCCGGTCGGCGGGCATGCCGGTGTTGACCAGCGTCAGGGTGTTCCAGGCCCGCAGGCGCAGGTCGGGGCCAAATACCGAGATGCCCTGACCGGCGTGCTCGAAGATCAGCCCCAGCAGGTCTTGCGCGGTGCGCGCGTCCGCCGTGCTGGCAGCCTCGGCCCGGCGGGTGGCGGCCCAGGCCAGGCGGTCCCGGTTGATCCGGCGGGCGCCGACGATCCACATCACCAGCAGCAGTGCTGCCACCCCGCCGGCAACCTGGGTGGCCGGCAGCAGTGGCTGCGGCAGCGTCACCAGCCGCCAGGCCAGCGGCACGGTGACACCGGCGGCAAACAGCAAGGCTGCCGTCATGTCGAAAAACGTCAGCGTCATCGCGCCAAAGGTCAGACCCAGCAGCAAAAACAGCAACGCCGCCTGGATCTGCGCATCACCCAGGTCGGCCGGCAACCACGCCACCGCGCCCCAGACCAGCCCCTGCAGGCCGATGACCGCCCGGTAGCGGTTGATCCAGCTCTGCAGCGCGGTGGGCGCTATCGGGGCACGCTGACGCCACCACAGCGCACTGCGCAACACCAGCGCCAGCGCCAGCGCGCCCAGCCAGGCCGGACGCAGCGGCGTGGCCCCCACGTCGGCCAGGCTCCACAGCAGCAGTGCGGCTGCCAGCAGATTGCCCAGCACCGCCGTCGGCGCACTGCGCCGGTAAGCCCGCAGGCGCGACCGCTGGAAAGCCGCCAGTACGGGCTGCGCGGGGTTCGGCACGGCACGGGCTGTCTGGTCAGGCATGGCCCATTTTGGCGCCGATGCCGCTGCGGGCATGCGGGAATTTGCCTGCCAGCCCGGACACGCCAGCGCGGCGGCGGTTCGGGTGCTGTGGCACAGTGCCGCCTTTGCCTTGTGGGTTCACCTGCCACCCACGGCATGCACGGAGCACGCCCCTGATGGCCATCAAAGCCACGATCTACAAAGCCCACCTGCAAATCGCCGACATGGACCGCAATGTCTACGGCGACCACCTGCTGACACTGCCGCTGCAGCCGTCCGAGACCGAAGAACGGTTGATGGCCCGGCTGCTGGCCTTTGCGCTCAACGTGCCCGCCGACGACCACCAGGGCGCGCTGCAACTGGCGCGTGGCATGGCCGACGCCGACGAGCCCGACCTGTGGCAAAAAGACCTGTCCGACCAGCTGCTGCACTGGGTCGAAGTGGGCCAGCCCGAGGACCGCCGGCTGGCCAAGGCCTGTGGCCGCGCCCGCCGGGTCACGCTGTACTGCTACAGCAACTCGGCGCCGATCTGGTATGCCGGTATCGCCAACAAGATCAGCCGGCTGCGCAACCTGGAGATCTGGCAACTGCCGTCCGAGCAAAGCCAGGCACTGGCGGCGATGGCCCAGCGCTCGATGCAGTTGCAGGTCAGCATCCAGGACGGCCATGTCTATGTCAGCGACGGCAAGCAATCGGTCGAGGTGCTGCCCCAGGCGCTGTGGCGCGGTGGCAACTGATGCCGCGCGCCCTGCCCACCGCCCGCGCCGGCCAGGCTTTGCCATGAAGTCCGCCCTGTTGTGCACCTTGATCGGCGCGCTCGCCGCGCTCACGCCCATGACCGCCCTGACTGCCCCGACCCCGGCCACACCCGCTGGCCCAACCGCTGCGACCGCCGCCACCAGCGACGACCCCTACCTGTGGCTGGAGGCGGTGCAGGACGAGCGGGCCCTGGACTGGGTGCGGGCCCGCAACGCCGAGTCGCGCACCGTGCTGACGCAGCAGCCGCGGTTTGCGGCAATGCGGGACGGCTTCCGGGCGATCCTCGATTCCCGCGACAAGATCCCCTACGTCAGCCGGCGCGGCGCCCAGTTCTACAACCTGTGGCGTGACGCAGACCACCCCCGCGGCCTGTGGCGCCGCACCACGCTGGATGAATACCGCAAGCCGAATCCAGTCTGGGACACGGTGATCGACCTGGACGCGCTGGCCAGGGCCGAAGCTGAAAACTGGGTCTGGGCCGGCGCCACCTGCCTGGGCCCGGACTACACCCGCTGCCTGGTCAGCTTGTCGCGTGGCGGTGCCGACGCCCACCTGGTGCGCGAGTTCGACACCGCCGCCAAACGTTTTGTCGACGGTGGTTTTGCGCTGCCCGAGGCCAAGAGCCGCGTCACCTGGCACAGCCGGGATGCGGTTTACGTTGGCACCGACTTCGGCCCCGGCTCGCTGACCGATTCAGGCTACCCGCGGGTGATCAAGCGCTGGCAGCGTGGCCAGCCGCTGGCCCAGGCCACCACCGTGTTCGAGGGCCAGGCGCAGGATGTCTCGGTCAGCGTCAGCGTCGATGCCACGCCCGGCTTTGAACGCACCGTCTTCACCCGGTCCACCGATTTCTACCACCACCAGCAGTTTCTCCTGGTGGGTGATCGGCTGCAGCCCATCAACCTGCCGGACGACGCCGACATCACCTTCTGGCGCGAGCGTGCGCTGGTGAAGTTGCGCAGCGCCTGGACCGTCGCCGGCACCCGCTGGCCAGGCGGCTCGCTCTTGGTGGGTGACGCCGACAAGATCCTGGCTGCTGCCAACAGCGCGACGATGCCGCCGCTGCAGGCGCTGTTCACGCCCAGCGCCACCCGGTCGTTGGCGGGTTTCAGCACCACCCGCAGCCAGGTGCTGCTCAACCTGCTGGACAACGTGGCCGGCAAGCTGGAGACTTGGCGGCCCGAGGGCAGTGGCTGGGTCGGGCGCGAGATCAAGACGCCCTTCCCCGGCACCTTGCACGCCAGCGCACTGCACGACCCCGAGTTGGACCGCGACCGCACCCACCAGGACAGCCTGGGCGAGGACTTCCAGCTCACCTACACCGACTTCCTGACGCCCGACTCGCTGCTGATGGGCAGCACAGCGCAAGACCGCCTGGCACCGCTGAAGGCGCTGCCGGCCTACTTCAACGCCAGCGGCATGCGGGTCGAGCAGCGTTTTGCCACGTCCAAGGACGGCACCCGCGTGCCCTACTTCATCGTCTGGCCCAAGGGCGCAGTCGCTGACGGCAACAACCCGACGGTGCTCAACGGCTACGGCGGCTTCGAGATTTCCAAGAAACCCTGGTACTCGGGCGCATTTGGTACCGCCTGGTACGCCCACGGCGGGGTGCTGGTGGTGGCCAATATCCGGGGCGGTGGCGAGTATGGTCCGGCCTGGCACCAGGCCGCGATCCAGGCCAACAAGCAGCGCAGCTACGACGACTTTGCCGCCGTGGCCGAGGACTTGATTGCGACCCGTGTCACCAGCGCCAAGCACCTGGGCATCCAGGGCGGCAGCAACGGCGGCCTGCTGGTAGGCGCGGTGATGCTGCAGCGGCCCGAGCTGTTTGCCGCGGTGGTCTGCCAGGTGCCGTTGCTGGACATGCAGCGCTACCACAAGCTGCTGGCCGGCGCGTCCTGGATGGCCGAATACGGCGACCCGGACAAGCCTGCTGAGTGGGCCTGGATCAGCGGCTACAGCCCGTACCAGAACGTAAAACCCGGCGTGACCCTGCCCAAGGTGCTGTTCACCACCTCCACCCGGGACGATCGGGTACACCCCGGCCACGCCCGCAAGATGGCCGCGCGCATGATGGCGCAGGGCCACGCACCGCTGTACTACGAGAACATCGAAGGCGGCCATGCCGGCGCCGCCGACAACCGCCAGAAAGCCGACATGCTGGCGCTGGAATTTGCCTTCCTGTGGCAGCAGCTGGCCCACTGACCGCGCCGGTACGCTGCCCAACCTGAGGCTGACCATGCCCGATTTGACCGTCACCCATGACCGCGCAGCGCAGCGCTTTGAAGCCGCCGTCGGGGGTGGCCGCTGCGTTGCCGACTACCGGCTGGTGGGCGACGTGATGCACATCGTGCACACCGAGGTGCCCGCTGCATTGCAGGGCCAGGGCCTGGCCGCCGCCCTGGTGCAGGACGTGCTGGCCCAGGCCCGGGCGCTGGGCTGGCGGGTGCGCCCGGTCTGCGGCTATGTGCGGGCCTACATGCGGCGCCACCCCGACACCCAGGATCTGCTGGAACAGCCATGAGCCTGCCGTGCCCCCACAGCCGCCGGCGGCTGGCGCAGACCCGCCTGCGGACCGACAAGCGGGGCACGCTGCTTGATCCGCCGGTGATCGTCAACGGCCAAAGAGGCCGCGCCAGGCCAAGGCGCTGAACGACGCCGGCGCCCGGCTGGACTGACACCCCCGCCGCCATCCCTCAGGAGACCCCCCGATGCACACCACCGCCCTCGAAGTGCTGGACTTCTGGTTCGGCCCCACCGACGACCCGGGCTACGCCCAGACCCGCACCGCCTGGTTCCGCAAGGACGCGGCCTTCGACGCCGAGATCGGCCGCCGTTTTGGCCCACTGATCGAGCTGGCGCTGGCCGGCGGCGACGCCGACCTGACCCAGGACTGGGTCAACCGCCCGCTGCAGGCGCTGCCGGCACTGGCCCGACTGCTGTTGCTGGACCAGTTCACCCGCAACCACTTTCGCGGCACGGCACGCGCCTTTGCGGGCGACGCCCAGGCGCTGCACATCGCACGCGCCCTGGTGGCGTCGGGTCTGGACCGCGCGCTCACCGGCGTGCAGCGCCAGTTTGTCTACCTGCCGTTTGAGCATGCCGAGGACCTGTCGCACCAACGCACCGCGTTGCAGCTGTTCAGGCAGCTTGAACAGGATGAGCCGGCGCTGGCCAGCCCAGCCCGCCTGGTGGACTGGGCCCAGCAGCACCACGACATCGTGGCGCGTTTTGGCCGATTTCCACACCGCAACGCGCTGTTGGGCCGGGCCGACACCGCTGAAGAAGCGGCTTTTCTGCTGACGCCCGGTTCGGGCTTCTGACAGCCCGCAGCGGCTCGCCTGGCACAGCTAGAGGCCGCCGGTGCGGCCCGCTGCAGGGCAGGGTCAGACCGGATTCGGCTCTTTTTCCTGCAGCAGCCGCCACATCACCTTGCCCGAGCCGCTCTTGGGCAGGGCGTCGGCAAACTCGACGATGCGCGGCACCTTGTAGGCGGCCATGTGCTCGCGCGCCCAGGCGATGATGTCATCGGGCTTGGCCGTGGCGCGGGCCGCCTCGCGCAGCACGATCACCGCCTTGACCGTCTCGCCACGGTAGGCGTCGCGGCTGGCGATGATGCAGGCCTCCTGCACCAGCGGGCACTTGAACAACAGCAACTCGACCTCGCTGGGCCAGACCTTGAAGCCGCTGGCATTGATCATGCGTTTTAGCCGGTCGGTCAGGAAGAAATAGCCCTCCTCGTCCCGCCGTCCCAGGTCACCGGTGCGGAAAAACGGCTTGCCGTCGATCAGGATGAAAGCCGCCCGGGTGGCGGCCGCGTGGCCCCAGTAGCCCTTGAACACCATCGGCCCGTGGCTGACGATCTCGCCGGTCTCGCCGGCGGGCAGCTCGCGCAGCGTGTCCGGGTCGATGATGCGGGAATCCACACCGAAGATCGGAATGCCCAGGCACTGCAGCTTGGCCCGCTCGGGCGGGTTGGCATGGGTGGGTGCGGCGGTTTCGGTCAGGCCGTATCCCTCGGCAAAGGTGATGCCAAATTCAGCCTGCAACCGCTCGGCCACCGCCTGCGGCATGGCCGCGCCGCCGCCCGAGACAAAGCGCAGGCTCGACAGGTCGAAGCTGGCGCAGTTCGGGCTGCCGAACAGGTCGATGATCATGGTGGGGATGCAGGTCCAGTGGCTGACCTGGTGGCGTGCGATCAGCCGGCCGGCCAGTTCACGGTCCCAGCGCGGCAGGATCACCGTGGTGCTGCCCGCCGCCACTGAGCCGAGTGCGCCGTAGATGAAGCCGGTGATATGGAACATCGGCACCACGCCCAGGCCCACCGCCTCTGGCCCGCCATGGCCCCAGACCGCGCCGCCGATCACGTTGTGCATCAGCGTGCGGTGGCTGTGCATGCAGCCCTTGGGCAGGCCGGTGGTACCGCTGGTGTAAGGCAGCAGCGCCAGGTCGTCGGGCGCAGCGGTGTGCGGTCCGGGCTGGTGGCCGGCGGCCAGCGCATCGGTCCAGCGCACGGTGCCGGCCGGCAGCGGCGGGTCGCTCAGCAGCCACTGCAGCAGCGCCGGGTTGGGGGTCTCGGCCGGGTCCAGTTCGGTGGGCATGGCGTCGGTAAAACGGGTGGCGACAAGGTGGCGCAGGCGCTGGTCCGCAGGCAGGCGGGCGTCGGCCTCGGCGACCACCGCGGCCAGGTCGGCGGTGGTCAGCACCACTTTTGTGCCGGGGTCGGTGATGTAGTGGCCGAACTCGTCGGCCTTGTTCATCGGGTTGACCGGCACCACCACCGCGTCGGCGCGCAACACCGCATGCACCGCCACCACGAACTGTGGGCAGTTCTGCATGAACACGGCCACCCGGTCGCCTTTGGCCACGCCGTGCGCCTGCAGCCAGCCGGCCAGTGCCTCGGCCTGGGCCTGCAAGGCTGAAAAGCTCAAGGCCTGGCCGATGAACAGGTAGGCCGGCTTGTCGGGATAGCGGCGCGCCGACACCTCGAGGTTGGCCCACAGGCTGGTCTCGGGCAGCACCAATTGGCGCGGCAGGCGTTTGGGCCAGACGGTGTCGTGGGGTCGGGCGGCAATGGCGGTCATGGCAGCGGGTCGGCAGGCAGGGCAGGTTCGAGGTGTACCGCAGTGGCCAGGCGCACAACATCCCGGCGAACCCGCACACCGTCACCCATGCGACGGCAGAACAGGCGCGCGCGGTTGGCCCCCGGCCAACCAACCCAGTGGCAGCAGTTAACATCCCGAAACGAAGTTGGGGGCTGATCTGAAAATGCAACGTCGAACGCTGTTGAGTCTGGCACCGCTGCCCCTGTTGTCACCCTTGGCCGCCCTGGCGCTGGATGCGCCTGAGGGCCCGGCGCTGCTGACCTTGTCCGGCAAGGTTCGCGACACCAACCGGGGCAGCACCGCCGTGTTTGACATGGCCATGCTGGAACGCCTGCCGCAGGCCAGTTTCAGCGCGCGTACCCCCTGGTTCCCGCAGGCCCGCAAGTTCACCGGCCCTCTGCTGCGCGACGTGGTGGCCGCCGCCGGGGGTTACGGCACCCAGCTGCGGGCGGTGGCGCTGAACGATTACCGCGTCGACCTGCCGCTGGCCGATACGCTGCGCTACGACGTCCTGCTGGCCCACTTGCTGGACGACAAGCCGATGGCCGTGCGCGACAAGGGGCCGCTGTTCATCATTTACCCGTTTGACCAGCATGCCGAGCTGCGCAACCCGGTGTACCACAGCCGTTGCGCCTGGCAGCTGAAGGCGATCGAGCTGCTGTGATGCTGGCCGGGGCCAACCCGCAGCAGCCGGGCGATACGGCACACGACGCCGGGGCGCCACGGTTGTCACCCTGGTTTGGCGTGACCGGGCTGCTGCTGCTGGCCACCCTGCTGGCTGCCGCGTTTGTGCAGGCGCGCCAGTACAGCCTGCTCAACAGCACGGTGCAGTACCAGGACGACTACCTGGTGCTCAACCTCTACCAAGTCGAGATGGAATACCTGCGGCTGCGCGAGCAACTGCGCAAGGACATCCAGGTGCCGGACAACAAAGCGCTGCAATTGCGCTACGACATCTTCGTCAGCCGGGTCTCGATGCTGGGCAATGAGCGGACGCGGCGGCTGATTGGCAGCGCCAGTAGCGACACCGCGTTGTTTCGCGATCTGGAAAGCTTCACCCGGCGCGCCGACCTGTACCTGGGCAGCGAACCGCGGGGGCAACTCAGCCCGCAGGCGGCCCAGGCGCTGCTGACCGACCTGGAGGCGCTGAACTCACCGATCCACCAGATCATGCTGGACGCCACCCACCAGGTGGCGGCGCAGGTCACCGACCGGCAGGACAAGGTGCGCAACCACAACCAGATCGGGCTGGCGCTGACCGGCTTTCTGCTGGCCATGGTGATCGTGTTTGCCGGCATCACGCTGGGCCAGATGCGCAAGCTCGAACAACGCCGCAGCCGGCTGCAGCGCCTGGCCGACCAGTTGCGCGATGCGCGCATCGAGGCCGAGGCCGCCAGCGATGCCAAGAGCGAGTTCCTGGCCGACATGAGCCACGAACTGCGCACGCCGCTGCACGGCCTGCTGGGCATGTTGTCGCTGGTGCGCGAATCGCCACGCGACCCGCGCACAGCGGACTGGCTGCTCACGGCGGACGAGTCGGCGCAGCACCTGCAGCGCCTGCTCGACGACATCCTGGACCTGAGCAAGCTCAGCTCGGGCGTGCTGGCGCTGGCGCCCAGCGGCGTCAACCTGCAGGGCTTGTTGCGGGAGATCCGCGCCCTGCTGCATCCGGCCGCCGCGGCCAAGGGCCTGGGCCTGCAGATCGAGATCGACGCGGCGCTGCCGGCGCATGTGCGGCTCGACGCCACGCGGGTGCGGCAGGTGCTGTTCAACCTGCTGAGCAACGCCATCAAGTTCTCCGACGCCGGCACCATCGTCCTGCACTGCCGCTATGGCGCGCCGGTGGGCGACGGCCCCTCGCGGCTGGAGTTCAACGTCCGCGACAACGGCATCGGCATGGACCGCGACACCCTGGCGCACCTGTTCCAGCGCCACGGCCGCGCCACTGACGGCCGGGTGGCCCGGCTGGGCGGCACCGGTCTGGGGCTGGCAATATCGCGCAACCTGGCCCGGCTGATGGGCGGCGAGATCGTGGTCAGCAGCACACCGGGTGCCGGCAGCGTGTTTTGTTTCCGCTGCCCGCTGCTGCCGGTTGCCGCCACGGAGGCGGCCGCCCCGCCAGCCCTGCCCGATGCCGACCGCCCGCTGCGGGTGTTGGTGGCCGAGGACCACCCGGTCAACCGCATGTACCTGGCGGCCCTGCTGACGCGTCTGGGGCATGAGGTGCGGCTGGTCGACAACGGCCTGCTCGCCGTGGAGGCGGTGCAGGACAAAGCCCCGCCCTTCGCCTTCGACCTGGTGCTGATGGATGTGCACATGCCGGTGATGGACGGCGTGGCCGCAACCCAGGCCATCCGGACGCTGCCCGGGCCAGCCGGCAACGTTTGCGTGGTGGCCATCACCGCCGATGTGTTTGCCGACACCCAGCAGCGCTGCCTGGACGCGGGTGTCGATGAGGTGCTGACCAAACCACTGACGATCGACGGACTGCGCGCCTTGTTGCAGCGCCGCTTTGCAGCCGGCAATCCGCCATCGGTGCCAACACCGCCGGATGTCGCGGCACCGGCCATTGCCGGATTGCTGGACCGCGCCACCCTGCACAGCGTGCGCGACCTGATGGGCCTCGCCCAGGCACCCAAGCTCTACAGCGGCTTTTTTGACCAGGCCGAGGATGCCGCACGCCGCATGCGCGAAGCCATGCGCGACGCCGACACCGACGCATTGAGCCGCAGTGCCCATGCGGTGAAGGGCGCCGCATTGAACCTGGGCATGCCCGCACTGGCCGAGGCCTCGTCCCTGTTGAGCCGCGATGCGGGCACGCTGGCGGCCGCACCGCTGGCGCTGGCGGTGCAGCGCTTCGAGGAGATCACCGCTGCCACCCGCGCGCTGTGCGCCGGCGAGGATCTGCTGCACTAGCCGGGGGTGGTGACCCTGGACGCCAACAGGCAGGCGCCAGGCCCCGGTACCGCAGCCGGCGCGACAGCAGCCACCCAGCGGTTGCAGAACCGAGCACCGACTGCTCCCCCTGCTGGCAGACAACCCTCCGCCGGATCGGTTTGACTCGCCAGCGCCGTGCGGCAATTGCGGGCCGCGCGGGGGACAGCGGCGACCTTCAGATGCCCGCGAATTCCAGTGACGAGTGGTGCACCACGATGCGCAGCTTGCCGGCGTCGTCCTTGACGAAGCTCCAGGTCTTGTCGACAGAAGTCACCTTGCCGTCCTTGCCGGTGAAGTTGACCTTGCCCAGGGTGTTGGCGCTGTCGCCCGCGATAAAGATCGCCGCGTTGGCCACCTCGCACTTGCTCCAGCCCTTCAAGGCAAATCCGGTGTCCTTGGGAAAGGCCGGATCGCCGCCCACGAAGTACGACAGTGCGCCGGCGCGCGTGGGGCGGAAAGTCTGCGGGTTGACGGTCAAGGTGGGCTTGAAGAGCACCGCTCCCATCTGGTAGCCATAGGCGGCGTCGATCACCTGTTCGGCAAGGGCCTTGGCCGCCGCCTGGCCGCTGCGGGTGTGGGCGGCACTGATGTCGACAAGCGCCTTGCACCAAGCCTGCTGGGCAGCCTGCACCTCGGGTTCGCTGATGGCCTTGTTGAACAGGGTCACCTGGGCTTGCGCGGCCATTGAGGCACCGAGGGCGAACGCGCTCAAGCCTGTGATTAGGATGGATTTCATGAATGCTCCTCGTTGGGGGGACAGTTAAAAAACCGGAAACCATCGGCTCCGGCACAAGGCCCATTGAAGCCGCCATGGGTGAAGCGCCGCTGAGCGCAGAATGAGTCGACGCTGACTCGCGCATGAACATCAGATGAACGCCGCTCAGTGGAAGGCTGATTGCGCACAATAGCCGCATGTTTCGCCGTCGCCTCGCCTTGGTACTTGGTCTTTTTGCTTCGGTGGTTGTTCTGGCAGCGTTGCTGGCGGCCGCGTCGCTAGTTGTCACCGAGCGCCAGGTGCTGCGCGGCCGCGTGGCCAGTGACATCGCTACCGGCTTCATCCAGTTGTCTGCGCAAAAGCAGCGCCTGCGCACCTGGGTGGCGCAAATGCAATTGGGCGGCAACGCCGACGACGGCGCCCGCACAGAGCTGGAAGTTGCGATGCAGGGCACGCTGCAGCGCCTGAAGGTGTTGGCCGCGCAGGCAATCGACCTCGACAGCAGCGGCCAGGCGCGCGTGGAGCACGTGCGCCGCAGCGATGCTCTGGCGGTGCTGGAGCAGAGCCTGGCTGCCCTGCACCGGGCCGTTGCCGACGCCCGGCCCTTGCCACCGGGCTCCGACGCCGGACAGGCATGGGAGGCGCTGTCGCGCTTGTTCGACGTGGCCGAGGGGCGCGACTTGCGCAGGCTGATAGCCGAGAACATCGGCCGCGAGGCCGCCGAAGTGCAGCGAGAACGCGCTGCTACCGACACGACGCTGACATGGGTACGTTGGCTGTGGCTGGGCGCAGCGGCACTGCTGGCAGGCAGCGCGCTGGCCGCCGCGCTCTACTTCGGCCGCGCCTTGCGCAATCCGCTGCAGCGGTTGAGCGAGGGGGCGCACGCACTGCAGTCCGGGCAACTGGGCCATCGCATCCCTCTAACGGGCCAGGATGAGTTTGCGGAGGTGGCACGAAGCATGAATGCATTGGCCGCCGAGCTGGAGCAGCATCGCGAACGCGAGTCTGCCCAGCGCCATCGGTTGAAAGCGCAGGTGGCCGTGCGGACGCGTGACCTGGCAGACGCACTGGCTTCGCTTCGCAAAGCTGATGACCAGCGCCGCCGTCTGTTTGCCGACATTAGCCACGAACTGCGGACTCCTACTACCGCCATCCGTGGCGAAGCGGAAATCACCTTGCGCGGGATTGACAAGCCGGCCGCCGAATACCGCGACGCCCTGTCCCGCATCGTTGCGACAGCGAAACAACTCGCGGCGGTGATCGACGATCTGCTCGCGATGGCTCGCAGTGACATCGATTCACTTTCGCTCGTGCGCGAGCTGGTCGATCTGGACGAGCTCGTTTGCGATGCTCTGGTCCAGGCCAGTGCCCGGGCGTCGAGCCAGGGCGTGGCGCTTGGCCCGGTGCCTGTGCGCACAGGCAGCCATGTGGTGGCCGGTGACCCGTTGCGGCTGCGCCAGCTGCTGGGCGTACTGCTGGACAACGCCACGCGCTATTCGAAGCCTGGGGGACAGGTGCGTGTACGCATGACGACGCAGGCGCATGCCGAAGAGTCATCGACCGTGCTCGTGACCGTCAGTGACGAAGGCATCGGTATTCCGGCGCACGAGTTGCCGCAGGTGTTCGACCGTCACTTCCGCGGCGCGCTTGCGCGCAGCCACTGCCAGGACGGCAGCGGCCTGGGCCTGTCCATTGCGCGTGCGCTGGCGCACGCCCATGGGGGCGAGCTCCATCTGCACAGTGACAATGGCAGTACCCAAGCGGTGCTGAGCCTGCCTCTGGTTGGCGCTGCTGATATGGTGGACGGCACATCATGAACATCCTGATCATCGAAGACGATGCCCGC
>JBKJKU010000004.1:0-7270 GCA_046597355.1 Aquabacterium sp.
ACAGCTGGACTGGCCGTGGCCTGCAACCCAAGTGGCTCAAAGCCGCGCTGGCTGCTGGCGCCAAGATCGAAGAATTCACGATCTGATTGCGCTTTGAGGGTGTGCTACCGGCACGCCACGGATCTTGCTGCGGCCCGGGATTTCCCGGGCCGTTGTTCTTTGGGCACCCGGTATACCGCCTTGCCTGGGGGATACCCGGGACCAACACCGCACGCTAGTATCCAACAACCCTGCGCCGCTCCATTGCCGCCTGCCTCCCTCTACACGCCTGCCCCAACTTGACATCGCTTGCCGCCACCGCCCTGCTTCAGCGCCGATTGCCGTGGCTGTTGAGGTCCACGTTGGTCACACTGGCTTACCTGGCCGCCGGCAAGTTGGGGCTGGCGCTGCCGGGCCCGTCACCGCTGATCAGCCCGTTCTGGCCGGCGGCCGGTCTGGCCCTGGCCGTGCTGGTGTGCTGGGGCCCTGGGCAACTGCCTGCGCTCGCGTTGGGCGCCTGGCTGGTGAATTTACTGGCAGGCGCATCGCCGGCGCTGGCGCTGGCCATCGCCATGGGCAACACCGGCGGACCTTGGCTGGCCGCCCGGTGGCTGGCACGCGCCAACTTCAACCCCAGGCTGGAGCAGCGGCGTGACCTGTGGCTGCTGATTGGTGCCGGCGCCTTGGGCGCCACCGTCATCAGCGCCGCCAATGGCACAGCCTGGCTGGCCATAGTCGGCCGCATCAGTGCTGTCGACCTGCCGGTCAGTGCCCTGCACTGGTGGGCGGGTGACTGCCTGGGCCTGATCGTCGCTGGCGTGCCGCTGCTCACCTTCCGCTGGCTCAGCCTGGCAAAGGCGCTTCGGCCGGTCCAGCGCTGGCGCACCGTGGGCCTGCTGGCTGGCAGTGCCGGCGCTGTGGCGTTGGCGCTGTCGGCGCAGACGGCGCTGGGGCTGGCGCCACTGGCGCTGTCGCCCGCATTGGCCCTGCTGCTGCTGCCCCACCTGCTGCTGTGCTGGCTGGCCATGCGCGCCGGCCTGGGCCCGGCATCGGCCGCAGTGCTGCTGCTGGCCATCACCACCCATGCAGCCACGGCCGCCGGCATAGGCCCGTTTGCCGCCATGCCGGTCGGTGGTGGCCTGCTGCTATGGGTCTATGCCGCCAGCCTGTCGGCGCTGGTGCTGCTGACGCACGTTCAGGTGGGTGAGCTGACGCGGCTGGACGAGCGCTGGCAACTGGCGCTGGAGGGATCTGACCTCGGCGTGGCCGACTGGAACCTGCGCACCGGGCAAGGCTACACCTCGCCGCGTTGGCGCGACCTGATGGACGAGCCCGACGTCGAGCACGACACGCTGCTCGACCAGTGGCTGGCCAAGGTGCACACCGACGACCGCGACGCCGTGCGCAGCGCGCTGTCTGCCCAACACAGGCCCGATGGCGCCGGGCAACGCCGCGAACTGCAGGTGCGGGTGCGCGACGGCTGGCGCTGGTTCGAGCTGCACCTGATCGTGGCCGAGCGCGATCATGCCGGCGAAGCGGTACGGGTGGTGGCGTCCCTGGCCGACATCAGCGCCCGCCGCAGTGCCGAGGACCGGCAGCAGCTGTCATCCAGCGTCTTCATGCACCTGCACGAGGGCCTGGTGGTCACCGACGCCGAGTTGCGGCTGCTCGACGCCAACCCCACCTACTGCCGCATCGTCGGAATTCCGCGCGAGGAGTTGATCGGCACCGTGCCCGGGCTGTTGCGGCCGGGTGCCATGGACGGCGCGGGGCGACCGCAGCAGGCCAGCCTGTGGGCTGCGCTGCGCAGCACCGGCAACTGGGTGGGCGAGGTGATCGAGCGCCGCCGCAACGGCGACACCTGTGCGCTGCATGTCACCGTGTCCACCGTCAACGGGCCCGACGGTGCGCTGCGCTACCACGTGCTGGTCGTCAGCGACGTGACCGAGCAACGGCTGCAGCGCGAGCAGCTGGAGCGCCAGGCCCATTTCGACGAGCTCACCCGCCTGCCCAACCGGGCCCGCCTGACCCAACTGCTGGCCGAGGCCATGGCCGCCACCGACCGCGATGGCTACCTGCTGGCGGTCTGCTATCTCGATCTGGACCACTTCAAGACCATCAACGAACGCCACGGCCACGACGCCGGCGACCGGCTGCTGGCCGAGTTGGCCAACCGGCTGCGGTCCGCGCTGCGCGCCCGCGGCACGGTCTGGTCCGACAGCGCCGCCCGGCTGGGCGGCGACGAGTTTGTTTTGCTGCTGCGGGCCGGCACCGTGGACGAAGCCCGTGCCGCGGTAGAACGGGTGCTTCGGGTGGTGGCGCAGCCGATCGTGCTGCGCCCCGGCGCCGAGCCCGAAATCGTCACTGCCAGCGTCGGTGCCACCGTCTATCCGCTCGATTCCAGCGATGCCGACACCTTGCTGCGCCACGCCGACCATGCGATGTACGGCGTCAAGCAATCGGGCCGCAACGGCTTTTTGTTCTTCGACCCCGAGCACAGCCGCCGCACCGAGGAGCGGGTGCTGGCGATCGGCCGGGTGCAAGAGGCGCTGGACCGCGGTGAGCTGATGCTGTACTACCAGCCCAAGGTCGACCTCAAGCGCGGCGTGGTGCTGGGCGTCGAGGCCCTGCTGCGCTGGAACCACCCCGAACACGGCGTCGTGCCGCCTGCGCAATTTTTGCCACTGATCGAGCACACGGGGCTGTCGGCCCGGGTGGGCGACTACGTGCT
Organism: Aquabacterium sp.; assembly: GCA_046597355.1. Classification (GTDB taxonomy): domain Bacteria; phylum Pseudomonadota; class Gammaproteobacteria; order Burkholderiales; family Burkholderiaceae_C; genus Pseudaquabacterium. The sequence continues at coordinate 2,711 of JBKJKU010000004.1, forward strand.
GGCGCGGGCGCTGGACCAACTGGAGGTCTGGCAAAACCAGGGGCTGGACATCTCGGTCAGCGTCAACATCGCCGCCCGGCACCTGCAAGAGCCCGACTTTGCGCAACGCCTGGGCGAGCTGCTGGCGCGCCACCAACGGCCACTGGGGCCACGGCTGGAGCTGGAGGTGCTGGAGACCGCCGCCCTCACCGACATCGGCTTCACCTCGGCCGTGCTGGAGCGCTGCGCCAGGCTGGGTGTGCGTTGGGCGCTGGACGACTTCGGCACGGGCTACTCCACCCTCACCTACCTCAAACGGCTGCCGGTGCAGGTGCTCAAGATCGACCGTTCGTTTGTGCAAAACATGCTGACCGACCCGCAGGACCGGGCGATCGTCGAGGGCGTGATCAGCCTGTCGGGCACCTTTGGCTGCGTGGTGGTGGCCGAAGGCGTCGAGACCGCCGCCCAGGCCCGCATGTTGATGGACATGGGCTGCGACATCGGCCAGGGCAACGGCATTGCGCTGCCGATGCCGGCAGCCGAGGTTGGGCCCTGGGTGCGCGAGTGGAAAGGCCTTTTTGTGCTCAGCTCGGCGCCCCATGCAGCGGTATCGGGCGGCGCAGGCGCGTCGACGACAGCGGCGCACACCGCATCGGCGCCGCCGGTGCTGCTGCCCCCGCCCCGCAGCCTGGGCAGCGACTGACTTCTGGCGCAACACCGCGGGGCGCTGGCGCCCGGCTTGGATAGACTCGGCCGGTGCTGCCCCAAGGTTTCATCCCCGATCTGCTGTCCCGCGTCGATGTCGTCGAGGTGGTGGGCCGCCATGTCGAGCTTAAAAAAGCCGGCATCAACCACAAGGGCCTGTGCCCGTTCCACGGCGAAAAATCGCCCAGCTTCATCGTCAGCCCGTCGCGCCAGACCTACCACTGCTTTGGCTGCGGCGTGCACGGTGACGCGATCCGCTTCCTGACCGAGTACAGCGGCCTGTCCTTCATGGACGCAGTACGCGACCTGGCCCAGCAGGTCGGCCTGAAAGTGCCCGAACGCGAGGACAGCCCCGAAGACCGGGCCCGCGCCGAGGCCGAAAAAGCCCAACGTGCCACCCTCAGCGACGTGCTGGCCAAGGCCGGCGAGCACTACCGCGCAGCCCTCAAGGCCAGCCCGCGGGCGGTGGCCTACCTCAAGAAGCGCGGCCTGACCGGCGCGGTGGCCGCGCGCTTTGGCATGGGCTATGCGCCTGAGGGCTGGCGCACGCTGGCGGGGGTGTTTCCCCGCTACGACGACCCGCTGCTGACCGAGTCCGGCCTGGTGATCACCAGCGGGGACGAGGGTGAAGAGCAAAAACGCTATGACCGCTTTCGCGACCGCATCATGTTCCCGATCCGGTCGGTGCGCGGCGAGGTCATCGGCTTCGGCGGCCGGGTGCTTGACGTCGGTGAGCCCAAGTACCTCAATTCGCCCGAGACACCGGTGTTCCACAAAGGCCAGGAGCTGTATGGCCTGTTCGAGGCGCGCCAGGGCCTGCGCGCCAAGGGCTATGCGCTGGTGGTTGAGGGCTACATGGACGTGGTGGCGCTGGCGCAGTGGGGCTACCCCAACGCGGTAGCCACGTTGGGCACGGCTTGTACCGCCGAGCACATGGGCAAATTGTTCCGCTTCACTGAATCGGTGGTGTTCAGCTTCGACGGCGACGCCGCCGGCCGGCGCGCCGCCGGCCGGGCGCTGGAGGCCGCACTGCCGCACGCCAGCGACTTGCGCAGCATCCGTTTCCTGTTTCTGCCTACCGAGCACGATCCCGATTCCTACATCCGCGAGCTCGGGCCCGAGGCCTTCGAGCGTGCGGTGGGCCAGGCCGTTCCCCTGTCGACCCAGCTGATCACGCAGGCCGGCGCCGATTGCGACCTGGCCACCGCCGAGGGCCGCTCGCGCATGCTGTCGCAGGCCGGTCCGTTGGTCGAGCTGCTGCCCGAGGGCCTGCTGCGCGAGCAGGTGGTGCTGGAGCTCGCCAAGCTCGGCGGTATCGGCGCCGACGCCCTGCTCGCCCATTGGGCCCGCAAAGCCGCCAGCCGGCCCCGTGCAGCGCAAGACGCACGTCAGGCTGACGGCATCCGCCGCGCCGCCGCCGACAACCCGCAAGGCGGCGCGCCGGCCGACCCGCGCGATGGGGCGGGTGCGTCCTATCCCGACGACGGCACGCCCCCCGACCAGCGGCCGGGCCCCGGCGGCTGGCGCAAGACCGAGTCAGGTGCCTGGCGCAAGTCGGATGGCACCGGGCGAGGCAATGACCACTGGCGCAAGCCCGACCGCAACCGCTTCAATCCGATGCCGGGCCATCGCGCCACCCCGCCACGCACTGCCTCGCTGCTGGACCGCACCGCCTGGCTGCTGGCCCGCCATGCGTCAGTCTGGCTGGAGTTGTCTGGCGAGTCGCATGAGTTCCTGGTCGCCCAGCCTGCGCCCTACAGCGAGTTTTTTGCCGCGCTGGAGCGGGTGCTGCATGAGCAGGGCGCCATCACCATGAACGCGCTGATCGACGAGATGCGGCAGCTGCCGGACCAGGCCGACAGTGACGGGGCCGACGCCCCCAGCACCCTGCGGCCCCTGCTGGACCGCCTGGCCGGTTTCCACGAGGTGGACGACGACGAGGCACCGGCCGAACTGGTCGAAGCCGTGCTGCGGCGGCTGCGCCAGTTTGCCGTGAAGGACGAACTGGACTGGCTGATCGAGTCCGGTGAATTGTCAGAGGCCGCCATTGCGCGCCGCAACGAGCTGTTTGCGCTGACCAAAGCGCTCAAAAACCCCTTGGGGTCCGGCCCGTGATGCGAGCTCGGACGAAGTCCCGACCCAAAAAACAAAAAACCCCAAGCAGATCGATTGCTTGGGGTTGTGTCTTGGCGGAGAGGGTGGGATTCGAACCCACGGTACGTTGAAAACGTACACGGGATTTCGAGTCCCGCGCATTCGACCACTCTGCCACCTCTCCTGGTCACCCGCGGTCAATCGGGCGCAGCCTTAGATTCTAGCCCATCAAGGCGCCAGGACTTCAAGCCCGCCCAGATACGGCCGCAGCAAGGCCGGGATGCGGATGCTGCCGTCGGCCTGCTGGTGGTTCTCCAGCACGGCAACCAGCGCCCGGCCCACCGCCAGGCCTGAGCCGTTCAAGGTGTGCAGCAGCTCGGGCTTGCTGTCGGCCTTGGCACCGGCCCGCCGAAAGCGCGCCTGCATCCGGCGCGCCTGGAAGTCGCCGCAGTTGCTGCACGAGCTGATCTCGCGGTAGGTGGCTTGGGCGGGCAGCCAAACCTCCAGGTCATAGGTTTTGACCGCGCAAAAGCCCATGTCGCCGGTGCACAGCAGCACCACGCGGTAGGGCAGTTCCAGCTTTTGCAGGATGGCCTCGGCATGGCCGACCATCAACTCCAGCGTGGCATGGCTGTGCTCGGGCGCCACCACCTGCACCATCTCGACCTTGTCGAACTGGTGCTGGCGGATCATGCCGCGGGTGTCGCGCCCGGCCGAGCCGGCTTCAGACCGGAAGCACGGGCTGTGCGCCGTCAGCTTGACCGGCAGGTCCTCGGGTTTGAGGATCTGCTCGCGCACGCTGTTGGTCAGCGAGATCTCCGAGGTGGAGATCAGGTACTGCTCGGGCTGGGCCTCGTCACCACCGCGCAGCACCCAGAACATGTCGTCCTTGAACTTGGGCAACTGGCCGGTGCCTTCCAGCACTTCGCGGTTGACGATGTAGGGCGTGTAGCACTCGGTATAGCCGTGCTCGCTGGTCTGCACGTCCAGCATGAACTGCGCCAAAGCCCGGTGCAGCCGCGCGATCGGGCCCCGCAGGAAGCTGAAGCGGGCACCGCTGAGCTTGGCGCCGGTCTCGAAATCCAGCCCCAGCGGTGCGCCCAGGTCCACATGGTCCTTGACCGGGAAGGCATAGCTGCCGGGTGTGCCCCAACGCCTCACCTCGGCATTGGCGGCTTCGTCGGCGCCCAGCGGCACGCTGGCATCGGGCAGGTTGGGCACCGACATCAGCATCGTCGCAAGCTCGGCCTGGATCGCGTCCAGCCGCTCGCCGCCGGCCTTCATCTCGTCGGCGATGCCGGCCACCTCGGCCATCAGCGGCGTGGTGTCGTCGCCCCGGCCCTTGGCCTGGCCGATCTGCCTGGACAGCGCATTGCGGCGGGCCTGCAGCTCTTCGGTGCGGGTCTGCACGGTCTTGCGGTCAGCCTCCAGCGTGGTGAACCGCGCCACGTCGAGGAAGGGCTGGGGCGACTTGCGGGCTTCGAGCCCGGCCACGACCGAGGGCAGGTCGCGGCGCAGTTGGTTGATGTCGAGCATGGGATGAACCTCGGGGTAGACAACAGCGGGGTGGCGCAAGAACGGCACCGCTGGGGTGCCGTTCGACCAATGCGTGGCGATGCGGCCGCTCAGGACCTGGACGCGGCGAACTCACTCATCGACTTGTCGCCCAGGCCCTTGGGCAGCGGGAAGTGCACGGTTTCTTCAACCCCGGCCATGCGGCGCACGCTGACCGCGCCCAGCGCCCGCAGCCGGGCGATCACCTGCTGCACCAGGATGTCGGGC
>JBKJKU010000144.1:0-88124 GCA_046597355.1 Aquabacterium sp.
GCGGGCCTCGATCGCCCGGGCGCTCGTCACCCAGCCGCGGGTGCTGCTGATGGACGAGCCCTTTGCCGCGCTCGACGACATCACCCGGCAAAAGCTCAACACCGACCTGCTGCAGTGGTGGTACGGCCGGGCCATGGCGGCGCTGTTTGTCACCCACAGCGTGGCCGAGGCGGTGTTCCTGAGCCAGCGGGTGCTGGTGATGGCGGCGCGACCGGGCCGGGTGGTGGCCGAGGTTGTGGTGGCCCAGCCCTACCCGCGCAGTGGCAGCTTCCGCGATTCGGCCGCCTTTGCCGAGGCCTGCCGGGCGGTGGGCGCGGCGCTGGCACAGGCCCATGGCGGACACCTTGAGCACGGTGGGCAAGGTGAGCACGGTGAGCAAGGTGAGCACGGTGAGCACGGTGAGCACGGTGGGCACGGTGGGCACGGTGGGCACGGTGGGCACGGTGGCGTTGTCGCCCACGGTAGCGAAGCCGGGCGGCCGCCCGCAGCGGGCCGGCTGTGAGCGCCCAGCGCCCCGCGCGCCGTATCGCGCTGCCCACCTGGCTGCTGCCTGCGCTGGTGCTGCTGGGCCTGCTGCTGGCCTGGGAGCTGCTGGTGCGCATCGCCCAGATCCCGGCCTACACGCTGCCCGCGCCGTCACTGGTGGCGCAGACCCTGGTCGCCAATTTCGGCTCGCTGGCCGGCAGTTGGTGGGTCACGCTCAAGATCACCTTCGGCGCGCTGGCACTGGCTTGTGTCGGCGGCGCCCTGATCGCAGCGCTGTTTGCGCTGTCGCCCACGCTGGAGCGGGCGCTGTTCCCGGTGGCGGTGGTGTTGCAGGTCACGCCGATCGTCGCGGTGGCGCCGCTGATCCTGATCTACGTTGAGAGCACCACCGCCGCGTTGCTGCTGTGCGCCTGGATCGTTGCCTTTTTCCCGATCCTGTCCAACACCGTGATCGGGCTGCGTGCGGCCGACGCCAACCTGCGTGACCTGTTTCGGCTGTACCGGGCCACGCCCTGGCAACGGCTGCGGTTGTTGCGCATGCCCGCCGCGCTGCCGTATTTCGTGGCCGGGCTCAAGATCTCGGGGGGGCTCAGCCTGATTGGCGCGGTCACGGCCGAGATGGTGGCCGGTGCGGCCGGCCGCGAGACCGGGCTGGCCTCGCGCATCCTGGAGGCCAGTTTTCGCACCGAGACGCCCAAGATGTTTGCCGCGCTGGCGCTGCTGGTGGCCACCGGGGTGATGATCTTCTGGCTCTTCAACGCCCTGTCGCGCTGGTGGCTGGGGCCGTGGCATGCATCAGAATCATCCCGACCGCTTTGAACTGCGCCTTGAACGGCGCGCGTACCCGCGCTTTGACCCCGAACCCAACCCCGGAGCTGCCCATGTTTTCACGATTGACGCCGTTGATCACCGCCGCCTGGCTGACCCTGGCCGGCACCAGCCCGGCACAAGCCCAGGACAAGGTCATCTTCGCCACCAACTGGAAAGCCCAGGCCGCACACGGCGGCTTCTACCAGGCTGTGGCCGACGGCACTTACAAGAAGTTTGGCCTGGACGTGACGATCCAGCAAGGCGGGCCGTCGGTCAACAACCGGCCGTTGCTGCCGGCCGGGCGCATTGACTTCTTGATGACCGGCAACCTGCTGCACAGTTTCGACAACGTCAAGAACAAGGTGCCCACGGTGGTGGTGGCGGCGATGTTCCAGAAAGACCCGCAGGCCTTGCTGGCGCATCCGGGGCAGGGCTACGAGGCTTTCGAGAACCTCAAGACCGCGCCGCTGGCGCTGATCGCCAAGGATGGCCAGTTCAGCTGGTGGCAGTGGCTCAAGGTCACGCACGGCTTCAAGGACGAGGCGCTCAAGCCGTACAACTACAACCTGGCACCGTTCCTGTCCAACCCCAAGGCGATCCAGCAGGGCTACTCGGTGGCCGAGCCGATTTATGTCGAGAACCAGGGCAAGTTCAAGCCGGTGGTGCACTTGCTGGCCGACCATGGCTTTTCGACCTACAGCACGCTGATCGAAGCCCGCACCGAGACCGTCAAGGCCAAGCCCGAGCTGGTGCAGCGGTTTGTCGATGCATCGGCGATCGGCTGGATCAACTACCTCTACGGCAACCGCAAAGCCGCCGCCGCGCTGATGGTGCGCGACAACCCGGAGATGAGCGAGGCCGAGATGGAGTCGTCGGTCGCGCTGATGAAGGCGCAGGGCATCGTCGACTCGGGTGAGGCCGCGGCCCGCGGCATCGGCGCGATGAGCACCGCCCGCATCGCCGATTTTTATGCCCAGATGGTCAAGGCCGGCCTGTACCGCGCCGGCGAGGTGGACCTGGCCAACGTGGCGACCTTGAAGTTTGTCAACAAGGGCGTGGGGCAGGATGTCAAGGCGCGGCTGACGACCAAGTAGTCTTGGGGCAGCGCCTTCAATCCCGTCAACCCGTCAACCTTTCAACCCTTCGATCCCGTCCACCGCCTCAGCGCCCGGAGCCCCCATGGCCAAAGCAAAAACCAACAAGTCCGCAGCCCCAGCCGCTGCGCCTTCGATCAACATCGGCATCAGTGACAAGGACCGCGCGGCCATCGCCGCCGGCCTGTCCCGGCTGCTGGCCGATACCTACACGCTGTACCTGACCACCCACAACTTCCACTGGAACGTCACCGGGCCGATGTTCAACACCCTGCACACCATGTTCATGGCGCAGTACACCGAGTTGTGGACAGCCGTCGACCCGGTGGCCGAGCGCATCCGCTCGCTGGGCCACCCGGCGCCCGGCTCGTACGCCCAGTTCGGCGCACTGGCATCGATCCCGGACGCACCCGGTACGCCGCCCAAGGCCTTGGCGATGGTCAAGATCCTGGTCGAGGGCCATGAGGCGGTGGCGCGCACCGCGCGCAGCATCTTTCCGCTGGCCGACAAGGCCGGCGACGAACCCACCGCCGACCTGCTGACCCAGCGCCTGACGGTGCACGAGCAAACCGCCTGGATGCTGCGCTCGCTGCTGGAGGAGTGACGTAAAAAAGCCCCGGGCCAACAGGCGCCGGGGCTGGGTTCAGGCCGTTGCGCCCGCAGGCGCCGGGGTCAGAAGTGGTATTCGGCCCGGATCATCGGTGTCTTGGCAAACGCGCCCTTGCCGGCAGGGCCGCTGGCGTTGTTGCCGAACTTGTTTTTCCAGTATTGGTACTCAACGCCCAGCCTGAGCGTGTTCTTGCCGGCGCCGACCAGGCCGCTCAGGTCGTACATGACTTGCATGTCGATGTTGGTCTCCACCGCAGTCTCGGCGCCAAACTCGTTCTTGCCCTTGGCGGCGATGACATTGGCAAAACCCTCAAACGAGAGCGGCAGGCCACCCGGCAGCGGGATCGCCCAGGCGGCTGTCAGCATCGGGTGGGTGTCGTAGGTGTAGCGCGGCGTGCTGGTCTTGGTGAAGGTGTTGTAGGGCGCGTTGCTCTCCCACAGTGCTACCAGGCCGATGTTCAGGAAGCCCGGCACGTCCATCATCAGGGTGCCGCCCGCCACCAGCATGCGCTTCTTGGAGTTGTAGCCGGCGTCGGTCTTGGCGTTGGCATCAAAGCCCAGCACGGCGCCGATGTCCTTGATCGGGCCCATCTTCATCGGCTTGCCGGTCAACTTGCCGTATTCCAGCGTGTTGCGGTAGACGATGTAGACCTCGGCTGCGCCGTTGGTCGACCCGGCGCCGGCCGGGTCCTTCTTGTCGGACAGCAGCAGGTCAGCGTTGAAGAAGTTGGTGCCGTACTTGTAGCCGCTGACGTGGGTCAGGTTGAGGATGTTCTTCTCGATGGCATTCGGGTTGAAGGGCTCGGCATATCGGGTGCCGGTGCGGAACCCCATCGAGGTATCGCTCCAGTCGGCGGCAAAGGTGGGGGCGGCCACTGCGGCCACGGCCAGGGCGGCGGCGGTGGGGAGCAGGCGGTCAAATCGGGTCATGAAGTTGTCCTTGTGTGGGTGGGGTTAAAGCAAGCAGTCCAGGTTGTGTTTAGCACTTGCCGTGCCATCAAATTGACACAACGCAGGCCTGGACCAGGCGATGGGTGCATGAAAGCCGTGCCGGCACCGTCGCAATGCACCAATCACGTGCAATTGTGCGGTGCTTGGGTGCGCCAGCGCACAGACACGCACCTAAACCACTGCTGGGTGGCAGATTTGATCCGCGGCTGTTGCGGCGCTGCCGAAACCGTACACCGCCACCCCCGGTGCGGGCGGCGATAATTGCGGGTTGCCCGGGGTCTGGCCGCCGCCCCGGATCCGGGCAAGCAGGCCGAACCCCTCCCGCTGGAACCCCGCCCCATGTCTGCCGACCTGTCTACCCAGGTGCGCCGTCGCCGCACCTTTGCCATCATTTCGCACCCTGACGCGGGCAAGACCACGCTGACCGAGAAGCTGCTGCTGTTCTCGGGCGCGATCCAGATTGCCGGCTCGGTCAAGGCCCGCAAGGCGACGAGGCACGCCACCTCCGACTGGATGGAGATCGAAAAGCAGCGCGGCATCTCGGTGGCCTCGTCGGTGATGCAGATGGAGTACCGCGACTGCGTCATCAACCTGCTCGACACCCCCGGCCACCAGGACTTCTCTGAAGACACCTACCGGGTGCTGACCGCCGTGGATGCCGCGTTGATGGTGATCGACGCGGCCAATGGCGTCGAGCCCCAGACCCGCCGGCTGCTGCAGGTTTGCCGCGCCCGCAACACGCCGATCCTGACCTTCGTGAACAAGATGGACCGCGAGGTGCAGGAGCCGCTCGACCTGATGGACGAGATCGAGCGAGAGCTGGGCATGACCGTGGTGCCCTTCACCTGGCCGGTGGGCATGGGCAAGTTTTTTGGCGGCGTGATGGACTTGCGCAAGCACCAGATGCGGGTCTTCAAGGCCGGTGCCGACCGCGCCAATGACGATGACGAAATCATCGACGGGCTGGACAACCCGATCCTTGCCGAGCGCTTTGGCGCCGCTTACAGCCAAGCCGCCGGTGAGTACGAGCTGGTGCGCGACGCCGCCCCCGCCTTCAACGGGGCCGAGTTCCTGGCCGGCCGGCAGACGCCAATGTTCTTCGGCTCAGCCGTCAACAACTTTGGCGTGCAAGAGGTGCTGGACGCGCTGGTGGACCTGGCGCCGCCGCCCGGCGACCGGCCGGCGATGCAGCGCGTGGTGCACCCCGAGGAGCCCAAGTTCACCGGCGTGGTCTTCAAGATCCAGGCCAACATGGACCCCAGCCACCGTGACCGCATCGCGTTCTTGCGGGTCGCCAGCGGCCACTTCGAGCGCGGCATGCGGCTCAAGGTGGTGCGCTCGGGCAAGGAGATGCGGCCCAACACCGTGGTCAGTTTCTTGAGCCAGCGCCGCGAGCTGCTCGACGAGGCCTATGCCGGCGACATCATCGGCATCCCGAACCACGGCGTGCTGCAGCTGGGCGACACCTTGACTGAGGGCGAGAGCCTGCAGTTCACCGGCCTGCCGTTCTTCGCGCCCGAGATGTTCCGCATGGTCGAGGTGGCCGACCCGCTCAAGACCAAGCAGCTCAAGGCCGGCCTGACCCAGTTGGGCGAGGAGGGCGCGATCCAGGTTTTTCGGCCGATGGTGGGCTCCGTGCTGATGCTGGGCGCGGTGGGCCAGCTGCAGTTCGAGGTGGTGGCGCACCGGCTGGAGCATGAATACGGTTGCAAGGCCCGCATCAGCCCGTGCCGGTTCTCGATAGCGCGCTGGGTCACCTGCGACGCGGCCGACGGCGGCGAAAAAGAGCTGGCCCGCTTTGTCGAGGGCAACAGCCACCGCATGGCCTACGACGCGGTGAACGCGCCCACGCTGCTGGTCGAGTACTCGCCCGAGCTGCGTGCCATCGAGGCCAACTGGCCCAAGATCAAGTTCCACGCGCTGCGCGAGCACGCCGGGCTGGTGTTTCAGAAGCGGTTGGACGGTTAACGGCTCTCGGAGTTGGGGACAACGCCGGTCTGGCGCGAGGTTAGGTGCCAGCACAATCCTGGCCAGCAGGAGACCCCGCCCATGACCGTCCAGAACTTCGAGCCCTCCGGCGCCCGCGAGGCTGTGCTGGCACCGCTGCTGCGCAGCGTGCTCAAAACCTTGCTCAAGCCGGCGTTTTCACCGCGTTGGTCGATTGCCGCGCAACGGCGCTGGCTGGGCGGCATGGTCAAGCTCAACCTGCCGCCGGTGGGTGTGCTGATCACGTCGGGCGCGGCCGGTCCGGCTGGCAGCGACGGCGCAGCCGCTGCGCTGCCGGGTGAATGGATCCAACCGCGTACCGGCTGCGCCCGGCGCGGCACCGTGTTGTACCTGCACGGCGGCGCCTACTGCGTGGGCGGCCCGGCGACCCACCGGCCGATCACCGGCGCGCTGGCGCGGGGTACCGGCATGGCGGTGTTGGCGATGGACTACCGGCTGGCGCCGGAACACCCGTTTCCGGCCGCGCTGGACGACGCGCTGGCCGCGTTTGACGCCTTGCGCGCGCGGGGCCCGGTGGTTCTGGCGGGCGACTCCGCCGGCGGTGGTCTGGCGCTGGCCACCGCGTTGGCGTTGCGCGACCGGCGCGAATTTGCTGCTGCCGCTGGTGCCGCTGATGCGGCTGATGCCAGTGATGCCGGGATGGCCGGTGATGCCGCGCCGGCAGTCCCCGCTGCACTGTTATTGCTGGCGCCCTGGGGCGACCTCACGCTGGCCCATCTGCCAGAGCCCACACCTGGCGAGGCGATGCTCAGCCGTTCTTGGGTCGAGGCCTGCGCTGCGCACTACCTGGCCGGCGCCGATGCACGCCAGCCGGGTGTCTCGCCGCTGCTGGCCGACCTGCGCGGCCTGCCCACCACGCTGATCCAGGTCGGCACCGACGACCTGCTGCACGCCGAAGCCCTGCGCCTGCATGCCGCGCTGGACGCCGCCGGCGTACCGGTGCGCTGCGAGGTCACTGCAGGCCGCTGGCATGTGTTTCAGCTGCAGGCGGGTGTGCTGCCCTGTGCCAACGAGGCCCTGGCCCGGGCCTCGTGCTTCATCGGCCCGGCCGTGGACCGGGCCGTGGCCCAAGCCGCCACCACAGCCGCCACCCAAGCCGCCACCACAGCCGCCGCCCAAGCCGCCACCCAAGCCGTCGGCAACGCCGCCACCACCGCCACCATCGCCAACGCCGCCAGCCCGGTCGAGTCGCACCTAGTCGTGATCCTGGGCGCCGGCATGTCCGGCCTGTGCATGGCGGTCCAGCTCAAGAAGGCCGGCATGCACGACTTCGTGATGCTGGAAAAAAGCGCCGGCCTGGGCGGCACCTGGTGGGACAACCGCTACCCCGGCGCGCAGGTCGACGTGCCCGCGCCGTTGTATGCGTTCTCGTTTGCAGCCAACCCGCACTGGAAGCGCCGCTTTGCCGACGCGCCGGAGATCCAGGCGTACATGCAGCGGGTGGCCGCGCAGCACGGCGTTCATCCGCACCTGCGTCTGGGCACCCGGCTGGCCGCGGCGCGGTTCGACGAGACCAGCGGCCACTGGCAGCTGACCACCGAGCACGGCCAGCGCCTGCGGGCCCGGTTTTTTGTCTGCAGCACCGGGCCGCTGAGCCAGGCGCGTTTTCCCGACATCCCCGGGCTGGCCGACTTCCAGGGCCGGCTGCTGCATTCCGCGCGCTGGGACGCCGCGGCCGACCTCGCCGGTCAGCGTGTGGCGGTGATCGGCACCGGGTCCACCGCTTCGCAGCTGATCCCGCCGTTGGCCGGGCAGGCCGCGCAGTTGCACGTGTTCCAGCGCACCGCCAACTGGGTGCTGCCCCGGCTGGACCGCCGCTACCACGCGCTGGACGGCCTGCTGGCGCGGCTGCCGCCCTATGCCGCCGCTGTGCGTGGCCTGTGGTACCGCGCGCTCGAGTTGGGCCGCAAAGGGTTTGACGAAGGCACGTTTGCACGCCGACGCATGCTCAAACTGGCGGCCGACCAGCTGCGTGAGCAGGTGGCCGACCCAGGCTTGCGCGCCAAGCTGACCCCCACCTACCCGCTGGGCTGCAAACGGCTGATCTACGCCAACGATTTTTTGCCCACCTTCTCGCGCCCCAACACCGAGCTGGTGACCGACGCGATCACCCGCATCACGCCGCACGGCATCGTCACCGCCGACGGGCGTGAGCGGCCGATCGATGTGCTGGTCTGCGCCACCGGGTTCGATACGGTGCAACTGCTGTCCACGCTGCAGGTCACCGGGCGCGGCGGGCGCACGTTGCGCGAGGCCTGGCAAGACGGCCCCGAGGCGCACCACGGCCTCACGGTGGCGGGCTTCCCCAACCTGTTCCTGATGCTGGGCCCCAACACCGCCACCGGTCACACCTCCACCCTGCTCTACATCGAGCCGGGGGTGCGCTACGCCATAAGTTGCATGCAGCAGGTGCTGGCGGCCGGCCAGCGCTGGCTGGACGTCCGGCCCGAGGTCTACCGCGCGTCCAACGAGCGGCTGCAGGCCCGGCTGCAAGGTTCGGTCTGGACCAGCTGCAACAGCTGGTACCGCACCGAGGGGGGCAAGGTGGTGGCCCTGTGGCCCGGCTTTACCGACGAGTACCAGCGCGCCATCCGGCGACCGGACTTCACTGAATTTGGCTTTGGCTGAAAGGTGGTGGCCGGGTCAGGCGTCAGCCGGGGCCCGGGATAGGTCAGCCCCCCGCCGAAAACGCCACCGCCACCGCTGCTGCGAGCCTGGCGTTGTTGAGCACCAGCTGGATATTGGCCGCCAGGCTGTCGCCGCCGGTCAGGGCATTGACCCGGTCCAGCAAAAACGGCGTGATCCGCTTGCCGCGCACACCCTGTGCTTCGGCGTCGGCCAGCGCGGCAGTGATCGCGCCCTCGATGACGGCCGATGGCACCGCGAACGCGACCGGGATCGGGTTGGCGATCAGCAGGCCGCCTTGCGACCCGCCGGCCCCGGTTGACGCCAGGCCGCCCGCGCCCAGCGACCACCGGGCCCGCATCACCCGGGCGATGCTGGCCGCATCGTCGAGCCGGTAGTCCACGCCGAAGCCGCTGTCGCGGGCAAAAAACGCCGGCAGCCGGTCAGTCTGGTAGCCGATCACCGGCACGCCGTGGGTCTCCAGCAGCTCCAGCGTCAGCCCGATGTCCAGGATGCTCTTGACGCCGGCGCAGACCACCGCCACCTCGGTGCGGGCCAACTCCAGCAGGTCGGCCGAGACATCAAAACTCAGGGGCGCACCCCGGTGCACGCCGCCGATGCCGCCGGTGGCAAACACCCGTATGCCGGCCAGTGCGGCCACGATCATGGTGGCTGCCACCGTGGTTGAGCCCAAGCCGGGCTCGGCACCCGGCGCCGCGCAGCCGGCCAGCAAAAAAGGCAGGTCGCGCCGGCTGGCCTTGGCCACCCGCTGGCCGGCACGGCCCAGGCGCTCGATCTGGTCTGCCGTCAAGCCCGCCTTGAGACGGCCGTCGATGACGGCGATGGTGGCCGGCACGGCACCCGCGGCCCGCACCGCGGCCTGCACCGCCAGCGCCGTCGCCACGTTTTGCGGCCAGGGCATGCCGTGGCTGATGATGGTGGACTCCAGCGCCACCACCGGCCGGCCGTCGGCCAGCGCGGCGGCCACTTCGGGGTCCAGGTCGAGGTAGGGGTTCAGCGTGGCCGTGTTCATGCCCGCCAGCTTAGCCGGCGCCGATAATTCGGGCGATGTCAACCGCCGCCCCTGTGCCGTCCCGCGTTGCGCTTTACCTGCAGCTGATCCGCTGGGACCGCCCCGCGGGTTGGCTGCTGCTGCTGTGGCCCACGCTGAGCGCACTGTGGATCGCGGCTGACGGCTTCCCGGGCTGGCATTTGCTGTCCGTCTTCACGCTGGGCACGGTGCTGATGCGCAGCGCTGGCTGCTGCGTCAATGATGTGGCCGACCGCGAGTTCGACCGCCACGTCAAGCGCACCGCGAACCGCCCGGTCACCAGCGGTGCACTGCCGGTGCGTGAGGCGCTGGTGCTGGGCGCGGCGCTGGCCGTGGCCGCGTTTTTGCTCGTGCTCAGCACCAACCCACCCACCATCTGGTTGTCTTTCGCTGCGCTGGCGATCGCCGTGCTCTACCCCTACGCCAAGCGCCATGTGGCGATGCCGCAGGCGGTGCTGGGGCTGGCGTTCAGCTTCGGCATCCCGATGGCGTTTGCCGCCGTGCTGGGCGGGCGCGATTGGGCGCTGTCGGCAATCAACGCCGCGGTGCCGGCGCATGCCTGGTGGTTGTTGCTGGGCAACCTGTGCTGGGTGCTGGCCTATGACACCGAGTACGCGATGGTCGACCGCGACGACGACCTGCACATCGGCATCCAGACCTCGGCGCTCACGCTGGGCCGCTTCGATGTGGCGGCGGTGATGGGCTTTTACGCGGTCTACCTGGTGTCGTGGGCTCTGCTGGGCCACGCGCTGGGCTTGGGCGGCGTGTTTTTGCTGGGCATTGGGGTTGCGGCGCTGCAGGCAGGCTGGCACTTCACGTTGATCCGCAGCCGCAGCCGGGAGGGCTGCTTCAAGGCCTTTCGCCTGAACCACTGGCTGGGCGCGGCGGTGTTTGCGGGCGTGGTGGTGGATTTGGGCCTGCGCTGAGCCCCCGGCGGTTCGCCGCCTGCCGGCAGCGAACGTGCAAGCTCAGCCGCGGGCCTCAGGCTCGCGCAGCAGGATCTCGACACGGCGGTTCCTGGCCCGGCCGGCGTCGCTGCTGTTGTCGGTAATCGGCTCACGCGCACCGCGGCCAACGATTTCAAGCCGGGTGGTGGGCACACCGCGGTCGGCCAGGTAGTCGCGCACGGTGCGGGCGCGGGACAGCGACAGCGGGTCGTTGATCGCATCGCTGCCGGTGGCGTCGGTGTGTCCGACGATGCGCACGACCATGGTCTGGTCCAGCCCCTGCGCGAACTGGTCCAGCACCGGGCGCAGACCGGACTGCAGGTCGGCACGGCCCACCGCAAACGAGATGTCGTTGGGCACCTGCACCCGGAGCTGGTTGTCGGCGGTGCGGCTGACCTCGATGCCGGTGCCGGCGGTGGCACGCTCCATCGCCTGCTGCTTTTCGACCATTTTCTTGGACCACAGGTTGCCGCCAATGGCGCCCAGCGCACCGCCGACGGCCGCACCGGTGCCGGCATTGCCGCCGGTGATGCTGCTCAGCACCGCGCCTGCGGCCGCACCGATACCGGCGCCTTGGGCCGTGCCGCGCTGCTCGGCCGACATGTTGGCGCAGCCTGCCAGGCTCATGGCAAGCACCAGTGCCAGCAACGGCATGGCGCGACTTGGATGGGTTGATGGGGTCATGGGGAATTTTCCAAATAGATTTGACGAATTTGATTCTCTGCCGTCAGCGCCGCGCCCAACGTGCGGTGGCGCACCGAGCGGGGCCGAAGAACACGATTGTCTCGGTGGATGCCACGGCCAATGCCTTCCTGCGCGACCCGGTGATCAACCTCAGCACCGGCGTGACCCGGCCCGAGCGCTTTGCCATCAGCCAACCGCGCGGGGGCTACAGCCGCCGCACCGGCGAAGCGGTGGTGGACAGCGCGGGCAAGCCGTCTACGGTGCAGGCATTTGTGGCGTTGACGTTGCGCGGCACCGGTGTGACACCGGTGCCGCTTTTGACCCGCAACCCGCGGGTGCTGTCGGTCAACAAGCCCTGATTTGGGACGGGCTTGGGCCTGGGCTTGTGCCGGGCAATGATTCCGGGCGACGGGCTCAGCTGAACTCGTCGCCCAGCCCGGCAGCACGCTGTTGCGCTGCCACCATCGCCCGGATGAAAGCCGCCTTGACGCCATCGGCCTCCAGCGACTGCAGCGCGGCAAAGGTGGTGCCGCCCTTGCTGGTGACCCGCTCGCGCAGCAACTCGGGGGCGTCGGGCGACTGCGCGGCCAGCGCGGTGGCGCCGTCAAAGGTGGCCAGCGCCAGCTGCCGGCCCTGCTCGGCCGACAGGCCCATGGACGCAGCGGCGGCCATCATGGCCTCGACAAAATAAAAGACGTAGGCCGGACCCGACCCCGACAGCGCGGTCACGGCGTCCAGGTCGGCCTCCTTGGCCACCCACAGGGTCTTGCCGGTGGGCGCCAGCACCTGCTCGACCAGCGCGCGCTCGCCTGCGGACACGGCGGCCGACGCAAACAGCCCAGCGATGCCGCGGCCGATCAGTGCCGGCGTGTTGGGCATGCTGCGCACGATCCGTGCCTGGGCCGGCGCCTGGCCAATGGCCCGCGCAAGGGTGTCGCTGCGGATGCCGGCCATCACGCTCAAATGCAAGGCGCCCCGCACCCACGCCGCGCAGGGTGCCGCTGCATCGCCAAACAACTGCGGCTTGACAGCCCAGACCACCAGCGCCGCATCGCCCAGCCGGGTATCGGCGGCGGCCAGCGTCTGCACGCCGAAGTCGGCAGTCAGCCGGGCGCGTTGCTCGGCGCTGGGGTCGATCACCAGGATTTCGGCTGCAGCGCGGCCGGCGCGGACCAGGCCGCCGATCAGTGCGCTGGCCATGTTGCCGCCGCCGATGAAGGCGACTGTGGCTGGGGTGTGTGCAGTCATCAGCCCAGTGTATCGGTGGGTCGGCGCGTCACAGCGCGCCACGGCGCGCCCGCTATACCGCGGATATGGCGCGTCATGCAATCGACGCATAACCCACCCCAAGCGCGCAGCCAGCCCCTACATTGCGGCGCCAGACGGCCCGACAAACCGCCAAAAGCGGTGCGTTTGGTCGATCGCCCACATCGATCCCAACCGGACTTGCCCCAATGCAGCTCTCCTACGTCAACCCCACCACTGACAGCCCCTGGGCCACATACCTGTCGCAGGTAGACCGGGTGACGCCGTTCCTGGGGCCGCTGGCGCGGTGGGCCGAGACGCTCAAGCGCCCCAAGCGGGCACTGATCGTGGACGTGCCGATCGAGTTGGACAACGGCACCATCGCCCACCACGAGGGCTACCGGGTGCAGCACAGCCTGACCCGTGGACCGGGCAAGGGCGGCGTGCGCTACCACCCCGACGTCACGCTGGAGGAGGTGATGGCGCTGTCGGCCTGGATGAGCATCAAGACGGCGGCCGTCAACCTGCCGTTTGGCGGCGCCAAGGGCGGCATTCGGGTCGACCCGAAAAAGCTGTCGCAAAAAGAGCTGGAAAAGCTGACCCGCCGCTACACCAGCGAGATCGGCATCATCCTCGGCCCGCAGCAAGACATCCCGGCGCCCGACGTCAACACCAACGCCCAGATCATGGCGTGGATGATGGACACCTACTCGATGAACACCGGCGCCACGGCCACGGGTGTGGTCACTGGCAAGCCGATCCACCTGGGCGGCAGCCTGGGCCGGGTCAAGGCGACCGGGCGGGGTGTGTTTGTCACTGGGCGCGAGGCGGCGCGCCGCATCGGCCTGGACCTCAACGGCGCCAAGGTGGCGGTGCAGGGTTTTGGCAATGTGGGCTCATCGGCGGCCGAGTTGTTTGGCCAGGCGGGCGCAACCGTGGTGGCCGCGCAGGACCACACCGGCAGCATCTTCAATGACCGGGGATTCGATTTGTCGCAGTTGGTGCCCCACGTGCAGGCCACCGGCGGTGTGGCCGGCTTTGCCGGTGCGGAGGCGGGCGACAACGAGGCGTTTTGGGACGTGGACTGCGACATCCTGATCCCGGCCGCGCTGGAAAACCAGATCACCGCCGCCCGTGCCAACCGGCTCAAGGCCAAGCTGGTGCTGGAAGGCGCCAACGGCCCCACCGGCCGCGCCGCCGACGACATCTTGTTTGACCGCGGCATCCTGGTGGTGCCCGACGTGATCTGTAACGCGGGCGGTGTGACGGTGAGCTACTTTGAGTGGGTGCAGGATTTCTCGTCGTTCTTCTGGACCGAAGACGAGATCAACGTCAAGCTCGACAAGATCATGGTGGGTGCCCTCAAGAACATCTGGGACACCGCCGACCGCCACAAGATCACGCTGCGCACCGCCACGTTTGCGGTGGCTTGCGAGCGCATCTTGTCGGCGCGGCAAGAGCGCGGGCTGTACCCCTGACAGGTTGTTTTCGGCTTGGTGCCGTCCGTCAGGGCCGTCGGTTTGGCTGACCGCTGTGCCTTGGCCGGCGTCAGTCGATACCTGTTGCCAGGTATATGTACTGCCGGCAACTATTTTGGTGGCAAAGAATATTGCCAGCAGAGCAAAAGCTGAAAAAATCAGGCGACGGTATTATCAGTTTACCGTCCAACGATCCTGACGCAAGACGCTGAAAACAAACGCTGGACCTTGAGCGGAAATGGGTCGAGTTGCGTTGTCCACAGCGATGCGGTCAGCCAAAAATAATAGGCACTGCGAAAACCAGGCCGGACCCATTGAGGTGGCCTGATACTTTCCAGGCCTTGCAGTCGGGGGGGTTACTTGCCGGTGAAGTTGGCGACGTAATAGGCCAGCAAGTCGAGGTCTTCCACCGGCACTTGACTCAATGCCTCGGGCATCGCGCGGGTGTATGCCGCCCGATCGCCAGACTTGTAGCCATGCAGGGTCATGCGCACGTAGTCCTCCTTCTGGCCACCGATGCGCGGCACCCCTTGGCCGCCTTCCAGGTCGGCACCGTGGCAGAAGACGCACTTGTGTGCTTGGGCCAGAACCTGGCCCTTCTTCATGCGCTCTGCATCGGGCGGTGTGGCAGGCGCTGGCGCCGGCAACGGGGCCAACGTGCCGATGAGGTTGGAATACCCGCGCAGGTCGGCGTCTTTCATCAGCTTGGCCAGTCCCACCATCGCCTCGTTGCTGCGACGGCCTTCGCGGAACAGAAACAGCTGGGTGATCGCGTAGAGCGAGTGCTGTCCCGCCAGCACCGGTACACCGGGTATGTCGCTGCGCCCGTCAGCGCCATGACAAGCAGCGCAAACGGTGCGGAAGCGCTCGGCATAGACACCGCTGCCCGCAGAACCCGAGGGGCCGGTAGCCGAGACGGCAGCGGCGGCGGCAGCGCCGGCGTCAGCCTTTTTGGTCTGCGCGCCGGCGGACGGGGCCGCCACGGCCCCGAGCGTTACCAAGATGGCGGCCACTGACCCGTGCCGCCATGCCATCGCCGCACTAACCACCGTAGCTGATGCGGTAGATCGCCCCGGCGTGGTCGTCGCTGACCAGCAGCGAGCCATCCTTCATCACGAGGAAGTCGACCGGCCGACCCAAATAGCCGTTGTTCTCGACAAACCCGGTCATGAACGGCTCAAGTTTGGCGCCGCCCTTGCCGTCCGGGAATGCGACCATCACGTCGGCATACTTCTTGGTGCGGTTCCACGGGCCGTGACGGGCGATGAACATCGCACCCTGGTACTTCGCCGGAAACATCTTGCCGGTGTAGAACTTCAGGCCCAGGGTGCCGGCGTGCGGCCCGGTGAACGCAACGGGCTTGGCGTAATCGTCACACGACTTGCCCCAACCGAACTCGGGATCGGGGATGTCGCCCTGGTGGCAAAACGGGAAGCCGAAGTGCTGCTTGCCGGGCTGTGTGACATGGTTCAGCGTGTCGTTTGGCAGTTCTTCGCTGAGCCAGTCGCGGGCGTTGTTGGTGTACCAGAGGTCACCCGTCTTGGGATCGAAGTCCATGCCAAGCGAGTTGCGCACGCCTGAGGCGATGGTTTCATTGCCCGAGCCGTCGAAGTTCATGCGGTAGATCTTCGCGTACTCGCCCGGGTCGCAGATGTTGCAAGGCGCACCGATGGCGTAGTAGAGCTTGTTGTTGTGGATGCGCAGGAATTTCCAACTGTGGTCGCTGCCGCCTGGCAGTTTGTCGGTCAACACCGCGGACGGTTCGCCGAGGTTGTCGAGCTTGTCTTCGACATTGTCGTAGCGCACGATCTTCTTGTTGGTGGCGAAGAACAGCGAGCCTTTGTGGAATTCGATGCCGGTGGCCTGTTCGGTCTTGTCGATGATGACCTTTGGCACGCGCTTGCCGTCGACCGCCTTTTCGGGCAACACATAAACCTTGTTGGCCACGAACAGCGTGCTGACGAAGATGTTGCCCTTGGCGCCCTCACGCAGCGCGCGCGCATCAAGCACGCCGGACGCCCAGGTCTCGACCTTGAAGCCCGGCGGCAGCTTGAACTTCTTGGTTGGCAGATCTTCAGCCGCGGTTGGGATCGGGAACGCTGGCACGGGTGCCATCTTCATCGCGATGTCGGTTTTAGGCCGTCCTTTGGCCCAGCCAGGTTCGGCTTCCTGGGCCACCGAGGCCGTGGCTGCGCAGAGAAACGCCACCGCGGTGACGAGGACTGAAAATCTAGGTTTCTGATTCATTTCTTACCTTTGGGGGTTGGCAACAAAACTGATTCAGTAGGGTGAGAAATATCCGATCAAGGCCTGCAACCTTGATGTAAGGCAATTCGGATTAATGACAAAATCGAATTTATGCGACAGCCGTTTGGCAGCCACACTGAACCGAAACAGCGATCACCACTGCTGCCGGTTTACCGTTTGTCGCTTGCCATCCAATCCACGAGCGATATTTGACTCTAGCGAGTACTGAAACTGCTGACAACCCGGGTATCGCCCATTTGAGTAGGGGATTACGCACGGTCTCGCCAATCAACCTGCGCCGGTATGGAGCGGTCTCGTCGGCCCAGGCCGGTCACATCGATCGGGTCGGTCGCGGCGCTGCCGGGTGGGTCAACGCCCACCCCGCGGCCGCGTGGCGGGTCCGCGCGGCCGTGTCTCGGCAGGGCTGGTTTTGGCAGCCGGCGCCCGTGCGCCGCCCGCGCGTGACGCCCCTGCCGCGCGGCGTGCCAGCGCCGGGTGGGGCGTGGTCTGGCGGCCCGTGGGCTGCGGGCGTGACACATCGGCCATTAGCAGCACGCTGCGCACCAGGTCCTCTACCGCCTCGACCAGGGTTTCGGGCGGCGCCAGGGTTTCGATCTCGGCCAGCAGTTCTTCGGCGTCTTCCAGGTCGTCGGGGTCCAGGTGGCGGTACAGCGTGGCCAGCGGCTCCAGCAGCTTGGCCTCGTAGCGGTCCATCAAGACGGTGAACAAGTCCACCGCGGTGGCAAAGCCGGCCACCCAGGGCAGCACGGTCTCGGACGGCGTGGCCTGGTCGTCGAGCTCGTAGACCCACGGGTCGAACCACTGGCGCTGGGCGATGGCGCGGTTCAGCTCGCTGTAGCGGCGCAGCACCAGGCTGCGCATCAGCACCGCATCAAAGCGCTTGGGCGGCGTGCGGCCCTCGACATCGGGGATGTGCGCCAGCCACTGCGCCTCGGGCACCGGCTGCGGTTGCAGCAGCACGCCACACAGGTAGCCGTCGATCATCACGGTGTCCAGCGGGTCCAGCGTGTCGGGCAGGCTGTCCATCAGGGACTGCAGGGTGTCGAGCTCCTGCTCGTTGAGGGGGCTGTGCTCGCCGACGGACCCGGGCCCGGCGTCTGCTGCAGCGGACGGCGCGCCTCTGGGTGCCGACGCGGGCCGCCGTGCTGTCGCGCCGGCCGGCGCCTTGGCCGGGTCCGGGGCGGTGGGGCGGGGCTTGGCGGCGGGAGGTTTTGGCGGTGTGCTCATGGGGTATTGTCCTTCCGCTGCGCTCAAGCCCTGCTGCCTAGACCACCACCGGTTCCGGCTCCAGCCGGATGCCGAAGCGGCCGTACACACTCTCCTGGATCGCGCGGGCCAGTGTCACCACCTCCGCACCCGTCGCGCCGCCCCGGTTCACCAGCACCAGCGCCTGGCGTTCGTAGACGGCGGCGCCGCCCACGCTTTTGCCCTTCCAGCCGCAGGCGTCGATCAGCCAGCCCGCGGCCAGCTTGAAGCGGCCGTCGGCCATGGCGTAGTGCACCAGGTGCGGGTCGCGGCCGATGATGTCGCGGCACTGCTCGGCGCTGACCACCGGGTTCTTGAAAAAACTGCCGGCGTTGCCGATCAGCGCCGGGTCGGGCAGCTTGGCGCGGCGGATGGCGCAGACCCAGTCGAACAGCGTGCGGGCGTCGGGCGCGTGTTTGCCGGTCTCGGCCATGCGGCGCTCGATATCTTGGTAATTGCGCACCGGCTGCCAGGGCCGGGGCAGGCGCAAGCGCACCCGGGTGATCAGGCTCTTGCCGGCCAGACCGCCAAAGCCGGTCTGCTTGAAGACGCTGTCGCGGTAGCCAAAGGCGCAGGCCCGACGGTCGAGCGTGACGCTGCGGCCGGTGACCAGGTCCACCGCGTCCAGCGACTCGAAGCGGTCAGCCAGCTCGATGCCGTAGGCGCCGATGTTCTGCACCGCCGCACCGCCCAGGCTGCCGGGCACCAGCGCCAGGTTCTCCAGCCCGGGCCAGCCCTGGTCCAGCGTCCAGACCACAGCGTCATGCCAGGACTCGCCGGCACCGAACTCGACGATCCAGGCATCGTCGCGCGTCTCGACCAGCCGCCGGCCCGTGACCTCGACCCGCAGCACCACCGCCTGCGGGTCGCGCGTCAGCACCAGGTTGCTGCCGCCGCCCAGCACCAGCTTGGGCGCCACGCCCAGCTCCGGATGGTCCAGCACCCGGCGCACGTCGGCATCACTGCGGATGTGCACCAGCGCCGCGGCCACGGCCGGCAGGCCAAAGCTGTTGAGCGTGCGCAAGTTGCAGGCACGGTCGATCACCAGGGTGGACGGGGCGGTCGTTGGCGAGGGCATGGCTTGATTCTGGCCGATGCGCCGGGGCAGCAGCGGGCAAGGGGCCTGCACAAAAACCTCAGCAAAGCGGGCTGAACTGCCGATAGTCAGGGGTTGCCGCAGCTCCAGCCTGCCCAGGACCCCACCATGACCGCGCCAGCGCAAGACCCACCAGCCGCCGTCGGGCCGCCGCCCCGGCGTGCCGCTGACCCCGCCGCCACCGCGCCGCCAACAACGGGGCGGCAGCGGTTTCGTGCTGCGGATGTGGCGCTGCATCTGGACATGGTGGTGATCGGCGATGTGTGCGTGGCCATCTCGCTGTCGGGCTACCGGTCGATCCTGGGCGGATTTTTCGACGACAGCTCGGGCAGTCTGGCCCAGCTGCTGGCGGCCCTGGACCGGGGCCAGTCCGCCCCGCTTCCCGCACTCGGCCATGCCGTGCTGGGAGCGGCAGTCAGCTTGGGGCTGCGTGCGGTCGGCCAGCAGGCGCAACAGATCGAAAACGGTGGCGCCCACTTCCAGCCGGCCGACTGTGCGCAGCACGCGGCCGATCTGCGCGCGCAACTGGCCACCGCCCGGGCATTGCTGCAGCGCATGGGATTTGCATGAACTTGTCGCGACAGTGCAGCCGCGTGGCAGAATTTTTGCTTCCGCCATCCTGATGTGACCCCCACCATGCCCAGCTTCGATACCGTGCTTGAACCCAACCTGGTGGAATTGCGCAACGCCGTCGAGCAGAGCAGCAAGGAAATCGGCACCCGCTTCGACTTCAAGGGCTCAGCCGCCCGCATCGAGATCATCGAGGACGGCAAGGACCGCAGCCTGCAGTTGCACGCCGACAGCGATTTCCAGATCGCCCAGGTGCGCGACCTGTTCACCATCAAGCTCAGCAAGCGCGGCGTTGACGTGCGCTTTCTCGATTTCAGCAACAAGATCGAGAAGATGGGCGGCGACAAGGTGCGCCAGACCGTGCCGGTCAAGCAGGGCATCGACAGCGAGACCGCCAAGAAGATCCAGACCCTGATCAAGCAGAGCAAGCTGAAGGTGGCCGCGGCAATCCAGGGCGACAGCGTGCGCGTGACGGGGGGCAAGCGCGACGACCTGCAGGCGGCGATGGCGCTGCTGCGCAAGGACGTGGCGGACGTGCCGCTGGCGTTCAACAACTTTCGGGATTGACCGGCACGATGACGCCACACGGCCGGTCAGGCAGGCGCAAGGCCGGCCCCGCGCCGCAGGCCCGGCATGCTGCGGCATGCACCGGGCCGGCGCTGGCCGTGGCCGGGCTGTGGTGCGCGGTGCTGGTGCTGTGCGCCGGGCCCGCAGCGGCGCAAAGCGTCAGCCTGGCCGGCAGCATGGGCAGCGACAAGGCCCTGCTGATGATCGACGGCCAGTTGCGCACGCTGGTGGTCGGTGCCAGCAGCCAGGGCGTGACACTGCGCCGCCTGGGCGACGGCCAGGCCGAAGTCGAGGTGGCCGGCCGCAAACTCACGCTGACGCTGGGCGCCTTGCCGGCCCGGGTGGACGGTGCGGGCGGCAACCCGCTCGGCGGCGATACCGACATCGTGCTGCCCATCGGGCAGGGCGGGCATTTCTCGGGCAGCGGCTCGATCAACGGCCGGGCGGTGCAGTTCATGGTCGACACCGGCGCCACCACCATCGCGCTGAGCCAGAGCGAGGCCAACCGCATCGGGCTGGACTGGAAACGCGGCAAACCCGGCCTGACCAACACCGCCAACGGCCCGGTGCCGATCTATGCCGTCAACCTGACGTCGGTGCGGCTGGGCGGGGTCGAGGTCGCCAACGTCGCGGCGGTGGTGCTGCCGTCGGAGATGCCCACCGTGCTGCTGGGCAACAGCTTTCTGGGGCGCTTCTCGATGCGGCAGGACGGCGATGTGATGCGGCTGGTCAAGCGGCCCTGATTTCACGTTGGCCTAGAGGGCCTCGGCGTGGGCGCCGCGCTTGAGCATCGACGCCACCTCGGCGGGCGAAACCGGCCTGCTGAAATGAAAGCCCTGCATCTCATCGCAGTGGCTTGCCCGCAAAAAATCTTGTTGCCCCTGAGTCTCGACGCCCTCGGCCACGACCTTCAGGTTCAGCTGGTGTCCCAGCGCGATGACGGCCTTCGCCAGGATGCAGTCGTCGGTATCGCCCGGCAGCATGTTGACGAATGAGCGGTCGATCTTGAGCCGCGAAACGGGGAAGTTTTTCAACGAACTGAGGCTGGAATACCCCGTGCCGAAAT
The DNA here is from genome assembly GCA_046597355.1 of Aquabacterium sp. Taxonomy (GTDB): domain Bacteria; phylum Pseudomonadota; class Gammaproteobacteria; order Burkholderiales; family Burkholderiaceae_C; genus Pseudaquabacterium. The sequence continues at coordinate 20,800 of JBKJKU010000144.1, forward strand.
CGTCGATGGACAACTGCACGCCCAGCTCGCGGATCCGGTTCATCATGGCCACGGCGCGTGCCACGTCCTCCATGATGAGGCTCTCGGTGATCTCCAGCTCCAGCAGGTTCGGATCGATGCCCGTTTCCTCCAGGACTGCGGCCACAGTGTCGGCGAAATGCGGCTCCTTGAACTGGCGCGGCGACACGTTGACCGACATCTTGATCGCGGGCAGCCCCGACCGCTGCCATGCAACCTGCTGCCGGCACGCGGTCCGCAGCACCCACAGCCCCAGCGAGACGATCATGCCGTTGTCTTCGGCCAGCGGAATGAACGTCGCCGGCGGCACAACGCCGAGGGTCGGGTGTCGCCAGCGTATCAAGGTCTCGACGCCGATCACCCGCTGCGTCGCGAGGTCGATCTGCGGCTGGTACTCCAGGAACAATTCTTCACGCGCCATCGCCTTCAGCAAGCCATCCTGCAAGGTCAGGCGCTCCTGCGCCTTGAGGTTCATGTCCGCGGTGAAGTACTCGAACGTGTTCTTCCCGAGTTCCTTGGCCCGGTACATCGCGGCGTCGGCGTTCTTCAGCAGCGTGTTGCCGTCCCGGCCGTCGAGCGGGTAGCTGGCCACCCCGATGCTGCAGCCCAACTGCACCCTGTGGCCCCGCAAGTCCAGCGGTTCAGCCACCGCCTTCATCAGACGTTCAAGCGCCCCGCCCACCGAATCTTCGGCCTCGGGCTGATCGAACAGCACGATCACGAATTCGTCGCCGCCCAGCCGCACGACCGTGTCGGTGGCCCGCACGGCCTTGGACAGGCGAGCCGACATCTGGACGAGCAACTCGTCGCCCGCGTCGTGGCCCAGGCTGTCGTTGATCGTCTTGAAATTGTCCAGGTCCATGAAGGCCACGGTGACATGGCGCTGGTAGCGATCGGCGTACAGCAAGGCCTGGTGCAGGCGGTCGTCGAGCAGCGAGCGGTTGGGCAACCCCGTCAGCGCATCATGCTTGGCCATGTGCATCAGGCGTTCCTGCGACCGGCGCAGCGCACGCAGTGGCAGCGCGCGCAACGGCAGCGCGCACAGCAGGGTGGCGAGCAGCGTCAACATCGCAACCACCGCGGTGTCGCGCAACGTGGCTCTCAGCGAGCGCTCGACGCGGTAGTGCCCGACGACGTCCGTTGCGTCGTAGAGCGCGGTTTCCTCGGCGATGGTGGGGGCCGCTGCAGATTGAGGTGAGCTCGACGCGAGTGTTTGGCGCTGCGCGTCGGTGATGGTGTAGACCGTAGCGCCGCCGTCGCGAGCCACGTCGTGCTGCACCAACGCGAGCAACTTGTGCTCCTCGAAACTCCACATCGTCGGCTTCTGGGCGATCGCGGCGGTGGTCAGGGTGGCATAGACCGAGCTCAAGGTCCTGACCGCCGCCAGCTCCTGGGCCACGCGCACTTTCCAGTAGGCAGCGGGCACGCCCAAGGCCACGATCAGGACCGAGATGAGTGCGGCCAGGTCAACCAGCTGCCGCAGTTTCGGGTCCAACGTGGCGGCTGTCATGGCGACCCTGGCACTTGCAGCCCGCCGATCTCTGCGATCTGTCGCGATGCCGCGGGCGATCCGACGAAGGCCGCGAACGCCTTCGCCGTGGCGCTGGACTGGCGGGTGGTGACCAGGTAGATCGACTTGGTGAAGGCGTACTTGCCGCTTTTCATGTTGTCAACGCTGGCGGCCACACCGTCGATGTCGAGCGCCTTGAGCGCGCGCTTTTCTGACTTGATCAGCAGCAGTGTCGAGGTGCCAACCGCGCCAGGTACCCGTTCGAGCTCGTCGGCGGTGTCCGTGTCGGTCACGGCGATGTTCTTGCCCGGCAGTTGGTGGGCGGCTTTCACCGCCAATTGGAAGGCGGGTGACATGCCGCTGACGACGTCGGTATCGACGTCGGTCACCGGCCGCAGGATCGGACGGGTCTTGGTGCCGTCCTTCCAAGTCGCGCGCGTGCCTGCATAAATCTCGGCCAGTTCGGCCAGCGATGCCCGGGTGGCCGGCGCCTTGTCATGCACCGCAAAGACAAACGGCGTGCGGATGACTTCGCGTTCCACCAGCCCCTTGGCGCGTTCTTCGTCGGTGAGCGGTCGCGATGTGACGGCGACCTGGATCGCCCCTGCTGCCAGTGCCTTGATGCCCCCGCCGCTGCCGAGGCTGGGCACCACGCGAACGCGGGCCGCGGGGTCAGTGGCCGTGAACGCACTGCCCAGAACCTTCATCGCGCCCAGGGCGGCCCCGGTGCCGCCGATGACGATGTCCTGGGGGGCTTCGGCGGCCGCTGCGTCCAGCGGCATCAGGGTCGCCGACAGGCTGAACAGCGCAAACGCCGCAAACGCCGCCATCGAATTGAAGCGTCTTGGAAATCGGTTCATGGGCAAAGATCCGGACAAAGTATGCGTTTTTGCTTTTCGGCATCTTTTGAGCGTTCTGCTGCACGGCGCGCTGGTTTTCGTGACATCCGCACACGTTGGTGGGCCAGGCGGCGGAGCGGGGCTTTGAATGGCGATGCGGCGCCAGCCGGCCGGCGTGATGCTGACCCTGGAGCGGGCTTGACGCGGCTGCGCCCCGCCGCGTTGCTGCCGCTGGCCATGCGGACCCAGCGCAGGGGCGTCGCCAGCGTAAGCCTGTGCGGCGTCTGCCCGATTTGCCTGCCTGCCGCAGCGCCCTGCCACCCATTGATTGGGGTGGTCCCTCCGCTGCGCGCCGCCTATGATTCGCCGATGAAGCGACTGTGGGATATCTCGCCACCCGTGCACGCCGGCTCGCCGGTATTCCCCGGTGATGCGCCGTACCAGCAGACCTGGGGCGCGACGCTGTCCTCCGACTGTCCGGTCAATGTCGCCACCTTGACGCTCAGCCCGCACACCGGCGCCCATGCCGATGCACCGCTGCACTACAGCCCCGACGGCGCAGCCGTGGGTGCACTGGACCTGGCGCCCTACCTCGGCCCGTGCCGGGTGATCCACACGGTCGGCTGCGGCCCGCTGGTGCTGTGGCAGCACCTGGCCCATGCGCTGGCCGGCCTGCCGCCGCGGGTGCTGGTGCGCACCTATGCGCAATCCCCCACCGGCTGGGACCCGCACCTCAGCGCCTTTGCGCCCGAGACGATCAGCCGCCTGGCCGACGCCGGCGTGTGCCTGGTCGGCATCGACACCGCCAGCATCGACCCGGCCGACAGCAAGGCCCTGCCCAGCCACCAGGTGATCCGCCTGCGCGGCCTGCGGGTGCTGGAGAACCTGGTGCTCGACGCCGTGCCAGAGGGCGACTATGAGCTGATCGCGCTGCCGCTCAAACTGATGACCGCCGATGCGTCGCCGGTGCGGGCGGTGCTGCGGGCGCTGTGAGATTGTTTTTTAACCCGCCATCCATTCGCCCACCCACCCACACACCATGACCCGTGCTCAAGCCCTGGCCACCGATGCCGCCGATGTGCTGGCGCCGCTGCGCCAACAGTTCCAGATCCCCGACGGCTTGGTCTACCTCGACGGCAACTCGCTCGGGGTGCTGCCGCGCAGCACCGCGGACCGGCTGCAACAGGTCGTCACCCAGGAATGGGGCACAGGCCTGATCGGCAGCTGGAACACTGCCGGCTGGATGGCCCAGCCGCAGCGCATCGGCGACAAGATCGCCACGCTGGTGGGCGCCGGGCCGGGTCAGCTGGTGGTGGCCGATTCGACCTCGGTCAACTTGTTCAAGGTGCTCTCAGCCGCGCTGGCGATGCAGCGCGAGGACGCACCCGGGCGGCGCGTGGTGGTCAGCGAGCGCAGCAACTTCCCGACCGATCTCTACATTGCGCAGTCGTTGTGCCGCGAACACGGCTGCCGCCTGCGGCTGGTCGATTCGCCCGGCGAGATCCCCGCCGCACTCGACGCCGACTGCGCCGTGCTGATGCTCACCCAGGTCAACTACCGCACCGGCGCGTTGCACGACATGGCCGCGCTCAGCGCCGCCGCCCATGCTGCGGGGGCGCTGGCGGTGTGGGATCTGGCGCATTCGGCCGGTGCGCTGCCGGTGGCGCTCCATGCCGACGGCGCCGACTTTGCGGTGGGCTGCGGCTACAAATACCTCAACGGCGGTCCGGGTGCGCCGGCCTTCGCCTGGGTGCGGCCCGGCCTGGTCAACCGCTTTGTGCAGCCGCTGTCGGGCTGGCTGGGCCATGCTGCGCCGTTTGCCTTTGACCCCGATTACCAGCCGGCGCCCGGCATCGCGCGCTATGTCTGTGGCACGCCGCCGGTGCTGGCCATGGCCGCGCTGGAGTGCGGTGTTGACACCCTGCTGGCCGCAGGCCCGCTGGGCGGCATGGCGGCGTTGCGTGCCAAGTCGCTGGCGCTGACCCGCAGCTTCATCACCCTGGTGGCTGAGCGCTGCACCGGCCATGGCCTGGTGCTGGCGTCGCCCGATGCCGACGCGCAGCGCGGCAGCCAGGTTTGCCTGGCCTTCGCCCCGGCCAGCCCGGCCGGCCAGGCCGGGGCGGCCTATGCCGTGGTGCAGGCGCTGATCGGCCGCGGTGTGGTGGGTGATTTCCGCGCCGGCGCGCCGGCCACGGCCACCACCAACGGGCAAGACGACATCCTGCGCTTTGGCGTCACGCCGCTGTACACCCGCTTTGTCGACGTCTGGGACGCGGTAGACCATTTGCGCGCCGTGCTGGCCAGCGCTGAATGGCAGCAGCCGTGTTTTGCCCAGCGTGGAGCGGTGACGTGAGCCTGCCCGGATCCGGTTGCCCCCTGAACGGCCCCGACACCGAGGCGCCAGCCCGCCACGAAGGCGCCCAGCTCGATTTCTCGCAGGACATGAGCTATGGCGACTACCTGCAGCTCGACGCGCTGCTGGGCGCCCAGCATCCGCTGTCGCCGGCGCACGACGAGATGCTGTTCATCGTGCAGCACCAGACCAGCGAGCTGTGGATGAAGCTGATGCTGCATGAGCTGCGCGCCGCGGTGGCGGCTGTGGCAGCCGACCGACTGAGTGCGGCCTTCAAGATGCTGGCGCGGGTCTCGCGCATCATGGAACAGCTGGTGCACGCCTGGGATGTGCTGGCCACCATGACCCCGCCCGAGTACAGCGCGATCCGGCCCTACCTGGCCAAGTCGTCCGGTTTCCAGAGCTGGCAGTACCGCTGCATCGAGTTCATGCTGGGCAACAAGAGCGCGGCCATGCTCACGCCCCATGCCCACAGCCCCGCCCGGCTGGCCGAGGTCGAGGTGGCCTGGCGTGCGCCGTCGCTCTATGACGAGGCACTGCGCCTGCTGGCCCGGCGGGGCCTGGTGCTGCCGGCCAGCCATACCGACCGCGACTGGACTTCAGCCTACACCGCTGACGAGGCTGTCAAGCAGGCCTGGCTGGTGGTCTACCGCGCCCCCGATACCCACTGGGACCTGTACCAGCTGGGCGAGGAGCTGACCGACCTGGAGGACGCTTTCCGGCTCTGGCGCTTTCGCCACTTGACCACCGTCACGCGCATCATCGGCATGAAGCCCGGCACGGGCGGCACCAGCGGCGTGGGTTATTTGCGGCGCATGCTGGACGTCGAGCTGTTTCCCGAGCTGTGGCAGCTGCGCACCGAGCTGTGACCACCGGTCGCCAGGCGGCGGACCAATTCCTGAACAATCACACGGTGGCGGTGTGCGGTTTTAGCAATTTAGGGGGGTGGCGGCCGCCCATTTCGGGTGGGGGTGCGAAACTGGCAGGCGCCAATCCAACGCTGTAGCCGTCACTGCGGACAGGATGACCATGCCCAGCACCGCCACCCGCACCGCCTCCACCCGCACCGCCGCCGCCAGCACCACCACCGCCCCCACCGCCGCCGTGCGCCCGCCCCGCGCCCTCAAGGCATCGCCGGCGTGCGTTGTGGCAGCGGCCCAAGCCGGTCGTTGGCTGGCCGGTCTGGCCGCCGCGGGCGCACTGATGGCGGCTTCCGGGCCGGCGCTGGCCGGTGGGGTGCAAGACCGTATCCAGGCCAGCGGCACCGTGCGGGTGTGTATCTGGCCGGACTATTACGGCGTAACCTTCCGCAACCCGCGATCTCAGCAACTGGGCGGCATCGACATCGACCTGTCGGCCGACTTTGCGCGCGACCTGGGCGTGAAGCTGCAGTACGTCGAATCATCATTTCCGATGCTGGTCGAAGACCTGCTGGGCGACCGCTGTGACATCGCCATGCACGCGGTGGCCGTGCTGCCGGCGCGGGCCGAGAAGCTCAAATTCTCGCAGCCCTACCTGCAGAGCGACATCTACGGCATCACCACCCGCAGCGCCCGGCTCAAGACCTGGGACGACATCGACAAACCCGGCGTGCAGGTGGCGGTGCAGGCCGGCACCTTCATGGAGCCGGTGATGGCCGCGTCACTCAAGCAGGGCAAATTGGTCGTCGTCAAACCCCCTCAAACCCGGGAGCAAGAGCTCGAAGCCGGGCGGGTTGATGTCTTCATGACTGACTACCCCTACAGCCGGCGCTTGCTGGACAACGCCGACTGGGCCCGGTTGATTTCGCCCCCGAAGCCTTTTTATGTGCTGCCCTATGCCTACGCCGTCAAGCCGGGTGACGAGGCCTGGCTCAAGCGGGTGGACGAATTTGTGGCCACCATCAAGCGCGACGGCCGGCTCGACGCCGCCGCCAAGCGCAGCGGCCTGGCCGAGATCGTGGTGCGCAAGTAAGGCCGCGACGCCAGTGCCCAACCCCCCGTCTGCATGACGACGCCCGGCGCCCAGCCCGATGTGCCGCTGTGGCTGCACAGCCGGCTGGTGCTGGCCGGCGCCGGGCTGCTGGCGGCCGCGCTGGCGGTGGCGGCGCTGGCTTTTCTGGCCTACCAGCGGGGCGAGTTTCAGGCCGCGGCGCTCGACCGCAGCGAACTGTACGCCCGGGTGCTGGAGGACCAGACCAACCGCACCTTGAACGGGGTCGAGGGGGCGCTGGCCGCGGCGGCCGAGTCGGTGCAGCTGCAGCGCGCCGGGCGCGACGCCGTCGGCAACGGCGCGTCAGTGGCGCCGCTGTTGCAGCCCTCACTGCAGACCTTGCCGTTTTTGCGCAGCATCAGCCTGGTCGATGCGCAAGGCCGGGTGCAGGCCAGCTCCAACCCGGCCAACCTGGGCCTGCTGATCGCCCGCCAGCAGTTGCTGGCCGGCAACCGAAGCGCCGGGATGGGGCCGCTGCTTGCCGGTCGCGATCTGGCCGACCTGGTCCAGCCCGGGGTTGCTGGCGCATCAGCGGCCGCATCCAAGCCGGGCGCCAGCCTGCTGCCCCTGGTGCGCCCGCTGGACGCCGGGCCGCAGCCCGAGTGGTTGGTCGCCGCCATCAACCCCGACTACTTTGCCAACCAGCATGAACTGCTGCTGGGCGACAGCCCACAGCGGGCCGCGCTGTTGACCATTGACAGCCAACTGGTGGCCGCCAGCGCCGGTATCCGCCTGGCGGCGGGCGACAAGGTGCCCCACCACCGGGTGTTCAGCGAATTCCTGCCGGCCAAGGAGCAGGGCGACTTCATCGGCCCCGGGCTGGACGGCGAGGTCAGCTACACCGCCTTCCGCACGGCCCGCCGCCAGCCTCTGGTGGTGGTGGTCGAGACACCGCAGGCCGCCGTCACGGCCCAGGTGCAGGCGATGGCCTTGAAGGTGGCGGCCGGCACCGTCGCCATGCTGCTGGTGGTGGGCGTGTTGGGCAGCCTGGCCTGGCGCAGTGTGCGCGGCCGTGAAGCGGCCCAGGGCGATCTGGCCGCCGCGCGCGGCAGCCTGGCTGCGCATGACGCTTTCACCGACCGGCTGTTCCAGGTCAGCCCGATCCCGATGGTGGTCAAGGACAGCGAGGGCCGTTTTGTGCGGGTCAACAAGGCCTGGACCGACCTGACCGGCATGGTGTCCGAGCAGGTGGTCGGCCGCAACCTGGGCCGGCTGTACCCGGTGCAACTGGCCGCACCGCACGAGGTGCAGGAACAGATGGCGATGGCCTCGGGCCAGCCGGTGAACTACGAAGAGCAGATCCTGGACGCCGACGGCCTGCCCCGCGACGTGATGATCCGGGTGATGCCCTACACCGATGCCGCTGGCGCGGTGGCCGGCGTGATCAGCTGCCTGACCGATGTCAGTGAGTTCCGTGAGGCCGCCCAGCGCACGCTGGAAGGCCGCGAGGCGGCCGAGCGCGCCAATGCCGCCAAAAGCGAGTTCCTGGCCAACATCAGCCATGAGCTGCGCACACCGCTGCAGAGCATCCTTGGTTTTTCGGAGCTGGGCGGCTTGCGCAGCCGCACCGATGTCCGGCTGCAGGGCATGTTTGGCGACATCCATGGCGCCGGCGAGCGCATGCTGGCGCTGGTCAACAACCTGCTGGATCTGTCGCGGCTGGAGTCGCCAGTGGGCGAGGTTGGCCTGCTGCCGATCGACATCACGCCCGGCCTGCGCGCGGTGGTGCGCGAGCTGTGGCAGATGGCCCAGGCACGCGGACTGCAGTTGAGCGTGCCGGACGACGACAACGCTGGCGCCGGGCTGTGGGCTGAAGCCGATGACACCCGCCTGCAGCAGGTGCTGCGCAACGTGCTGGCCAACGCCATCCGGTTTGCGCCTGCGGGCAGCGACATCGCGGTCACCTGGGGCCATGACGAACTGGGCGGGCTGTTTGTGCGGGTGCGCGACCACGGCCCCGGCATCCCGGTGGGCGAGCTGGAGGCGGTGTTCGAGTCGTTTGTGCAGTCCAGCCGCACCAAGGACGGCTCGGGCGGCACCGGCCTGGGCCTGGCGATCTGCCGCAAGATCATGGCTGCGCACCGTGGCCAGATCAGCGCCAGCAACCACCCGGCGGGCGGCGCGGTGTTCGAGTTCAGGCTGCCGGCGCTGGCGTCCGGGCCCGACCCCAGGCCGCAAGCGACTCCCCAGCCGATGGCCACGCCCATGCCCACGCCGACACCGACCCCGACCCCGACCCCGACCCCGACGCCGGCGCAGGGTCGACCGGCGGACGCGACCTTGCCCACGTCGCTGTAGGTGGCTGCGGCCGGCCGCCGGGTGGCCTGCCTGGCCGCGGCGGCCTGCCTATCATCGGCGCATGCAGATCCTCGACGCGCCAGCCACCACCCTTGCCCTGCCCTGGATGCCTCTGGTGGCGGCGCTGGAGCGCACGCTGGCCGACGCGGCGGCCGGCCGGGTGCAGGCACCCGAGCGCTGGGTGCTGCCGGTGGCGCCGGGCACCTCGTGGTTCCTGATGCCGGCGTGGCTGGCGCATGACGCCGGCGACCTGGCGGCGATCAAGCTCATCACCTACGCCAGCGCCAACCCGGCGCGCGGCCTGCCGTCCATCCTGGGCGACGTGCTGGTGCTGCGCGCGTCCACCGGCGAGCGGCTGGCGCTGCTGGACGGCCCCACCGTCACCGCCCGCCGCACAGCCGCCGTCACGCTGCTGGCCGCCCTGCGGCTGGCGCCGGCGCCGATCGGCCCGCCCGGTCCCGATAGCGCTGGGGCCGGTATCGCTGGGGCCGGTCCGTTGCTGGTCATCGGCACCGGTGTGCAGGCGCTAGCGCATGTGCAGGCGCTGGTGGCCGGTGCTGGCGTGCGCGAGGTCTGGGTGCGCGGTCGCACGCCGGCGCGCAGCCGCGCGTTTGTACAGGCCTTGCAGGCGCAGGTGGGTACAGCCAGCCTGCCAGTCCCCGACCTGCAGATCGCGCCGGCTGACGATCTGGACACCGCCCTGCAGCGCTGCCGCTGGATCGTCACCGCCACGCCGGCTGCGGCGGTGTGCCTGCACGGTGCCGTGCGGCCGGACGCCTTTGTCGCCGCGGTGGGCGCCTTCAGCCCCGCGATGATCGAGCTGGACCCGGCACTGACCCGGCAGATCGCGGCTGACGGCCGGGTGGTGCTCGACAGCGCCGCGGCGCGCCACGAGGCGGGCGATCTGCTGACCGCTGGGCTGGACCTGGCCGGCCTGCCCACGCTGGCCGAATTGCTGGCGGGATGGCCGGCTGTCCCGGCCGATCCCGCAGCGAACGCGCTGCCCCGGCCGGCCGGGCCGGTGTTGTTCAAGAGTTGCGGCGCGTCGCTGTGGGACCTGGCCGCCGCCCGCTGCGCGGTGGGCGCCTGATCCTCCGGCCTGCGCCCGCGGTCAGGGCCCTGGCCGCGGCCACAGCGCCCACAGCCGCAGCGGCTGCTTCATGCGGCCGGCCTGCTGCTCGGCGGTATCACCGCTGCCCCAGAAATAGTCCACCCGCACCGCACCGGTGATCGCGCTGCCGGTGTCCTGCGCCATCACCAGCCGACGCAGCGGTGTGGCTGAGAGCGGCTCGGTGGTGTCCAGCCACAGTGGCGTGCCATAGGGCACGGCCAGCGGGTCCACCGCCACCGAGCGGCCGGCGCTCAGCGGCACGCCTTGTGCGCCTTTTGGACCTGTCGGCACGGTCGAACCCGTCGGCACGGTCGGCAACGGGGAACCGGTCGGCAGCAGCGGGTTGGCCACGGCCACGGCCGCGTCACCTGGCAGCGCCTCTTCGCGGAAAAACACCACCCGCGGGTTGCTCCACATCATCTGCTGCAGCCGGGCCGGGCTGGCGCGCTGGCCCCAGTCGCGGATCGCCGGCCAGTTGGCCCCGTCGGGCTTGAGCTCGCCCTGGTCGATCAGCCAGCGGCCCACCGACTTGTAGGGCTGGTCATTGGCGCCGGCATAGGCCACCCGCACCAGGCGCTCTGGGCCATCGGGCTCGCTGATGCGCAGCCGTCCCGAGCCTTGGATTTGCAGCACCAGCAGGTCCAGCGGGCTGGCCAGCCAGGCGATCTCCTGGCCGCGCAGCGCGGCTTGCGCGGCCGGCTCGGTGGCCAGTTGCTGGCGCGTCCAGTAGGGCTTGCGCTGGGCCAGGTCGGCCGGCGGGCGGTGCACCGCCACGCTGAACCCGGGCCGCTGCCTGCGGCTGGCCAGCAGCACCGGCTCGAAGTAGCCGGTGGCCAGGCCCTGGGCTGCGCCATCCAGCGCCTCGACCCGGTAGGCCTGCAGCTCACGCTGCAGGAAGTCGCGCGCAAAGCCGTCGTCGGGCGGGGCAAAACCACTGGCCCGGGCACACACCGCCGCCCAGCCCGGCGCGGGTTTGACGCAGCCTGCGCGCAAGGCCGGCCACAGCTCGGCGCTGCGGTCGGCCTGCCAGCCGGGCAGGGCGGACCAGTCCACCGGCACCCAGCGGGCGCGTGGGCGCAGCAGCGCCGCGCCGCCGCTGTCATCGGCCACGGCGGGCGGCGCAACGGCCGCAGCCGCGGGTGCGCCTGGCCTGGCCGGTGGCACGCTCGGCGCGGGCGGCGTCACTGCGCAAGCGCCCAACAGGGCAAACAGCAGCGGGGCCAGCGTGCGGCGCAAAGGCCGGGATAATCGGGGCATGTGGCTGATTTTGCTGGAAGCGCTGGGCGCGTTGCTGATCCTGGGCCTGATCGTCTGGTGGACGATGTTTGCCGGCCGCCGTGGCGGTGAGCGCGACGACGACGCCGCGGGGCGCTGAAGCGCGCGTTGCGCCGGCCGCGGGCCCGCGATTCAAGCCCGCCGGCCGCCGGCTCAAGCCGTCGGCCCAGCCGCACGGCGTGGCATTGCAGGCCCGCAAGCGCCGGCTTTGTGCTGCCCCGGTCGGTGCTTCTGACAGGCTATCCCTGCGTTTCGGGTCCAATCTCGACGGTGACCACCGCCTCGTCTCGGCCCACCGGCGCGTAGATGGATTTCACCGTGCCATAGCCGACGACGCTCGAACTTGCATCGCCCTCAGGGGGCAGGTCAGCGGCCGTTTCGTCGGGCACATGGCCGAGCTGCTTCCACGCCTTGACCAGCCCCAGCAGGGCTGTGCACTCTAGCCAGACATCGATGCGTGCGGCGGCCGGATCAACGCCCAGTTGCCTGCGCAGCTCGACCCGCGAGCCCTCCCGGCATTCGGTGCGCACCAGCGCAGCACGATCGGGCGTTGTGGTACCGCCCAGAATCGTGAATATCGACTTGTCGAGGCGGGTCAAAGCGGGCTCGATGGGGTGGCTGTCGTTCACCGTCAAGCGCCTTCAGCCAGCGGGTCGATGCCACCCGCGCTGCCGGGTTTCGGGCTCGGATGTCGGTAGGCCGACCCATCCTGCGGGTCTGCCGCCGGTCTGGATTGCGCCGACGAGGCCTGTTGGAGGTGGCGCAAGACATCACGGGCAATGAGGTACGCCTGGATCTGCGATTCACTGATCGCCAGCTTGTCGCGGCGTCGCTTGCCCTTGCGGTGACACCGCACTGCGTTGTCTGTGCGCGATTCGCCAAACCGTGAAGACATGATCAACCCCTTCTCCATTGGGATGAACAAAGGACTTCGAACAGCCAAAAGTCTAGCGGCCGTGAGGCCGGATTTCAAACCCGCCGCCGCGAAGCACCCGCCGAAGGTGATCTTCATCCGGCAGCAACCTCACCGACCCGACATCAGGCCCAGCAATTCCAGACCGATCGGGCAAGGCCCGGCGGTCCGAACCGCCCCCGCCAGACGCAGGTCGCCATGGTGCCAATGCGCCGGGCACGCGCGACGTCGGCCTTGGCAAGCTCGATGCGCAGCACCCCGGCGCGGCAGCGGGCCTGGGTTTTCTCAGGTATTGCCCACGCTGGCAAGGCGATCCGGCGGAAGAAGCTGCCAAAAGCCCATCGGCCGGGTCGCCTGCCGCGCCACCAGGCCATCAAGCCGCGTTGACGGTGATCCGCCGCGGTTGGGCATGGGCCTGTTTCGGGATGCGCAGCGTCAGCACGCCGTCCTTCAGGTTGGCCTCGATCCGGGCGGTGTCGAGCTCCCGGCTCAGCGTGAAGCTGCGGCGGTAGCGCGGAATGCGGACTTCCGCGTACACCGCCTCCAACCCGTCCGGCGTCAGCGCCTGAACGCCGCCTTCGATCAGCAGCGTGTCGCCCTCGATCTTCAGCTCCAGCTGGTCCTTGGCCACGCCGGGCATGTCGGCCAGCAGCGTGATGCCGGCGCCGTCCTCGAACACGTCCACGGCCGGCAGCACGGCGCGTTGCTGTTCGCTGTCGTTGCCGATATTGCCGGCGCTGCCAGCGTGGGTGACTTGCTTGTTGTCGCTCATGATGGGTTCTCCTGGGCTGTCACGGTTTACTGCACGGTGATGCGCTTGGGCTGCGCCGGTTCGCGGCGGGCCACGCTCACCTGGAGTACGCCGTTGCGGTAGCTGGCCTTGACCTGGCTCGGGTCCACGTCGTCGGGCAGTGAGATCGCCCGGGCGAAGCTGCCCGTGCCGCGTTCGCGGGTGTAGACATGAACCTTGGGCTTGTCCGTGGGGACGTCCGGGGCGCGTTCGCCGGCAATCCGCAGAACACCCCGGTCGAGTGTCACGTCAATCTTCGACGGGTCGAGGCCCGGCGCGAAGGCGTAGATTTCGACGCTAGCGGCGGTGCGACCGACGTTGACCGCAGGGACGGTGCCCGGCGCGACCGAGCGGATGCTGCTGGGCAGGCCGGTGACGCCAAACACGTCGTCGAGTTCACGGCGCAGGCGTTCGAACTGACCGAACAGGCTGTTCGGATGATTCAGGATCGATTCTTACATGGTGTGTGTCCTCCAAAACGGGGTTGACACCGACAGGAGACCAGGACCCGCCGGCTCGATGTGCGACTTAGGGGCCGCCAAATCGGTTTCAAGAGGACCAGCAGTATTTTTTTCGCCCCGGTTCCACAGGTGCTGGATATCCGAAGCCAATCGATTCGGCGCGCCAAGTGGCTGCCGTAGCGCGGCGGTCTAACGCAATGATTGCAGCAGCAACCCCGCGCTGCCGGGGATGTCATGCGCCCGGTCGGCGCGGCTGTCCGCCATGTTGCCGGTCAACGCCAGCGCGGCTGCGGGGGAAGGTGGCGCGCCACACCAGGTCTGCAAGCAGGCGCGCAATGGTGGTTGCGCGCGGCCCCCGGCCGCGCGCCTAGAACTTCGCGTTCAGCGACACCCGAAATGACCGTGACTCCAAAGGATGGAAGTGCACGCCGAGCGCGCCGGCTGCCGGCTCGCCTTGCAGGCGCGACGTGTAGAGGTAGTCGATCGCCGAAGCCTTGCGGTCCGTCAGGTTGTAGCCCTCCAACTCGACGCGCAGGTCCTGGTTGATCTTGTAGCCGATGCGGCCGTTGAAGGTCGCCGTGCTGCTGGACCGCGCGCTGTTGTCCTCGATCAGCGGGCGTGGTCCGAAGTAGCGCCATTGCAGCGCGCCGAAGTAAGGGCCAATGTTGTCCAAGGCCAGGGCTAACGACGCGACGCCTTCGACGGAGCCGGGGATTCGGTGGCCCGCCGGGTCAGCGTCCTTGAACCGTGCTTTTGCAAAAGCCAGGTCGGCATCGATGGTCAGCCAGTTGTCGAGCTTGTAGTAGTTCGCAAACTCGAAGCCGGCGCGGCGACTCGGGCGGCCTGCCTCGGTGGTGCCAGCATCGCCCGCGAAGGTCAGTTCGGATGCGATATCAAGTTGGTACACCGAAAACGCAGTCTGGAGACCAGGAATGATCGACGTGCGCACGCCCACCTCATAGCCCTTTGCGCGCACGAGCCCGGGCACTTTGTCCGCTGGGTTGCCCGTCTTCGGGTCCACTGCAATCGTCGCGCCACGCGCATCGTTGCTGTGGAAGCCGCCGCCCATGTTGACGTAGTACTCGGTCTTGGCCCAGGGGCCGAAGATCAGGTTCAGCTTGGGGTTGGCGATACTGGCAGTGGCCTTGCCGGAATTGAGTGCGTTGTCGCTGCGAACATTGAAGCGGTAGCTGTCGCTGCGCACGCCGGCAACGGTGCGAAACCAGTCGGTCCAGCGGGTGGCGTTTTCAATGTAAATGCCGACACTGCTCTCGACAATGTGGTCAGCCCGGGTTGTCGAAAGCATTCGACGCGCCTGGGTGTTGTACAGCCCGTTGAAGATGTTGTCGTTCTGAATCTGGATACCAACCGTGTTCTCCGAGTCGCGCCCACCCCATGGCATCTGCCACGTGTGGCTCGCATTGACCGCCGACGTGGTGCGCTTATCAGGCTGGTGGAACTGGTCACCATTGACCGGATCATCGAGGAAGTAGGTGAAGTTGGAGAACAGGTTCAACTGCCAGCCGATGACATAAGCGTTGACCTTGGTGGACGTGGTGCCCGTGGCGCGATGCCACTCGCCGGAGACGCTGTAGCGGTGCGAGTTACCGCCATCAGAGGGGTCAATGGCGTCGAACCGGCTCGAGATCAGCCCGCTGTCGATGGCGCGCTGCGTGATCTGGTCCGTGGCATTCCACTTCGCCTGGTAGGCCATGGCCGTGACCGAGAGGCCATCGCTGGCATCGCCCAGGCTGTAGCGCAACACGGCGTTGATCTTGCCGTAGTTGTCCGGATGAACAAAGGGGCCGTCGTTGTGCAGCGCTTCGAAGGCGTACAGCAGATTGCCATCGCCAACAGCGCTTGAACTGGCGACGGCAGCACGGCGATAACCGTTCTGGCCGAAGCTCACATCGGCGATGCCCTTGGGCAAGGTGTTCGCGTATTTGAGCCTGACCGCACCCGCCGACGAGAAATTGCCTTCGCTGGCGTAGTAGGGGCCCTTTTTGTATTCGAGGCCAGTCGCCAGTTCTGGGATGACGAAGTTGAGGTCGGTCCAGCCCTGCCCGTGAGCGTGGGAGCGCTGGTTCACGACCATGCCGTCCACGGTGGTGCGCAGGTCGGTGCCATGGTCGAGGTTGAAGCCGCGCAGGTAGAACTGGTTGGCCTTGCCCTCGCCACTGTGCTGGCTGACGACCAAGCCCGGTGTGGCTTCCAGCAGTTCTCCGGGGCGGTAGACCGTACGCGCTTCGAGTTGCGCTTTGGTGACCGTGCCTACATTGGCCGAGTCGGCAACGCCCACCAGGTTGGTGCTCACCTTGCCAATGATCTCCACCTTTTCGAGGGCCTGCTCGCCGCCCGCCCAGGCCGACGTGCTGGACACGGCAGCAACGCCTGCCAGTGCCGCCACCAACGCATTGCGCGGGAACTGGGGCGCCTTCAGGGTTTGTTGATTGAACAAAATCCGCATCGCTCTTTCCTTGGCTTGCCGTGATAGCCCGCCAAGCAGCACCTGCCCGGTTCGACGCCATCCATTCACACAATTACGCAGTCGGGACTGTCCCAGATGCACCAGAATTTAAAAATCTTCACACTGGTAAGTGTGCCAAATTTCAGTGACGGCTGTCCGGCCGGCCCGGATAGACCCGCTGAACGGGGGTGCTCAGGTCGTTGGCTTGAGGTGGGTGTGCACCGTCGCCGTTGCGCTGCTACGGCCTGTGGCCGGTGAGTGGCTGTGCGGTGCGTGCGGCTCCACGCTGATCAGGTTCAGTTTGCCGTGGTGCACACCGCGCTCCGCGCAAACCGTATCGGCGAAATGTGTAACTGCAGACACGTTGCCTCTGAGCAGCACGGTCTCAAGGCAGTGCTCATGGTCCAGGTGCGCATGCATGGTCGAAATCGTCAGGTCGTGGTGATCGTGCTGCAAACTGGCGAGTCGCTCCGCCAGCTGTCGCTCGTGGTGGTTGAACACATACGACAGGCAGGCCACACAAGTTTGCGTCTCAGCATCTTGCAAGATGGTTTTGCCAAGCTCCGCACGCAGCAGATCTCGAACGGCTTCCGATCGGTTGCTGTAGCTGCGCTTGGCGATCCAGGCATCGAACTGCTCGGCGAGCCGGACATCCAGTGAAATCGTGAAGCGCTCCATGAAACTTTGTCGCGTAGTTGGCGGATCAACCACTGTACCGGGTCGGTGCCCTGACACGGTGTTTCGGCTTTCGCGCTAAACCCAGCACTTTCGCCGCGCCTCAAGGCGCCGGCCACAGCAAGCCCGCGTTGCCCAAAATGCCTTGCGCCCGCTCAGCACTGCCGCGCGCCACCTTGCCGGTCAGCGCCAGCGCGGCGCCGGCTGCCAGCATGGCCTCGAACGCTGCGCGCACCTGCTCGGCGCTGACCGCCTGCATGCGTGCCAGCCAGTCGGCCCGCGGCCGCAGCCGGTCCAGCACCAGCAGGTCGAGTGCCGCGTCCTCCAGCCGGCGGCCGGGTTTCTCCAGCCCGCGCAGCCGCCGCACCAGGATCTGGTTGCGGGCGCGCGCCAGGTCGTCGGGCGATACCGCCTGGGCTTGGGCTTGCAGCAGGCTGGCCAGGGCGCCCAGGCATTCATCCAGCTGGGCCGGCGAGGTCGAGGCCTCGATCACAAACTGGCCGGCGCTGTCCACCGCATCGGCCGAGCAGGCGGCGTAATACACCAGGCCGCGCTGCTCGCGCAGCTGGTCCATCAGCGGTGAGCTCATGCCCTCGCCCAGCAGCGCGGCGCACACGGCGGCGGTCGGGTCGTCGGCCTGCAGCGGCGGGATCGGAAAGCCCAGCACCAGGTGGGTCTGGCTGCTGCCGGCCTGCGACTTGGCACGCTGGCCACCCAGCCAGGCCGGGGCGTTGAGTAAATTGGGCGTGCCGCGCAGCATGGTGCCAAAGCAGGCCTCGGCCTCGCGCACGACCGTGTCGTGGTGCACCGCACCGGCCGCAGCCACCACCACGTTGGCGCCGGTGTACAGGCGCTGGCAGTGCGCCACCAGGTCGGCCCGGCTGAAGCGCTCGATGTTGCGCCGCGTGCCGATCACCGGCTGGGCCAGTGCATGGCTGCCGAAACAGGCGGCATCAAACAGCTTGAAGGCGGTCGACATCGGGTCGTCTTCATCCTCGGTCAGCTCGTGCAGCAGCACCTCGCGCTCGCGGCCCAGCTCCGTCTCGGGAAAGGTGGCGCGCTGCACCAGGTCGGCCAGCAGGCGCACAAAGGTCGGCGCATGCGGCCCCAGGCCGCGCATGTGGAAGGCGGTGTGGTCCTTGTCGGTGTGGGCGTTGACTTCGGCGCCCAGGCGTTCGGCGTCCAGGTTGAAGCGGCGGGCATCCCGCTCGGTCGTGCCTTTGAACACCATGTGCTCGATGACATGGCCGATGCCGTTGTCGGTCTTGCGCTCATGGCCGCTGCCGGCGCGCACAAACACGCTGACGCTGGCGGTCTGCACCTGGGGCAGGGTGATCGTGACCACGCGCACGCCATTGGCCAGCGTGCTGACCTGGGTGGCGGTGTCGTCGGCGGTCGGCTGGGTCGGCTGGGTCATGGCGGGTGGGCGGGGTGGGAGAGATGCCGGACGGCAAACTGGCGAAAGCCGGCGGTCAGACCGGCAGCAAAAAACTGAGCGGTGCCTGGCGCAGGCGCCGCCACAAAGCGCTGTTGACCCGGCGCTGCTCGATCAACGTGATGCCGCGTGAACGCATCGCCACCGCCAGCGCCAGCGCAAAGCTCACGCCCAGGTTGAGCAGACCGGTCACCGCCAGCCCCGCTGCGCACCACCAGAACTCGCGCTGGGCCAGCAGCTGCCAGCCCAGCGTGCCCACCGCGGCGGCCAGTTGTCCGGTGGACAGCGTGACGTGCCGCACCTCGATAGGCAGGCCCAGAAACGCCAGCAAGACCGGCACCAGGCCCAGCATGGCGCCCAGCGAGACATTGGCCGCCAGGCCGGAGATGTTGGCGCGCCACCAGGCCGACCAGCGCTGCGCCCGTGTTGCGCCGAGCCGGGCGACGATGCGCGGGTTGTGCGCCAACGCGCTGTCCAGCCGGTGGTAGACAAACCAGTTTTCGACCCAGCCGGCGGCCACGCTGCTGGCAAACAGCAGCACGCCGGTGAAAGCGGCAAAAAACGCGGTAGGGCCAAGCAGGGTGATGCTGTCCAGCACGTGTTCGGCGTCCTCCCTGTCCACCAGCGGCTGGCCCAGCGCCCACCAGGCTGCGCCCTGCACCGCCAGCACCACCGGGATCACCATCGACAGGTTGCCGACGATGCCCGCCATCTGCGAGCGCACCAGGTGCGTGACCTCGTCAACAAAACTCTCCACCGCAACGCTGTCGGGTCCGACCCCGGGCTGGCCAGCAGGGGCTGGGGCAGCGACCGCACCGGCGGTGGCGGATGCCGCGGCGTCCGGTGCTGAGCAGCCCGCCACGCAGGGCGCAACGTCGGTGGTGGCGCCGGCCAATGCGGCGTCGGGCGGGGGGTCCGCACGGGCCTCGCTGGCCGACTCGCGCTGCAGCTCACCCAACTTCTCGGCCATCGCCGGGGCGGTCATCGCTGGCTGCTTGGTGGCCACGGTCCAGTGCAGCAGGTGAATGATCAAGAAGCTGCCAGCGTAGTTCAGCCCGGCGCCAAAACCGGCCCAAAACGGCGCCAGGCCCAGCGCCAGGATGCCGAACTTGGCAAAGGTGGTGCCGGCCAGCACCGCGCCGCCGCCGGCCGCCTTGCCCAGCATGGCGCGGTACTCGGGCCAACTGCGGGTGATGTAGTGCTCGCCGGTCTCGGCGTGTCGCTCGGCCACCTTGCGCGCCAGCAGCGAGTACTGCCGCGCCAGCAGCCCACCCAGACGGCGGCGCTGGCGGGCCAGCGTGATCAGGTCCACCAGCACATCCTGCAACTCGCGCTGCGGTGTGTCGGACAGCACCAGGTCGAGCAGCGCCTCCAGCCGCAGCGTGCGCTGGCACAGCTGGCCCACCTCGAACACGATGTTGACCGACACGCCGTGCTCCTCCAGGTGCGCGTGCACGCTGTTGGCGGCCTCGCGGCAGCGCTGCAGCAGGGCCCGCAGGTAGACCGCGTGCTGGGCCACGGCGTCGGGCGGGCCGGTCAGCAAGGCCTGGGTGGTGGCCTCCAGGGCCCGAACCAGTTGCTCAAACGGCCGGTCGGCCAGCAGATCGGCCGACATGCGGCGGCGCAGCAGCGGCGCAAAAGCGGCGGCGCGGATCGCGCTGACCAGCCAGGTCATGGCTTGCAGCAAGGGCGCGCGCCAATCGTCCACGCTGCCGGGCGCAACGCCCACCGGCCCGGACCCGGTCCGGGCCACGGTCAACAGCGCCGACAGCCGGGCCAGCGTGGCCTCGTCGATGGCGGCCATCCAGGCCGCGTCGGCGTCCTCGGTGAACAGCAGCTGGAACAGCGCGCCCAGGTCGTCGGTGTCGGGCGTGCCCGGCAGCAGGCGCAGGGCCAGCCGCTCGCCCATCTCGCCCATCAGGTCGCGCCGGGCGGTGAACCCAAAATCGGCAAACAGCGCGGCCATGTCGGTCTCGCGCCAGAACCGGGTCAGCAGCGCCACCACGCGCTCCCGCGGCTCGGGGTTGCGTTCCAGCGCGTTGAGCAGCAGCTTGAGCCGAAGCACCGGGCGCGGGGTGTCGCCGCTGGCGGCCTCGGTGCGGCCGTGGCGCAGCCACTCGACCAGCCGCACCAGCCACAGGTGGCGCTCAGGCCGGCTGGCCCGGGGGTCGGCGGCGGTGAGCAGCGCGCTCAAGTCCCAGTCGGCGGCGCGCGGGGGTTGTTTCACGCTAATGCAGTGCCGCGGTATCGGCCAGCGCAAACTCAGGCACCGGTGACTCGAACCAGTCGGCGCTTTCGGTGATGCCGACCAGCGTGCCCTGCATCGTGCCCTGCGAGGTGGCGATCAAGGCCCAGCTGGTGTACTCAAACTGCTCGCCCGGCTTGAGCAGCGGCTGGTGGCCCACCAGCCCCAAGCCACGCACCTGCTGCACCACGCCGTTCAGGTCGCTGATCTGCCAGTGGCGGGCAATCACCTGCGCCGCCACGTCGCCGGTGTTGCGGATGGTGACCGTGTAGGCATAGCCGTAACGCTGCTGTGCCGGGTCGGTCTGCTCGGGCAGCGGGCGCACAGCCACACTGCTGGTAAATCGGGGTTTGGCCATGGGGCCATTCTAGGAAGGCTGCGAAAATCAGGCCGGCGGCCGGCCCGGCTGCGTCAGATCACCCTCTTTGGCCCCCATGGACACCACCTTCCGCATCGCCCCCAGCATCCTGTCGGCCGACTTTGCCCAGCTCGGCAACGAGCTGCGCGACGTCATTGCCGCCGGCGCCGACTGGATCCATTTCGACGTGATGGACAACCACTACGTGCCCAACCTGAGCTTTGGGCCGATGGTCTGCCAGGCGTTGCGCAAACACGCGGTGCGCGCCGACGGCAGCCGGGTGCCGATCGACGTGCACCTGATGGTGCAGCCGGTGGACGCCCTGGCCCAGGCCTTTGCCCAGGCCGGGGCTGACCTGATCAGCTTTCACCCCGACGCCAGCGCGCATGTCGACCGCACGCTGCAGCTGATCAAGGCCGCCGGTTGCCAGGCCGGGCTGGTGTTCAACCCGGCCGAGCCGATCGATGTGCTGGAGTGGGTGATCGACAAGGTCGATCTGGTGCTGGTGATGAGCGTGAACCCGGGCTTTGGCGGCCAGCACTTCATCCCCGGTGCGCTGCGCAAGGTGGAAAAGCTGCGCCGGCTGATCGAAGCCTCGGGCCGCGATATCCGGCTGGAGGTGGACGGCGGCATCAAGACCGACAACATCCGCAGCGTGGCCGACGCCGGTGCCGACACCTTTGTCGCCGGCAGCGCGATTTTCGGTGCGCCCGACTACCGGGCGGTGATCAACGCGATGCGGGCCGAACTGGCGGCTTGAATTGACGGCCTGGATTGGCGGCTTGATTGGGTGGGCTGAATGGGTGGCATGAATGGGTGGCATGAACGGGCGGCATGAACGGGTGGCATGAACAGGCCGGGCCGGGCGGCAGCCCAGCCCGAGCGGGCCAGATCGGCAAACCCTGGCAGCATCGGGCCCAACCGGCCCGCTTTGAGGCCGACAAGGATGTGGCATGAAGAAATGGTCTTTGGCATTGACTGCCGCCCTGACGGCCCTGATCTCCCTGCTGGCCGCATCGCCAGCCCAGGCCCAGACGGCGGGCGATGCCGCCCTCAAGGCCGCGCTGGCCGGCGCCCAGCGCACGCCGGCGTTTGTCGCCCGTGACGGCTGGCGCCACCCCTACGAGACGCTGCAATTCTTCGGCCTGCGGCCGGGCATGACGGTGGTCGAGATCTCGCCCGGCGGCGGCTGGTACACCGAAATCCTGGCGCCCTACCTGCGGGACAGCGGCCGGCTGGTGCTGGCCGCCGATGACCCGACCTCGGTCAACGCCTACAACCGGCGCAGCGCCGAGCGCCTGCGCGCCAAGCTAGACGCCCAGCCCGCCGTGTATGACCGGGTGCAACTCGCGGTGTTTGCACCGCCCTCGCAGCTGCAGTTTGCCGCGCCGGGCAGCGTGGACCTGGTGCTGACCTTCCGCAATGTGCACAACTGGGCCGCGGCGGGTGACGACACCGTGCGGGCGGTGTTCAAGAGCGTGTTCGACAGCTTGAAGCCCGGCGGCACGTTTGGCGTGGTCGACCACCGCCTGCCGGCCGACCGGGTGCAGGACGCCAAGGCCAGCAGCGGCTACCTGCAGGTGGCCTATGTGGTGCGGCTGGCCGAGGGCGCCGGGTTCAAGCTGGCCGGTGCATCCGAGGTCAATGCCAACCCCAAGGACAGCGCCGACCATCCCAAAGGGGTCTGGGCCCTGCCGCCAACCTACGCCGACAAGGACATCGACCGCGCCCGCTACGCGGCCATCGGCGAGAGCGACCGTTTCACGCTGCGCTTCACCAAGCCCTGAGCCCGGCTACCCAGCCGTGACCCCAGTGCGGCTGCACGGTGGCACGGCCGCGCGCCCGATCCTGACCCCCCCACCAGATTTGGAGACTGCTTTGGCTATTTTTGAGCTGCGTACCTACACCGTCATCGTCGGCAAGATGGCCGAGGTGGTTGAGCTGTACAAGACCCAGGGCTGGCCGGCGCTGGCCAAGCACCCTGACCGGCTGGTGGGCTATTTCACCGGCGACATCGGCGCGCTGAACCAGCTGGTGCACCTCTGGAAGTTCGAGGATGACGCCGACCGGCGTGCTTTTTGGGCCGGTGTTTTTGGCGACGCCGAGTTCATGGCTTTTGCCACCAAGCTGCGGCCTTTGCTGGCCTTGCAAGAAAACAAGCTGCTGCTGGCCGCGCCTTGGGGCCCGAGCCCGCACTGACGCCGCTGCAAGGCCGGGGCAGGCTGGCAAGGGACTGGCGCGGATACCGGCCGCGAGCCAGCGCCCTTGACGGCTGGGCCCTTGACGGCTGGGCGTTGATGGCTGTGCGTTGATGGCTGGGCCCTGCCGGCTGGCAGCGCCCCATCAGCCGCCCGCCAGCGTCACCACGATCTTGCCGGTGACGCTGCGCGCCGCCATCGCTGCCAGCGCCTCGCGCGCCTCGGCCAGCGGGAAGCGGGCGCCAACCGTCGGGCGCAGCACACCGGCAGCCGCCAGCCGTGACACGGCGGCCAGGTGCTCGCGGCCGCGCTCCGGAAAGCGCCGGCCGTACTCGCCAGCCCGCACTCCGACCACGCTGTAGCCCTTGATCAGCGGCCGGTTCACATCCAGCGCCGGGATGCGGCCGCTGGCAAAACCCAGCACCAGCAGCCGGCCGCCAAAGGCGATGCAGCGCAGCGACTCATCGAACACCTCGCCGCCCACCGGGTCGGCGATCACATCGGCGCCCCGGCCCTGGGTGGCTTGCAGCACGGCATCCCGAAAGCCGGTGGCCGGCAGCGCCAGCACCCCGGCGTCGGCCAGCGCCGCCAGACGCGCGGGTTGGCTGGCGGTGGCGATCACCCGGGCGCCCAGGTGCTGGCCGATCTGCACACAGGCCTGACCGACGCCGCCGCGGGCGCCGTGCACCAGCAGGGTCTCACCGCGCGCCAGCCCGCCCAGCCGGGCCAACGCGACCCAGGCGGTCAGGCCGGTGACAGTCAGGCAGGCGGCCACGTCCATCGCCACGCCGGCCGGCACCGGCCGCAGCGCCGCACCCGGCAGCACCACCTGCTCGGCCAACATCCCCTGCTTGGCGCCCAGCAGCACCGCTTGGCCCACCTGCCAGCCGCTGTCCGGCCCGGCCTCGGCCACCACGCCGGCACCCTCCATGCCGACCACAAAGGGCAGCGCGGGCTTGAACTGGTACAGGCCCCGGGTCATCAGCAGGTCGGGGAAGTTCAGGCTGGCGGCGTGCATGTGCACCCGCACGTCGGCAGCGCCGACGGCCGGCAGCGGCCAGCGCCGCAAGCTCAGGCCGGACAGGTCGTCGCTGAGGTGGTCGCAGACCAGGGCCAGGGTGTGGGTGGGCGGCATACGGGTGCAGTGCAAGTGGCGGCGCAGGATGGTGAGACCGGGCCGGATGATGCCGGGCTGTGCGTTTGTACCGCTGCCACCTTGGCGCCACTGGCGCACCTGTGTCCTGGATGTGCCCGACTGCTGATCCGCTGCGGAGGCAACAGGCTGCAGTTCGGGCGGTTGCGCTGCGCACCGGTGGGTCGCCAGCGCGGGTCGTCGTGGTCGTCAAGATCCTCGATGACCTGCGCGAACCTGTCTGCGCTCATGGTGGAGGTCGGGTGGCGGACGGCGGTGCCAAGCCCTGCGGACAGCCCGAACGCCAAAAAAAATCCTGCCGAAGCAGGACTTTTGGACCGTCGGGGCAGGTCAGCGTGAAGCGCGGCGACGGAAAAAGCCGAGGCCACCAAGCGCCAGACCCACCAGGGCCAGCGAGCCGGGTTCAGGCACGTTGTTGCCGGCATCGGCGACGAAGAAGACTTTTTCGAAGCGCGTTGAATCGTTCAACCCCTGGATGTTGTTGATGCGGTAGCCGCCAGCACCATTGACGGTGTGCAGACACATGCTCAACGGGCTGTTGCTGGTATCGCACTCGTTGTTGCTAACCGTGTCGCCAGCCTGGGTGAAGCCCCATGACCAGTTGGTCGAATACCACCACTCGGCGCCGTTGGCCGTGTGGGTGGTGCTGGTCTGTCCGGTGTTGAAGATGGTGTCCGAGCGCAAGGCTGCCGCCAGCGCGAGGAAGTTGGTCGAGCCCGTTTCGCGGCCGGCCATCATCAGGTAATCACCGCTGCACACGTTGAGCACATTTTCGCCGCTGTTGCCAATGGTGGCGGCGAAGGTGGATGCATAGCACTGCGTCCAGCCACCGCTGGTGATGGTGGCCAGGGCGACATTGGCCTGCGCACCAACGGGCAGGTAGGTCGGGGTAGCGAAGGCGCTGCCAGCGGCCAGAAAGGCGATCGCTACCAAGCTGCTGAGACGGTTTGTTTTCATGGCGGGTTTTTCAAATGTGGGTTGGGACACAGTGGTTTTAGCATTTTTCATGCCAATCAGAAGCCACTGATTCAAATCAATCAGTTATGAGCTTTGTAGTGATTTATGCCAGGCTCACTGTAAAAAAATTCGACACAAACGCACCGTGCTCGACTGGCGTTTCCAGCCAGCCCGGGTGATCGAGAGGATCAACCGTCCGGGTCACGGTGGGCGTCGGGGGCGCTCTGGTTCTGGTGGCCGAACTTGTTCGCTGTCATCTCAAAATACGTCAAGATTTTGTTGTGGCGGTCCAGACCAGCCCCGGCGCTTTTGGCCGCTGTGCGCGGTTGGCGCGGACGCGCCACCGAGGCGCAACCGCGCCCTGGCCCAGCGCCAGCAAAAATCGCTGCGGCGCGTCGGCCCGGCCTTGCGTTGGGTCTCCTTGCACCAGGTGGCTTGAAAAAACGGACCTGCGGTGGGGCACCAACTGCACCGTCTCTGCACCCCTGTGCCGGCAGCGGCCAGCGCCTCAACTGCTGCGTCGCTCAAGTAGGTTTTGGGGCCGTTGCACCAGTGGCTGCAGTGGCTGGGTAGTTGCGGATCGGCGGGCACACAACCTCAAAGCCCCTCAATTTGGTCGATCGGCAAACCATTGCAAACCGGACAATCTGGATGATGTGGCTGTCGAATTTCGCCTCCAATGCCGCGCTGATACAGCAGCCGAGCCGCTGCGTCAGCGTGCTGCGCACGGCGCTGCTGTCAGGAGCCCCTGCGTGAGGGCCCGCGGGTCGGCCACCCGGCTGCAGTGGCTGGTGATCGGGCCCTTCCTCACGGTGCTCACCCTGATGGCGGTGTTTGCGGTGGCCGGCACCACCATCTTGTCGGCGGTGCGGGCCTACGTGGGCGCTGAGAGCATGTGGTCCAAGGGTCAAAAAGACGCCGTCTATCACCTGGCCAACTATGCACGTTCGCACGCGGCGCTCGACCACGAACGTTTTCGCCTTGCGTTGGCGGTCCCGCTGGGCGATCAACAGGCACGCATTGCACTGCAGCGGCCCGATCCAGATCTCGCCGCGGCGCGCGAGGGCTTTCTCCTGGCGGGCAACCATCCGGACGATATCGACGGGATGGTCTGGCTGTTCCGCTATCTCGGCCAGGTCAGTTTCATGGCCAAGGCGATTGCGATCTGGGCCGAGGGGGATGTGCAGATTGCCGCCCTCGACACCTTGGCTGGCCGGATACACGAACAGGTTATGGCCGGATCAGGCGCTCAGACGCAGAACGGTCTGGCGCAGATCGATCAGGCGCAGATCGATCAGGCGAAGATGCATGGGCTGCTGCAGCAACTCGCCGAGCAGAATGACCGCCTGACCCAAATCGAGCTGCGTTTTTCCGCGACGCTTGGCGATGCCTCGCGCATCGCCATCACGCTGGTGATTGGTGGCAGCCTGCTGTTTGGCCTGATGCTGAGCGCCGGTGCCGTGGCGCTGAGCCTGCGGCCATTGCGCGTGCAGGCGCGGGCGGCGCAGGCATTGCGCGAGAGTGAAGAGCGATTGACACGGGCGCTTGATGCCTCTGATCTGGCGTTGTGGGATTTGGATGTCGACAGCCGCACCATCTTCTTGTCCGAGTCCTGGTCGCGGCTGCTGGGCGGCGTCAATGAGGTGACACGGACCACACCGGCTGCGCTGCTGGACCTTGTCCCGCCGGACGAGCATGGCGCGGTACAGGCCGAAATGGCCCGGGCGCTGAAGGGCGAAACCCCCAGCTATCGGATTGAGCACCGCGTGCGCAAGCGCAACGGGACTTGGATGTGGAATCTGAGCGAAGGTCGGGTGGCGCGCCGGGGGCCGGACGGGCGTGCGCAGCGCATGGTGGGCACCAACCGCGACATCACCGAGCGCAAGGACGCCGATGCCGCGCGGCAGGCCCTGGAAGACCAGTTGCGCGAGTCGCAGAAGATGGAGGCCATCGGCACCCTTGCCGGCGGTATTGCGCATGACTTCAACAACATCCTCGGCGCCATCCTGGGCAATGTGACGCTGGCGCGTGACGACATCGGGCGGACGCACCCGGCGCAGGCCAGCCTGCGGCAGATCAAACGGGCGGCCGGCCGCGCGCGGGGCCTGGTGCATCAGATCCTCGCTTTCAGCCGTCACCAGCCGCAAGTGTTGCGGCCACAACCGCTCGGCCCTCTGGTGTTGGAGGCAGTTGCCCTGCTGCGCTCGACCTTGCCTGCCCACGTCACGCTCGACACCACGCTGTCCGCATCACCGATGCAGGTACACGCCGATGCCACGCAGATCGAACAGGTGCTGATCAACCTGTGCACCAACGCCTGGCATGCGTTGCAAGGGCGCGCTGGCCGCGTGGGCGTCGGCGCCGAACCGGCGGTGCTCGACGCGGACGAGGCGCTGCGGCTCGGTGGGTTGCCTGCCGGCTGCTATGCCCACCTGTGGGTCAGTGATGACGGCTGCGGCATGGACCGGGCCACCCAGGCGCGCATCTTCGAGCCGTTTTTCACCACCAAACCGGTCGGGCAGGGCACTGGGCTCGGCCTGGCGGTAGCCCACGGCATCGCAGCAACGCACCACGGCGCAATCACCGTGCAAAGCGAACTGGGTGCGGGCAGCACGTTTCACCTCTACCTGCCGCTGGCGGCGGACACGCCGGGTGACGCCGTGCAGGCGCCCGTGGTTTCGATGTGGGGCGCGCTGGAATCCCTCCCGGAGACGGGGCAGGGGCAGCATGTGCTCTGCGTTGATGACGACGAGGTGATGCTGGTGATGGTAGAGCGCTTGCTGCAGCGCCAGGGCTACCGGGTCAGCTGCCACAGCGATCCGCGCCGCGCGCTGGCGGCCCTGCGCGAGGCGCCGCAATCCTTCGATCTGCTGCTCAGCGACTTCAACATGCCGCAATGCTCGGGGCTTGAACTGGCGCGCGCAGCGGCGCAGGTTCGCGCCGACCTGCCGGTCGTGATCACCTCGGGCTACATCACCGAAGCGCTGGGTGCCGAAATGCGCGAGGCGGGTGTGCGCGGCGTGATCAACAAGGAGCGCACGGTGGAGGAACTCGGCGCCCTGGTGGCGACCGTGCTCTCAGCGCCCGTGATGGTCTGAGGCGGGCTGGGTCTGCACCGGCCCGTCCAGGGCGGGCCCGGATGAACTTGTCGCCGCGGTCGCTTTCGGACCGGGCTTTTTTCATCACGCCCGTGGCTGACCGGGCCGCGGCGTGCTTGGCTGTCGGCGCGGGTGCCGGTGTCGGCTGGACCACGGCGGGGCACCGACTTGCCAGCCAGCGGCTGGCGCGGAGTACAGTTCGCCGCGCCCTATGCCCGATACCCTTCCCCCCACGCCCCCCGCCACTGCCGCCGCCCTGGTAGCAGCGCCCGCGCCTGCCGCGCCCGTCAGCACCGCTGTCACCCCCGCCGCGCCCAAGCCCAAACCGCCGCCGCCGATGCTGCCCAACGCCCGCCACATGGCGCGGGTGCCGGCCGCCAT
The DNA here is from genome assembly GCA_046597355.1 of Aquabacterium sp. Classification (GTDB taxonomy): domain Bacteria; phylum Pseudomonadota; class Gammaproteobacteria; order Burkholderiales; family Burkholderiaceae_C; genus Pseudaquabacterium. The sequence continues at coordinate 49,306 of JBKJKU010000144.1, forward strand.
CGGGCCCGAGGCGCTCAGCCGGGTGCGCAATGCCGCCTACCAACTGCCGCAGGTCATCACCGCCGCCGACATGCCGGCCGACCTGGTGCCCGAGCATGCGGCCGATGGCGACGAGCGGCTGGACCGGCTGGGCCTGGTGCTGCTGCAAAAAGGCGTGCCCGGCCAACGGCCCAGCCGCTGGATCGCGCCGGTTTTGTTCGACGAGGCACTGCGCCACCTCGACGCCCTGGGCACCGGCCCCAAGCTGCGCGCCCTGATGACCGAGCGCAGCGTGGTGCTGGACGCCCTGGGCGTGACCCGCGCCAACCCGGCCGACTGGGAGCGCCTGGCCAAGCAGGTGATCACGCTGGACCAGGACGCCTGGCGCATCGAGGTCAGTCACCTGATCCCGGTCGACGCAGCGCCGGTCTGGCGTTTCTTCCGCGACGGCGACCGCGCCGCGCTGGACGATGCGCTGCATCACACGCCCGACTGGCCGCACGCGGCCGAACTGCAGGGCCGGCTGGACTTGCTGGTCGAGCAGGCCGGCCACATCAACCCGGGCCGCATCGACTCGCTGCTGCCCGGCCTGCAGTCCGAATGCGCCACGCCGCAGCCGCTGGACGCCCTGAGCAGCGCCTGCAACCGGGCACTCGACCGCTGGGCCAACCGGGTCAATGAGCTCGACACGCTGGACGACTTGAATGCCGAGCTGGCGTTTCAGGGCTATCCGGACAGTTTCAAGACCGCGCGCCGCGCCAACCGCAAGGTCACGCTGTTTGTCGGCCCGCCCAACAGCGGCAAGACCTACACCGCGTTTGAGCGCCTGGCCAGCGCCGAGCGCGGGGTGTACCTGGCGCCGCTGCGCCTGCTGGCACTCGAAGGCCGCGACCGGCTGATGGCCGCCGGCGTGCCGTGCTCGCTGCGTACCGGCGAGGAAAGCGCCGCAGTGGACGGCGCCCGCGTCGTCAGCAGCACCATCGAGATGATGGGCACGGGCGATTTGATCGACGTCGCGGTGATCGACGAAGCGCAGATGATTTTCGACAACTCGCGCGGCTGGGCCTGGACCCAGGCCATCGTCGGCGCGCCGGCCAAGGAGCTGTTGATCATTTGCTCGGCGTATGCGGTGCCGGCGATCGAGAACCTGCTCGGCCTGTGCGGTGAGCGCTGCGAGGTGCGGCACTTCGAGCGCATGCAGCAGGTGCAGCTGCTGCCGGCCGCCGTGCCGATCGCCAACCTGAAGCTGGGCGACGCGGTGGTGGCGTTCAGCCGGCGCGACGTGCTGATGCTGCGCGACCAGGTGGCGGCCAACGGCAAGACGGTGAGCGTGATCTACGGCGCCTTGCCGCCCGAGGTGCGCAAGCGCGAGGCGGCACGTTTTGCCAATGGCGAGACCGAAGTGCTGGTGGCCACCGATGCCATCGGCATGGGCCTGAACCTGCCGATCCGCCGGGTGCTGTTTTCGACCCTGACCAAGTTTGATGGCATAGGTGACCGCACGCTCGATGAGAGCGAGGTGCACCAGATCGCCGGGCGCGCCGGGCGCTATGGCATCCACGAGGAAGGCTTTGCCGGCGTGTTGGCCGAGGCTGAGCCCAGTGCCGGCCGCACGCTGCGCGACTTGCTTGCCCTGCAGCCGCGCGCGCCGCGCCACTTCAAGGCGCCGGTGGCGCCCAACTGGTGGCATATCGACACCATCAGCAGCAAGCTGGGCAAGCGCAAGCTGCGTGAGGTGCTGGGGGTGTTTGTCGAGCAACTGGAGCTGGACAACGCCCACTTTGCGGTGGCCGAGCTGCAGCAGATGCTGGAGATCGCTGCCCAGCTGGACGAGCGTGCCGCGCCGCTGTCGCTGCGCGAGCGTTTTATCTACGCCCAAGCGCCGGTCGATACCCGCACCGAGCAGCTGATGGAGCAATTCTTGGGTTGGACCGAGCGCCACGCCTGGGACGGCCAGGCCGGCGAGCCGAGCTTTTTGCACGACGTGGACGAAAACAGCCGGCTCGACCGCATGGAGCAGGCGCTGCGCGCTTGCACGCTGTGGCTGTGGCTGGACCAGCGCTTTCCGGGCGTGTTTGGCTACCTCGACGAGGTGGTGGCACTGCGCGAGCGGCTCAACGACGGCATCGCCGGCCAGTTGCGGGCCCGGCGGCCGCTGTGGCAGGTGCGGCAGGTGCGGCAGGGCCGGCCGGGGGGTGCTGGCGGCGCGCGGACCGGTGGGCGCGGCGGCCGGCGCTGAACACCCGTTGGCTGGCGGGGTTGTTCGGTGCAGGCCGGTCAGGCGTAAGCTGAGCCTTTGACCTGGTCGCCCCAGGAGGCTGCGATGACCTTGCCCGAACCGCCTGTCTGGGCTGTGCTGTACCCGCGGCTCGGCCGCGCGGCGCGCCGCTGCGGCGCCGGGGTGCGGGCATCGAACGGGGGGCTGGCGGTGCGGCTGACGGTGCTGCTGACGGTGCGGCTGACCACCTGGCTGTCCGCCTGGCGGTCAGCGTGGCGGTTGGCGGGCTTGCTGGCGCTGACGTTCGGCCTGTTGCCCGGCTGTGCGGTGCTGGCGCCGCCGCCTGCAAACCCGGCGCTGCTGCAGGACACACTGTTCAACCACCCAGCCCGGCCGGCCGAGGCCGATGCCGCGATGGTGCTGGACGAACCCATGCGCGCCTACCTGCGCAGCACCCTGGCCAGTGGCGTGCTGCAAAAGGGCAAGGCGCGGGCGCTGACCGATGCGCTCTATGTCCGGGACGGCCTGCGGCTGGACTACGACGCCAGTGTCACCCGCACCGCGTCCCAGGCTTTTGCGGCGCGCTCGGGCAACTGTTTGTCGCTGGTGCTGATGACCGCGGCGTTTGCGCGCGAAATGGGCCTGGAGGTCACCTTTCAGAGCGCCCGGCTGGACGATGCCTTCAGCCGCAGCGGCGATCTGACGCTGCGCAGCGGCCATGTCAACCTGGTGATCGGGCCGCGGCCCACGGTGGCCCGCTGGCAGACCCTGAACATGGTGCCCGACGCCAACCGGCTGCAGGTCGATTTTTTGCCACCGGACGAACTGCGCGGCCTGCGCACCCAGCCGATCGCCGAAGCCACGGTGCTGGCCATGTTCATGAACAACCGCGCTGCCGAGGCGCTGGCCGCACGCCGCACCCCCGAGGCCTATGCCTGGGTGCGCGAAGCGCTGCGCAATGATCCGGGCTTCTGGCCGGCCGTCAACACGCTGGGCGTGGTCTACCAGCAGGCCGGCCACCTGGCCGCTGCCGCAGCAGCCTTCGAGCAGTTGCTGGCGCAGGACCCGACCCAGGTGGCGGCCATGTGGAACCTGGCCCAGGTGCTTCAAAGCCAAGGCCGCCACACCGAGGCCGCCCGCTGGACGGCCCAGCGCCTGGCGCTGGAGCCGGTGGCGCCGTTCCACTACCAGCAGCTGGGCGAGGCGGCAATGGCGCGCGGTGCCTGGGCGCAGGCGCGCGAGCACTTTCTCAGCGAGCAGCGCATCACCGGCGACTCACCCGATTTGCAGCACGGGCTGGCCCAGGCCCACTACCGGTTGGGTGAGTGGGACGCCGCGCGCCAGGCGCTGCAGCAGGCCATCAACAACAGCCCCAACGCCGCGCAGCAGGCGCGCTACGCCGGCAAGCTGGCCTGGTTGCGGGCGCAGGGCCGGTTGTAGCGGCCAGTCAGCGGCCTGTTGCGGGCTTCTCAGCGGCTTCTCAGCGGCTGTGCAGCGTCATGCGGGCCAGCGGTGACGCGGTGCTGACGCCCGGTATCGGCGGCGGGCCGTCGCTGGGCGGCTTTGTCGAGACCTTGAGCGCGGGCGCGGCGGCCGCCTCGGCGCTGCCTGGGGCCGGCCGCCGCAGCGCCACACCCACGGTCAGGATGTCGATCATCAGCAGTTGCAGGATCCGGCTGATCATCGGCACCTGCGTGGTCGAATCTTCAACATGGTCCACCGCCAGCACCGTGTCGGCCTTGCGCGCCAGCGGCGACTGGCTGGCGGTGATGGCCACCACCGCCGCACCCCGGGCCCGCGCCGCGTCGGCCACCTCCAGCAGCTCGGGCAGGCGGCCGCCACTGCTGATGATCACCGCCACGTCACCGGGCTTGAGCACGTTCACCGCCAGGGTCTGCAGCCGGGGGTCGGTGTGGGCCGCACTGGGGATGCCGAAGCGCAGGAACTTGAACTGCGCATCCACCGCCACCCCGCCGTACTGGCCAATGGTGAAAAACTCGACCCGGTTGGCGTGTGCCAGCAGGTCAACCGTGCGGTCGATCATCTCGCGGTTGAGTTGGCTGCGCACCTGCAGGATGGCCGACGCGGTATTGCCCAGCACCTTGGTGCCCAGCTCGACCACGCCGTCCGCCTGGGTCACCTGCACATGGGTGATCGGCACGGTGCCGGTCAGGCCCGAGGCCAGCCGCAGCTTGAAATCGGACAGGCCCTCGCAGCCGAGCGACCGGCAAAAGCGGATCACCGTCGGCTGGCTGACCTGGGCTGCCCGGGCGATCTCGACAATGGGCTGGTTGAGCACGGTGCGCGGGTGCAGCAGCACCTGCTCGGCCACCCGCAACTCGGCCGGCGACAGCTCGCTGCAGGCGCGCCGGATCTGGCTCAGGAAGGCCGAGCCGGGCGCTGCCTGCAGCGCCCGCAGCTGCGAGTCGAGGATGGTCGAGGCGCCGGTGAAGGTGGATTGCTCGGCGGTGATCACAAAGGTGGGGATGGCCGAGAGGTAGCGCGAAAAGCGCCCCTTGGCCTCGAAGCGGGCCCGGAAGGGCGAGCGGTCAAAGTAGTCGCCCAACTGCAGCACGATTGCGCCGCCGACGTAGATACCGCCCGAGGCGCCCAGCGTGACCGCCAGGTTGGCCGCGCTGGTGCCCAGCAGGGCGCAAAACAGGTCCAATGTTTCAACGCAGACCGGGTCGATGCCGGCCAGCGCGCGGCGGGTGATCTCATGCTCGCCCAGCCGTTCTGCGGGCGTGCCGGCCAGCTCGGCCAGGGCCTGGTACATCAGCGTCAGCCCGGCACCCGACAGCAGCCGCTCGAACGAGACATGCTTGAACTGTTTCCAGGCATGGCGCAGCACCGCGATTTCACGGTCGTCTTGCGGTGAAAACGTGGCGTGCCCACCTTCGGAGCCGAGCGAGATCCAGCTGTCACCGGCCGGGATCAGGCCGGACACGCCCAGTCCGGTGCCGGCACCGATCAAGCCGATCACGCTGCGCGGCACCGCCTGGCCGCCGCCCACCTGGCGCAGGTCGCGGGCGTCCAGCTGGGGCAGCGACATCGCCAGCGCAGTGAAGTCGTTGACCACCACCAGCGTGTCGAGCTGCAACTGCTGCCGGGTGGTCTCGATCGAGAACTCCCAGTGGTAGTTGGTCATGCGTACCCGGTCGCCTTCGACCGGATTGGCAATGGCCACGGCCGCATGCTCCACGTTTTGCCCGGGCAGCAAGGTGTCGAGGTAGGCCCGCACCGCCGCACGGAAGTCGGCATGGTCGGCGCAAAGCAGCGAGGTCTGGGCGCTGAACATGCCGGGCGCGGTCTCCAGCGCAAAGCGGGCGTAGGTGCTGCCGATGTCGGCAATCAAGCGGGGGGTATCGAAGGGCAGCATGGGGATGTGGCTGGGCTGCAGCCTGCACCGCTGCGGCGTGAGGGGGCCGAAAGGAGGCGGTCACGCTGGCCCAGCAGCGGGGCCAAGGTGTAGTTTGAGTATTGCACAATGTGTAGCTTGACTACAGGGCGCGGGGCGTGCCAGGGTCGCGACCTGATTGCCATTCGACAGTTTTGCCGTGCGCTTAGGATTTGGCTGTGGCGCGATAACGTGTAGTTTCGCTACCTCGTCACGGCCGTAGGCCCAAACGGCAAGCCCCGGACGGCGCTGGTCAGGCCTGGGCCTTGCTTGCTGGGTGTGTGCGCTGCATAACGCCGTCGGGCGCAGCGCCAGTCGCTTTTTTACCAACCGTTTTCAGACAAGGGCCCCTGTGGATCTCCCTTCTGCCCGACGCTCCACCGCCGCGATTGGCGTTGCAAGTGTCACCGCCACTGTTGCCGACAGCGCCACCTACCCCCGGCTGTTGGCCGACATTGGCGGTACCAATGCCCGTTTTGGCTGGGTGGCGACACCCGGCGCGCCGGTGTCGCAGGTGCAGCGCTTGTCGGTGCCCGGGTTTGCCGGGCCGGCGCAGGCCGCCATGGCCTACCTGGACAGCCTGGCCCGACAACTCGGGGCGGACTACCGGGCGCCGCGGCGTGGCGCCTTTGCGGTAGCCACTGCGGTGGCGGGCGACGCCATCAATTTCACCAACAGCCACTGGGCATTTTCTCGGGCTGAGGTGCAGACAGCGCTGCAGCTGGACGGCCTGTTGATGCTCAATGACTTCGAGTCGCTGGCGCTGTCACTGCCCTGTCTGACACCGGACCAGGTGCGGACCCATGCCGGCACGATGCCATGGACTGCGGGGGATGCTGAGGCGCGGCGCACGCTGGCCGTGGTGGGCCCGGGCACCGGCCTGGGTGTGGGCGCCGTGGTGGGCACCCGCCAGGGCTGGGTGGCTTTGCCGGGTGAGGGCGGCCATGCCACGCTGGCTGCGGCCGACCCGCTGGAGAGCGCCCTGCTGGCCTGCGTGCGCCAGCAATACAGCCACGTCTCGGCCGAGCGGCTGCTCTCGGGCATTGGCTTGCCCTTGCTGCACCAATCCCTCTGCCAGGTGCTGGGCCATGCGGCCAGCCCGTCCGGGCAGGCGCTGACGTCGGCAGACATCGTTGATGCTGCCGAGGCGGGCAGCGACGCCGCTTGCGGCCAAACGCTGGACATGTTCTGCGCGCTGCTGGGCGGTTTTGCCGGCAACGTGGCGCTCACGGTAGGTGCGCGCGGCGGTCTCTACATCGGTGGCGGCATCGTGCCGCGTTTTGCTGACCGATTTTTCGCCTCGGCCTTTCGCGAGCGGTTTGAGGCCAAGGGCCGGTTCCGCGACTACCTGGCAGCCATCCCGACGGCTTTGATCACCGACACCCTGGTGGCCCTCAGTGGCGCGGCGCTGGCTATCGAGCAGCAGGTGGCGTTGGGCGATTGAGCGCCCAAGGCCCACGCCGGGTGAACCGGGTGTCGGCCCGGCTTGATGGCAGCGGTTGCCACGCTTGGCCGTGTGATCCGGCAAGTCAAAATGTAGTAAGCCTACATTTCCGTGCTGGCGAGCATGTTGTCCGTGGACAACGGCCTCTGGGTGTTTTCCCTGATCAAACAGCGGCTGAAACACCTGTTTCACAGGTGAACACTGGGTTTTCTGGCGTGTTCAGGGTTTGTGAGTGCTTGGCAAATAATCTAGTTTTAGTACAAACTTTAGCCGTCATCGTTTGAGGGTTCGGCGGGCGAGCAGGTCACGGGCGTGGCGTGCCGCCGTCGGTGGCAAGCGGGCAAGGAGACACCACATGAAGAAGACTTCAACGACCAGCCGACCGGTGAGCCACGCGCTCGGGTTCAGGCTGCAACCCGTGGCGGCCGGTTGTGCCCTGTTGCTGCTGGGCACGGCCCAATTGGCCCAGGCGCAGCAAGCCACCCAGGAGGTCACGGTGACTGGCATCCGCCGGGGTATCGAGGCCGCCATCTCGGTGAAAAAGAACGCCGACGGCATCGTCGAGGCGATCTCGGCCGAGGACATCGGCAAGCTGCCGGACAACAGCATTGCCGAGTCGATAGCGCGTCTGCCGGGCCTGTCGGCCCAGCGGGTGGCCGGTCGGGCGCAGGTCATCAGCGTGCGTGGCCTGTCGCCTGATTTCGCAACCACCTTGCTCAACGGCCGTGAGGTGGTGAGCACCGGTGACAACCGCAGTGTGGAGTTCGACCAGTACCCGTCAGAGCTGCTCAGCGGCGTCGTCATCTACAAGACGCCGTATGCCGACCTGGTGGGCCAGGGCCTGTCCGGCACGCTGGACATGCAGACGGTGCGGCCGTTGAATTTCAGCAACCGGGTCATTGCCGTCAATGCGCGCTACCAGCAAAACTCGTTGGGCGCAGCCGCCAATGCCAAAGACAACGGCAACCGAATCAGCGCCAGCTACATCGACCAGTTTGCCAACCGCACGGTGGGCATTGCACTGGGCTTTGCGCACCAGGAGTCACCGGTGCAGGAGAACCAGGTCGGCTTTTATGAGCCCTGGAAGCAGGTCGACAACACCAAGACAGATTTCACCCGTCCCGGTTTGGCCAATGGCAGCTGGTTGCCCGACGGCCTGAAGGCGCTGCGCCGCACCGGCGTCACCAAGCGCGACGGCCTGATGGCGACGGTCGAGCTGAAAGCCAGCAAGGACTGGACCAGCACGCTGGACCTGTTCGCCTCGAAGGCCACCCAGGAGGACACCGCCAACCAGTGGGAGATGAACCTCCAGTACAACGGCAACTACCCCTGCAATCCGCAGTGCGCGTTCACCAGCCCGACCTACACCGGCGGCAACGCCTTCGCCAGCGGCACCGTCACCGGCGTCTACCCGCTGGTGCGGGGCATGTACAACAAGCGCGACGACGAGATCAAGGCCGCGGGCTGGAAAAACCAATTCAAGCTGGGTGGCGTCGCCCTGGTGGCCGACGTCAACTACTCGAAGGCGACGCGCAACGAAACCAGCCTGGAGAACAACACGCAGTTGGTGCCGGCACCGCAATACGACACCGTCGGCATGAATTTCCGCAGTGGCGATTTCTCGAGCTTCCGACCGGCGCTGTCCTACGCCGACCCGACCAAACTCTTCCTTCGCGGGACGATCTACGGCTCGGGCTACGGCAAGACACCGAGCGTCGAGGACGAGCTCACCGGCGTCAAGCTCGGTGCCAAGTTGCCGACCAGCGGCGCGGTGGGCAGCCTTTTCGCCGATATCGATGTGGGCCTGAACTACGCCGACCGGTCCAAGAAAAAACGCCAGCCTGAAGGCAACATCAACGTGGGCAAGCAAGGCGACACCGCGATTGCCGCTGATCTGCAGTACGCACCGGTCAACCTGGGTTTCGCTGGATTGGGCACGATCCCGTCGTGGAACGTGCCCGGCGCCGTCGGCCGCTACATGACCTTCAACCCCAGCGAGACAGCGGCCGCCTACCTGATCGCCAAAGCCTGGAACGTGTACGAAAAGACGGCGACGGGCTATGTGCAGGGCAATATCGATACGCAGTGGGGCGGCACCAATGTCCGCGGTAACCTGGGCATCCAGGTTGTCCGTACCGATCAATCCTCAACCTCCAACTACTGGGACGGTACGGCCCCTGCAGGCAAGGAAGTCAAGCCCTTCAGCGATGGCAAGACCTCTACCGACGTGCTGCCCAGCCTGAACCTTGCCTTCGATCTCGGCAACGACCAGACCGTGCGTTTCGCGGCGGCACAGCAGATGGCGCGCCCGCGGGTTGACCAGTTGCGTTCGTCACTTGATTTTGGTGTTGACGCCGCCACCGGCCGGCCCGGCGCCAGCGGTGGCAATCCGCGGCTCGACCCCTGGAAGGCCAATGCGCTCGACCTGTCGTACGAGAAGTACTTTGGCACCCGGGCCTACGTGGCGGCGGCCGGCTTCTACAAGGACCTGAAGAGCTATATCTACACCCAAGGCAAGGACTACGACTACTCGCAATTCATCGCGGGTTATGTGCCGAAGCCGGGCAATCCACCGGCCCAGAAGATGGGCACCTTGACCGCGCCCTACAACGGCCAGGGCGGCAAACTCCAGGGTCTCGAATTGTCGGCATCGCTGCCCTTCAATCTGTTGGCGCCGTCGCTGCAGGGCTTTGGCGTGGTGGCCAGCGTCAGCATCACCAACAGCAATGTCAAGATCAAGGACCCTGAAAGCGCCAGCAGCGTGGGCAGCGGCGAGATCGCGCTGCCGGGTTTGTCAAAGAACGTCAGCAACCTGACCGTTTACTACGAGAACCGGGGTTTTGAGGCCCGCATCAGCCAGCGCAAGCGCTCCGACTACATCGGCGAGATTGGCAACTTCAATGGCGCCCGCACCTTGCGCTATGTCGTTGGCGAGAGCGTGGTCGATGCGCAATTGGCCTACAACTTCAACGAAGGCAGCTACAAGGGCCTGGGCGTGCTGTTGCAGGTCAACAACCTGACCAATGAGGGCTACCAGACCTATGCCGGCACCAAGGACCGGCCGCTGGAGTACATCAAGTGGGGCAAGACCGTGCTGCTGGGTGCGAACTACAAGTTCTGATCCCCGGCCCGTCGTTCAGGCACTACGGCCTCGTCGCTTTGGCGGCGGGGCCTTTTTGCTTTATGGCGTCTACAGGCCCGCTTTGGCGGGGTCTCGATGCCGGCCGCCCGGCAATAGCGGCGGCGGTCGGCACCCGCGGCGCCGGTTATGCTGCACCGATGGCCCTGGCGCACCTCTGCGAGCTGAACCGTTGCGACTCCCGCTGGCCGGGCCCGGCCGGATTGACTGCTGCGGGGGCCAGTCTTGTTGCCGCGTAGGCCGTTGCTGGCGTGGCTGGCCGCCAGTACGGTGGGTGGTGTCGGCGGTGTTGGTGGCCTGAGTGCTTTGCTGGCCAGCCGCACAGCGGCGGCGGCCAGCACATCGCTGTGTGGCGCGGCCCCGCCGCCTGCCTATCCGCCGCCCGACAAACCCGCGCTGGTGCAAAGCTGGTTGCAGGACGGTCACCAGGACGGCCCAACGCCCGATTGCCGGGGCTTGCGGGAGCGTGATTTCGAGTTGCTGGTGCGGCTGACCGGCAGCTACGCTGCGCCGGGTGACCTGGACACCCAACTGGCGCGGTGCGGTGCGGTGTCGTTGCTCAAGGGCGCGACCTACTGGTCGTTTTCTGACCGCAAGCGCCTGGTGTTGTTTCAAGAGGCCTTTGCAGTGGAGGCGGCGGGCTCGCTGCGGCCCCGCGCCGACTTCAGTGCGGCCGAGTTGCGCAGCGGCGCCGACCTGCACTATGTGCACAGCGACAACCGGTCGTCCAAACTCTCGCCCTACAGCTTGCGCCTGGTGCAGGCCACGCCCGATGGCTTCCAGGTGCAAGTCGAGAACACCACCGACATGCGCTACATGGGCATGGTGCTGGTGGCCGTGCGCGAGATGCAGTGGTCTTTCAACATCGAGCGCCTGGGCCCTGGCCGCTGGGGTTACCGCAGCTTGCTCGGCCTGCGCCATTTGCACCTCGGCCGTGCCGAGCAGCACCGGCTGTCCAACCTGTCACGCAGCGTGGCGATGTTTGACCTGCTGGCCGGCCGGCAGACCGAGATCGAGCATTACCGCTAGTCCAGTCGGTCTGGCCAATTCGGCTACTCCGACAGCAGCAGGCGGCCGTAGAGCGCGGGCACTGTCAGCGTGAGTTGGTCACCTTGGTGTTGCAACGTGGACCCTGGCGTCGGTGCCTGGGCCGGCAGATCGGCCAGCCCATCGCGCAACCGCTGCGCGGACAGGCCCGGCGGCAGCGTCAGTGTCACGGACCGGGTTTGTTCGCTGTTGTTGGTGGCCGTGATCGACCAGGCCGCCGCAGGCCCCTCGCCGAGGCGCCGCGCCAGCACGATCACATGCCCATCCACATGCAGCGGCGCCAGCAATTCGCCACGCCGCAGCACCGGGTGTGCCTGGCGCAGCGCGATCAGGCGTTTGACGTCGGCGTGCAGCGCCAGGTCAGGCTGCCCGCCCTGGTCGGCCCAGGGGTAGGGCGCGCGGTTGTAGGGGTCGTCGCCGCCGGCCAGGCCGACCTCGTCGCCGTAGTAGACCGTGGGCGCACCGGGGTAGCTCATCTGGAACAGCAGCGCCAGCCGCAGCCGTTGCCGGGCCCGCGCAGCCGTGGCGGCATCGACAGCCGGGCCACCCAGGTGGGTGTCGCCCAGCCGGTGCAGCGCACGCGCCACGTCGTGCGAGGACAGCAAATTCATCAGCGCGTAAAAGGCCGGTGGTGGGTACAGCTCGCGCACCAGCTCCAGCTGGGCCACGCTGGCCGGGGCCGGGCCGCCAGCGGCATAGTCGAGCACGGCAGTCCGGAAGATGTAGTTCATCGTCGAGTCGAACATGTCGCCCAGCAGGTGCTTGCTGGCGTCGAACCAGGTTTCGGCGATGGTGATGGCCTCGGGGTCGGTCTGCTTGACGGCGGTGCGCCACTCGCGCCAGAAGTCGTCGGGCACCCAGGGCGCCACGTCCATGCGCCAGCCGGCTGCGCCGCGCTGCAGCCAGGCGCGGGTGACCGAATCAGGCGCACGGTAGGCAAAGTCGCGCCAGGCGGGCGCGGTCTTGTCCAACTCGGGCAAGTCGGCCACGCCGGACCAGCCGGTGTAGGGCAGGCCCTGAGCAGTCTTTGCCGGGTTGAAGTGGTACCAGCTGGCCCAGGGTGACTTGGGCTGTACCTGGCCGCCTGCGAAGGCGCCAACATTGCCGTCGGCCGTGAACTTGCCGTAGCGGTCGAAGTAGCGCGAATCGCTGCCCGTGTGGTTGAACGAGGCGTCCGGCACCACCCGGATGCCGCGTTTGGCGGCCTCGCGGGTCAGCCGCAAGAAGTCAGCGTTGTTGCCGAAGCCCGGGTCGATCTGTTGGTAGTCCGCGGTGTCGTACTTGTGGTTGCTGGCGGCCTGGAAGATGGGCGTCAGGTAGATCGCATTGGCGCCCAGGTCGCGGATGTAATCGAGCTTGTCGATGATGCCGGCCAGGTCACCGCCAAAGAAGTCGTTGTTGTAGCTCGCGTCCGAGCCGTCGCCGCTACCGGGCTTGAACGGCAGACCCAGCCAGCGTGGGTGCTGCTCGACCGCCTGGTCGTGGTAGGTGGTGCGGCCGGGGCGGGGGTCATTGGCCGGGTCGCCGTTGCGAAAGCGCTCCGGAAAGATGCTGTAGTACACCGCATCGGCCGCCCAGGACGGCACCGTGAAGCCGGGTGCATAGACCGTCTGGCGCAACCGCCGGATGTGGCGCGCCTGCTCGGGCGGGCGGGTCACGGCAGCCGCGCCGTTGCTGCCTTTTTCGCGGGTCCAGGCGATCGTGTCGTTGTTGTTTTGCAGCAGGTAGGTCTCGCCCGCGATGCGCACTTCAAACCAGTAGCCGTAGACGCCGATCTCATCAAAACGGTAGGTGGTGCTGAAGCGTTCGGTGCCAGGTGCTGCGCCCGGTGTGCGCTGCAGCGGCAGCCGCACCAGCGGCGCGTAGGTCAGCACGGTCTGGTCGCCCACCAGTTGCCGGCGCTCGACCACCAGCGTGGCCTGCTCCACCCCGGCCAGCGCGGTCAGGCCCCATTGCAGCGGGGTGCCCGCCGGCACCGCGCCAAAGGGCTGCTTGTCGGCCAGCGTGCGGGAATCAAAGCGCAGGCTCAGGGCCACCGGGTCGGTGATGGCGCGGCGCTTCGGGTCCATGAACTGGCCGGCCGACAAGGTCAGGCGCGGCCCGTCGGTACCAAACGCCAGGCGCAGGACCTGCTCACCGGCAAAGTCCAGCCGCAGTTCGGCCGTGTTGGTGCCAACCGACAGCACGGCGGGCAGGCCGCTGCTGTTGACCCCAGGGGCATTGGCCAGCACGGTGGGGGCGGTCCAGGACTCGTCGGCGATCTTGAATCGGTACTCACCGCTGAGCTTCAGGTTGAGCCTGTAGGCGTCGCAGCGGTAGACCAGCGCGTAGGCCTCGTCGGGCTGCCACTGGTTCATGGTGCCGCGCAGGTACAGCGTGGTGTCGCCCAGTGGGGCCGGGCTGCAGGTGGCGGCGTTGGGGGACGCGGGGCTGGCTGACACCGCGCTGGCCGGCGCATCCGGTTTGTGTACCTGCCAGACCGCGAACGACTGTGCGGCCAGTGGCACCTGCACCACACCGCCGGCATCGGCCTGCAGGTCCTGGGCTTGGGCCGGGCTGGGCAGCACCGCTTGCAACCGGGCGCCAGCGGCCAGGCCGGGTACGGCAAGCGTTTGGGGCTGGCGCGCGTAGTTGTAGGTCATCACCGTGTGCTCGCTGCCCAACCGGCGCTGGAAGCTCAGGGTCGCGCCGTCGGCGACCGGGCGCAGCCAACTGCCCCGCGCAATCGACGGCAGCGCCTTGCGCAGCGCCAGCAAGCCCCGGTAGTGGGCCAGCAGCGAGGCGGGGTCGGCCAGCTGCGCGGCCACGTTGTGGCTGGCGATATTGCGGGCTGCCGGCCGGAACGGCTGGCCGCGGGTGAAGCCGGCGCCGCGGGCATCGGCGGTCCAGCTCATCGGCGCGCGGATCTCGGGGTCGCCGGTCAAGCCGGCGGCGCCTGCCTGACCGATCTCTTCGCCGTAGTAGATGTAAGGCGTGCCGGGCAGCAGCAAGTACGTGGCGGCGCTGAGCCGGTAGGCGGCCTCGTCGCCCGCCAGTTGGTCCCACAGCCGCCGACCGGCAAACTGGTCGTGGTTGGAGACAAACACGCCCATCCGGGTGCTGGGGCTGGCGTGGTGGGGGCCGGCGGCGGTGGCTGTGTCGGTGCCGGTGCCGAAGTAGTCTGCCACCGCGCGCACCGCCTCAGGCTCGCCCCGCGCGGCCTTGACCAGGGCGGTCTCCAGGCCGAAGGCAAAAGCGCTGCCACACAGGTCGGCGTCGGCGTAGGCCTTGGGCTCGGCCGTGGCCTCGCAGACCACATGGCGGCCGGGATAGCCTTGAACCAGGCTGCGCATCTGGCGCGTCAGCGCGCGGCTCTCGGGCTGGTCGTTCCAGTCTCGGGCATTGTTCTCGATCAGGTGCGGCACGGCATCCAGCCGAAAGCCGTCCAGCCCGCGGTTCAGCCAGAAGCGCAGCGAGTCGAGGTGGTACTGCAGCGCGGGCGGATGGCGCAGGTTGAAGTCGGGCATGTCCACCCCGAACGTGGCGAAGTAGCTGCCGCTGGCGTGTGCATGCCAGGGGTCTTTGCCCCAGATCTCCCAGCCACTGGGGGCGGTCTTTTGCCAGACATACCAGTCGCGCCAGGGGCTGGCGGAACTGGCTGCGCTGGCCTGGAACAGAGGGCTGGCCGCAGCGCTGTGGTTGACCATGTAGTCGATGATCACGCCGATGCCCCGGGCATGGGCTTGCTTGAGCAATTCGTCGAAGTCGGCCAGGCTGCCGTAGGCCGGCTCGATGCTGCGGAAGTCGGTGGCGGCGTAACCATGGTCATGGTCGGCGCTGGCGGTGACGGGCATCAACCACAGGCCGCTGACGCCCAGGGCTTGCAGGTAGTCGAGCTTGCCGATCAGGCCGCGCAGGTCACCGATGCCGTCGCCATCGCTGTCGGCATAGCCCCGCACAAAGATTTCCATGAAACCGCCATGCTGCCAGCCCTCGGGCAGCGGGCTGGGGCTGGCGCGCTGTGCCACCGGCGAGAGGTCCAGGCCACCGGGCGGCGCGCTGGCACAGGCGGCCAGCATGGCGGCCAGCAGGGCGGCGGCACCAGCGAACAACAGCCTGGCGGCCGCCCGGGTCAGCTGACACGCAAACGCCGCGGGGTTGCGCTGCAAGATTCGCAGCGGCGGGGGTGGGTTCATGACAGTGCTTTTGTAGCCAAACTACACTTTATCACGCGCATGAATTTCCAGCATTACCGGGTACTTACCCTGAACTTGCCTTTGAACCGGCTGTATCTGTAGTTTTGCTACGTTATCATCACGGGGCCCTGTTGCTCAAAGTCGATCCATGCCCGTTGTCGTTGAACCGTCGGCCTGCCTCAGGCGCCGTGCCGGCATGGGCTGGGCGCGAGCGGCCGTGCGCCTGGGCTCGATGGTCGCGCTGGCGGGGCTGGGCGCGGGCGGGGTTGGGGCTGGGGGTGTCGCCGCGAAGGGCGGCAGTTTCGCCGCCGGCTCGGCCCAGCCGTTGGCCGGTCTGGCGCCAGCGGACCTGACCCCGGACGCACTGCAGGCGGCCTGTGACGCCCCGGGCTTTGCCAGCGTGCTGCGGCCTGCGGCGCAGCAACTGGCAGCCCGTGCCGTCTGGCTGGACCGCTACACGCTGCAGTGGCCGGCTGCCGCGCCCGCCGGTGTAGGGCTGAGTTACCGGCTGCACCATGCGGCTGGCGGCGGTTTGCTGGCGCTGCCTGGCATGCTGGTGCGCGGTAGCGGTGGTTCGTTCCCGTTGAAGGCACTGACCCGCCCGCTGCCGGCCGCCGTGCAGCAGCGCTTCCGGCATCTGGCCGCCGGCGCCCTGCTTCAACTCGACCCGGCCCGGGTGAATACCGCCACCCTGCGCCATTTGCACCGGGGCGAGCTGCTGCTGGTGCAACAAGACAGCGGCGGCCGCGTGCTGCAGGCCACAGCGCTGCAAAGCCCGGGCGCGCTCGATGACTTGTACGCTGCCGCCGAAAACGCCACCGACCTGGGGGTGGTGGTCTTGCCGGCGGCGGCCCGCAACCTGTCCCGCAACCTGTCCCGCAACCCGCCTGACAGCCCAGCCCGCAGCCAGTTCACACTCTGGGCGCCAACCGCCCAGCGGGTCTGGCGCTGCCACTTTGCGCCCGGCAGCGCGCCGCAGCCCTCGGCGCTGTCGGTCAACCCGCTGCGGCTCGACGAGACCACCGGCCTGTGGCGCCAGCGGGTGGCCGGCGACCTGACCGGCGCCTACTACAACTACCTGGTTGATGTCTGGGTGGACGGTGTTGGCCTGGTGCGCCAGCGTGTCACCGACCCTTATGCCATCAGCCTCAACAGCAACGGCCAGCGCAGCTGGATCGGCAGTCTGGCCGACCCGGCGCTGCTGCCGGCCGGCTGGTTCACCACCCGCCGGCCGCCGCCGCTGGCCGCCGTCACCGACATGACGGTCTACGAGTTGCATGTGCGTGATTTTTCAATCCACGACGCCAGCGTGCCGGCCTCCGACCGGGGCAAGTACAGCGCCTTCAGCCACGCCGGCAGTGCCGGCATGCAGCAACTCAGCGCACTCGCCCGGGCTGGCCTGACGGATGTGCACCTGCTGCCGGTGTTCGACCTCGCCAGCGTGCCCGAATCGGGCTGCACCAGCCCGGCCGTGCCAGACGCCCCGCCCGACAGCCCGCTGCAGCAGGCGGCGGTGATGGCTGGCGCGGCCGGTGACTGCTTCAACTGGGGCTACGACCCGCTGCACTTCAACGCGCCCGACGGCAGCTACGCCAGCCGGGCCGACGACGGCGCGGTGCGCATCCGCGAGTTCTGCCAGATGGTGCTGGCGCTGCATGCCGCCGGCCTGCGGGTGGGCATGGACGTGGTCTACAACCACACGTCGGCGTCTGGCCAGCATGCCGACTCGGTGCTCGACCGCACCGTGCCTGGCTACTACCACCGGCGGGATGCCCAGGGCCAGGTCGAGCGCAGCACCTGCTGTGCCAACAGCGCCACCGAGCACCGGATGATGGGCAAGCTGATGCAAGATTCGGTGCGGCTGTGGGCCCGTGAGTACCAAATCGACAGCTTCCGCTTTGATTTGATGGGCCACCAACCCCTGGCCGCGATGGTGCGTTTGCGCGACTTGCTGCGGCAAGACAACGGCCGCGACATACCGCTGCTGGGCGAGGGCTGGAACTTCGGCGAGGTGGCCAACGGCGCCCGTTTTGTGCAGGCCGCACAAGGTGTGCTTAACGGCACCGGCATCGCCACCTTCAACGACCGGTTGCGCGATGCTCTGCGCGGCGGTGGCGCGTCCGACGGACCGGCCGACATCGTCACCCGCCAGGGCTATCTCAACGGCCTGGTCTACGCGCCCAACGACGCCGCGCTGGCGGCAGGTGTGCCCCCCGCCAGCGCCCTGCTGGCCACCGCCGATGCGGTGCGCCTGGGCCTGGCCGGCAACCTGGCCAGCTACCACTTCACCACCCACACCGGGCAGACGCGCCGCGGCGCCGAGATCGCTTATGGCGACCAACCCGCTGGTTACGCCAGCCAACCCGGCGAGGTGGTGAACTATGTCGAGAACCACGACAACCACACGCTCTGGGATATCAACGCCTTCAAGCTGCCGCTGGCCACCACGGCCGCCGAGCGCGCCCGGGTGCAGGCGCTGGGCCTGGCGTTTGTCGCCCTCAGCCAGGGCCTGCCGTACTTTCATGCCGGCAGCGATTTATTGCGCTCCAAATCGATGGACGGCAACAGCTATGACTCGGGCGACCACTTCAACCGGCTCGACTGGCTGGGCCAGGACAACGGCTTTGGCAGCGGCCTGCCGCCGGCCCGGGACAACGCGGCCCTCTACGCGCTGATCGCGCCGCGACTGGCAGCAGCCCAACTCAAGCCCGCGCCGGCCGACATGGCGTTCAGCCGTGGTGTGTTCCGAGACCTGCTGCGCATCCGCGCCAGCTCCAGCCTGTTTCGCCTGACCAGCGCCGACGCCGTGCAGCAGCGTTTGCGCATGCACAACACCGGGCCCGCACAGAACCCGGTGCTGATCGCTGCCGAGCTGCTGGGCGAGCTGGACGGGCAGGGTAGGGCCCAGCGCCTGGCGGGCGCCGGTTACGGCAAACTGATGCTGCTGTTCAACGTCAGCCCGGAGCGGCAGGTGCTGCAGATCCCTTCTACCGTGGCGCAGGCCTGGGTGCTGCACCCGGTTCAGCGATCGGCCGATGCGGCGGACCGCCGGGCAGCGTCCGACGCCGCCTTTGACGTTGCCCAGGGGCGTTTTGCCGTGCCGGGCCGAACCGCACTGGTTTATGTCCTGCCCTGAGCCCTCGCCCCGTCACAACACCGGAGAGACCACCACCGTGAAGTCCCCCTCCCCGCCAAACCCGGCGCTGGCACGCCTGCGCCTGTGGGCCCTGCGCACCGAGTTGGCCCTGCTCGTCCGGCGCAGCCTGGCCGCGCTGTCACTGGCGGCTGTGGCCGCCGCAGCACCGGCCGCCACCCTGACGATTGCCTGTGGCAGCAGCGGCAGCGAGCTGGCGTTTTGCAAACGCCACGCCGATGCCTGGGCGCGCCAGCACGGCCACAGCGTGCGCACCTTCTCGCCGCCCAACAACGGCACCGAGGCGCTGGCGCTGTACCGCCAGTTGTTTGCTGCCAAGAGCGCCGACATCGATGTGCTGCTGATCGACGTGGTCTGGCCCGGCATCATCAAAGACCATTTGCTCGACCTCAAGCCGTACAGCCAGGGTGTCGAGCGAGAGCACTTTCCGGCCCTGATCGCCAACAACACGGTGGCCGGCCGCTTGCTGGGCATACCCTGGTACACCGACACCGGCCTGCTGTACTACCGCACTGACCTGCTGCAGAAATACGGCCTCAAACCGCCCGACACCTGGGCTGACCTGACCGCTGCCGCGGCCCGGGTGCAAGCCGGCGAACGGGCCGCCGGCCATGCCGACTTTTTCGGCTATGTGTTCCAGGCCAAGGCCTACGAAGGCCTCAGCTGCAACGCGCTGGAATGGATAGCCAGCCACGGCGGTGGCAGCCTGATCGATGCCGCCGGCAACATCACCGTCAACAACCCGGCCGCCGCCCGGGCACTCAACCTGGCAGCGTCCTGGGTCGGCACGATCTCGCCGGTGGGTGTGCTGAACTACGGCGAGGAAGACGCCCGCGGCGTGTTCCAGAACGGCCGGGCGCTGTTCATGCGCAACTGGCCCTATGCCTGGGCGCCGGCGCAAGCGGCTGACAGCCTGATCAAGGGCAAAGTTGGCGTGGTGGCGTTGCCCAGCGGTGTGGCGGATGGGGGTGGCGTTGGCGGCGATGTGGCGGGCGTCGGCCCGGTCAGCCACGCCGGGACGCTGGGCGGCTGGCAACTGGCGGTGTCGCGCTACAGCCGCGAGCCGGCGGCCGCCGCCAGTCTGGTGCTGCACATGACCAGCGCTGCGGTGCAAAAAGACCGCGCGGTCAACGGCGCCTTCAACCCCAGCCGGCCTGCCCTGTACCTCGACCCTGAAATCATCGCCGCCAACCCCTTCATGGCCAGCCTGGCCGGCATTCTGGGCGCCGCTGTGGCCCGCCCCTCCGGCCTGGCGGGCATCAAATATCCAGCAGTCAGCCTGGCTTTCTGGGACGCCACCCATGACGTGCTGAGCAAAAAAACCACCGGTGAGGCGGCTGTGCGAAAACTCGAAGGAAAGCTCAAGCTGGTGCGCCGGGAGCAATGGTGATGAACCGCCGCAGCCGAACCGCCTGGCTCTTGCTCGCGCCGATGCTGGTCTTGATGGTGCTGGTGGCGGCCTGGCCGCTGGCCCGCTCGATCTGGTTTGGCCTGACCGAGACCAACATCAACAACATGGCCGCCAGCCGATTTGTCGGGCTGGAGAACTTCATCGGCCCCTACGGCCTGTTTTTCAACCCGAACTATGTCGACGGGTTCTGGCAAAGCGACTGGGGCGTGTCGATTGCCAACACCTTCAAGTTTGCGCTGGTCTCGGTCGGGCTGGAGACGCTGGCCGGCCTGGGCCTGGCGCTGTTGCTGAACCAGGAGTTCAAGGGCCGCACCTTTGTGCGGACAGCGGTGCTGGTGCCCTGGGCCATCCCCACCATCGTCTCGGCCAAGATGTGGGGCTGGATGCTGCACGACCAGTTCGGCATCATCAACCAACTGCTGCTCGACGCCGGCCTGATCGCCCAGAAAATCGCCTGGACAGCGGACGCCAGCACCTCGCTGTGGGCCGTGGTGGCGGTGGATGTCTGGAAGACCACGCCCTTCATGGCGCTGCTGATCCTGGCCGCGCTGCAGACCCTGCCCAAGGACTGTTACGAGGCCGCCCGGGTCGATGGTGTGCACCCGCTGCGCATGTTCTGGCGGGTCACGCTGCCGCTGATCCGCCAGCCGCTGCTGGTGGCCATCGTGTTTCGCCTGCTCGACGCGCTGCGGGTGTTTGACCTGATCTATGTGCTCAGCTCCAACGACAGCAGCACGATCTCGATGTCGGGCTTTGTGCGGCGCGAGATGGTGGACGCCGGCAACATCGGCTTTGGCTCGGCCGCCTCGACCTCGTTGTTTCTGATCATCTTGCTGTCGGCGCTGATTTTTTTGCGGCTGGCGCGGGTCAGGCTGGGGGAGCCGAAATGACGCACCGCGCGCCCTGGCTGTCGGCCCTGCTGTACGCCACTTCAGCCCTGGTGGTGTTCATCGCCGTCGGCCCGTTTCTCTACATGCTGGCCACCTCGTTCAAGACTGGCAACGCGGTTTTCGACCCGGGTTTTTGGCCGCGTGCGCCGAGTGTGTCCAACTACGCCGGCCTGTTCGACGGCGCCCAGCCTTTTGGCCGGCATTTGCTCAACTCCATCGGGGTGGCCACGCTGACGGTGGGCTGTGCGCTGGCGCTGGGGGTTACCGCCAGCTATGCGCTGGGCCGGATCCACTTCAAGGGCCGGGGCCTGTTGCTGGTGGCGATCCTGGCGGTGTCGATGTTTCCGCAGGTGGCGGTGCTGTCGGGCATGTTCGAGCTGATCCAGGCGCTGGGCTTGTTCAACCGGGCCATTGGCCTGGTCGTGCCCTACACGATATTCACGCTGCCGTTCACCGTCTGGATCCTCACCACCTTCATGCGCGAGCTGCCGGCCGAGCTGGAGGAGGCGGCGATCATGGACGGCTGCGGGCCGCTGCGCATCATCTTTCAGGTGTTCATGCCCTTGCTCTGGCCGGCATTGGTGTCGACCGGGCTGCTGGCTTTCATCGGCGCCTGGAACGAGTTCTTGTTCGCGCTGACCTTCGTCGTCGCCGACGACCAGCGCACCGTGCCGGTCGGCATCTCGCTGATCGCGGGTTCGTCGGCGTTCGAGATCCCCTGGGGTTCGATCATGGCGGCCTCGGTGATCGTCACCTTGCCGCTGCTGTTGCTGGTGCTGGCCTTCCAGAAAAAGATCGTCTCCGGCCTGACGGCGGGTGCGGTCAAGGGCTGAGCGCCCGTCCCGGTCAGAACATGTTTGCACTGAACCCGATCACAGCGCCCAAGGCGCCCAACAACGGCTGGTGGCGCGGCGGCGTGATCTACCAGATCTACCCACGCTCGTTTGCCGACAGCAACGGCGACGGCATTGGCGACCTGCCGGGCATCACCGCCAAGCTGGGCTACCTGGCCGACCTGGGTGTGGACGCGGTCTGGTTGTCGCCGTTTTTCACCAGCCCGATGAAGGACTTCGGCTATGACGTCAGTGACTACTGCGACGTCGATCCGATGTTTGGCACGCTGTCGGACTTCAAGGCCTTGCTGGCCCAGGCCCATGGGTTCGGCCTCAAGGTGATGATCGATCAGGTGCTGTCGCACACGTCGGATGAGCACCCCTGGTTCGCCGAGAGCCGCGAGAGCCGCGACAGCAACAGCAACCCGCGTGCCGACTGGTACGTCTGGGCCGACCCCCAGCCCGACGGCACGCCACCCAACAACTGGCTCAGCATCTTTGGCGGCAGCGCTTGGCAGTTTGACACCCGGCGCGGCCAGTACTACCTGCACAACTTTCTGGCGGCCCAGCCCGACCTCAACTTTCACAGCGCGGCGGTGCGGCAGGCCTTGCTGGCCAGCGTCAAGTTTTGGCTCGACCTGGGCGTGGACGGATTCCGACTGGACACCGCCAACTTCTATTTTCACGACACCCAGTTGCGCAACAACCCGGCACGCGGTGCGCCCGCCGGCGACGACCCGGCCGTGCCTGCCGCCAACCCGTATGTCTGGCAGTGGCATGCGTACGACAAGAGTCGGCCCGAGAACCTGGTGTTCCTCAAGCAGCTTCGCGCCCTGCTCGACCAGTACCCGGACACCACCCTGGTGGGCGAGATCGGTTGCGACCACAGCCTGCAGCGCATGGCCGAGTACACCCAGGGCGACGACAAGCTGCACATGGCCTACAGCTTCGATCTGCTGGGGCCGCGGCACGACGCGCGGTTTGTGCACGGCGTGATGTCGGACTTCGAGGCCGCCGCAACGGCTGCTTCGGCAAGCGCAGCCGCAAGCGATGACCGCCTGGGCTGGCCCAGCTGGGCCTTGTCCAACCACGACTGCACCCGCCTGGCCAGCCGCTGGGGTGCTGGCGCCCTTGGTGGTGTGGCCGGTGCGCCCGCGCTGCGCGCGTTTGTCGCCTTGCAACTCAGCCTGCGCGGCTCGCCCTGTCTGTACCAGGGCGACGAGTTGGGTCTGCCCGAGGCCGAGCTTGGCTTTGCCGACCTGAAGGACCCCTACGGCATCACGATGTGGCCGCGCTTCAAGGGCCGCGACGGCTGCCGCACGCCCATGCCCTGGCGGTCCGGCGCGCCCGACCTGGGTTTTGGCTGCGGCAACGTCAAAACCTGGTTGCCGATGCCCGCCAGCCACCGCGCACTGGCGGCCGACGCCCAACTGGCCGACCCCGCATCGCTGCAGCAGCACTACCGCACGCTGCTGCACTGGCGCCGCAGCCAGCCGTCGCTGCTGCACGGCGACATGCGCTTGCTGCCCTGCCACGACCAGGTCTTTGCCCATCTGCGCAGCCACGCCGGCGAGCGCCTGCTCTGCGCCTTCAACCTGAGCGAGCAGCCCGCCATGCTGGACTTGGCGGTGGCCACCCAGGCCGACCTGCCTGAAGTCTTGACCGCCACCCTGACACTGCTGCTGCCCACCGGCTCCAGCGGCGCTGGCTTGAGCGGCCACACGCTGCACCTGGCCGCCCACGGTGTGGCTTTCGTCCACCTTCGCTGATCCCGCCCGCGCCTCTCCACCAAGGCCCATCATGTCCCGCATCGACTTTCACCAGATCAACAAGCGCTACGGCCCCAGCCTGCCGCTGACGATCAAGGACGCCAACCTGACCGTCGACGACGGCGAGTTCTGTGTCTTTGTCGGCCCGTCGGGCTGCGGCAAGAGCACCCTGCTGCGCATGGTGGCGGGGCTGGAGGACATCACATCGGGTGACCTGTCCATCGCCGGCCAGCGCGTCAATGACCTGCCGCCGGCCCAGCGCGGCGTGGCGATGGTGTTCCAGAGCTATGCGCTCTACCCGCACATGACGGTGGGTCAGAACATGGCCTTCGGCCTGCAGGTGATGGGCAGCAACAAGGCCGAGATCGCGGCCAAGGTCAAGGCCGCGGCCGACATCCTGCAGCTCACCCCGCTGATGGACCGGCTGCCCAAGATGCTGTCGGGCGGCCAGCGCCAGCGGGTGGCGATCGGCCGGGCCATCGTCAAGCAGCCCCGGCTGTTCTTGTTCGACGAGCCGTTGTCCAACCTGGACGCCGCGCTGCGCGCCCAGACCCGGCTGGAAATCGCCAAGCTGCACCATGACCTGGGCTCGGCCAGCATGATCTACGTCACCCACGACCAGGTCGAGGCCATGACCCTGGCCGACAAGATCGTGCTGCTGCACACCGGCGCGCTGATCGAGCAACGTGGCAGCGTGGCCCAGATCGGCTCGCCGATGGCGCTGTACCACCGGCCCGCGAGCACCTTTGTCGCTGAATTTATCGGCTCGCCCAAGATGAACCTGCTGCCGGCGCGGCTGCTGTCGGCCACGGCCGACGTGGCCCAGGTTGAGCTGGCCGGCCGGACCGTGGCGGTGGCGGTGGATGCGCGCGCGCTGGCGGCCGGCGCGGCGGTGCAACTGGGCGTGCGGCCTGAGCATTTGGCGGTGGCGGTGGCGGTGGCGGATACCGGCGAGGGCGCGGTGCTGCCCGCCGTCCAGCAGCATGCGGAGCGGCTGGGCGACTCTTCGCTGCTCTACGTCTCGGTGGGCGCCGGCCTGCCCAATTTGACGGTCAAGGTCGAGGGTGCGGCCGCCCGGGGCAGCGGCCAGGCGCTGACATTGCGGCTGCGCGCCGAGCAACTGCATTTGTTCGACAGCGCCGGCCAAGCTTGCCCGCGCACGGTGGACTTGCCAACTTGAGGCCTTCGCCGCCGGCTGATCTGCCGGGCCAACCGCCTCAGCCCGCTCAGCCAGATCTCCCTGACCTGCCAGCCCCCGCTGCGCGCTGGTGGCGCGACCTGGTGGTCTACCAAATCTACCCGCGCAGTTTTTGCGACAGCAACGGCGACGGCATCGGCGACCTGGCCGGCATCCTGGGCAAGCTCGACCATTTGCAGGCACTGGGCGTGGGCGTGGTCTGGTTGTCGCCGATCTACCGCTCGCCGATGGTCGACAACGGCTACGACATCAGCGACTACCGCGACATTGCGCCCGAGTTCGGTACCCTGGCCGACTTTGATGCGCTGGTGGCGGCGCTGCATGCGCGCGGCATCCGGCTGATGCTCGATCTGGTGGTCAACCATTGCAGCGACCAGCATCCCTGGTTTTTGCAGGGCAGTCGGTCCCGCGATGACCCCCACCACGGCTATTTCATCTGGGCCGAGCCCCGGCTGGCGCTAAACCCCGCCACGCCCGCAGACCCGCACACAGCTGGCCCGCCCAACAACTGGGAGGCGGCCTTTGGCGGCCCGGCCTGGACGCTCAACCCGGCCACCGGCGAGTACTGCCTGCACCTGTTCTCGCCCCAGCAACCCGAGCTGAACTGGCGCAACCCCCGGCTGCGCGCCGAGGTGCACGACATCCTGCGCTTCTGGCTGGCGCGTGGGGTGGACGGCTTCCGGATGGACGTCATCAACCTGATTGCCAAACCCTGGCAACCCGACGGCCGGCTGGCCGATGCGCCAGTGGTGCAGCCCGGGCCGACCCAGCCCGCCTTTGCCGAGGTGGTGCACGGCCCCAAGCTGCTCGACTACCTGCGCGAATTGCGGCGAGAGGTACTGGACCCCCACGACCTGATCACCGTGGGCGAGGCGCCACTGGCCACCCCTGCCCAGGGCGTTGAGCTGACCGACCCGCAGACCGGCGCGCTCGACATGCTGTTCCAGTTTGAGCACATGGACCTGGACTGCCAGCCCGGCTGCGGCAAGTGGGCCTTGAAGCCGCTGCACCTGCCTGATCTCAAACACACGATGCAGCGCTGGCAGGACGCCCTGCACGGCCGCGGCTGGAACAGCCTGTACCTGGGCAACCACGACCAGCCCCGGCCGGTGTCGCGCTGGGGTGACGACGGCCGCTGGCGGTTGCAGAGCGCCAAGATGTTGGCCACCTGGCTGCACGGCCAGCAGGGCACGCCCTATGTCTACCAGGGCGAGGAGCTGGGCATGACCAACATGCCGTTCGCCCGCATCGAGGACTGCCGCGACATCGAGTCGCTCAACCACTACCGGGCGGCGCTGCAGCGGGGCCAGCAGCCTGCCGAGGTGATGACCGCGATCCGCGCCAAGGGCCGCGACAACGCCCGCACGCCGATGCCTTGGCGTGCCGGCAGCCCCGCTGCGGGCTTCACCACCGGCACACCCTGGCTGGCGCTCAACCCCAACTTTGACCAGATCAACGCCGAGCAGGCACGGGCCGATGCGGACTCGGTGTTCCACCACTACCGCCAATTGATCCAGCTGCGCCGCCAGCACCTGGTGTGGGTGCATGGCCGCACCCTGCCGCTGCTGGCTGAGCATCCGCAGATCGCGGCCTACCTGCGGGTCTGGCAGGGCGCGCAACTGCTGGTGGTGTGCAACTTCAGCGGTCAGCCGCAGCACTTTGAGGCGCCGGTGGCCGATGCGCCGGTGGCCGATGCGCCGGCGCGCGGCTGGCAACTGCTGCTGGGCAACTGGCCGGTCGGCCCGGCAGACGCCGAAGACGCCAACGGCCCCGCTGTAGCTCCCAGGCCCGACCTGCCCGCTTTTGCGCTGCGGCCTTACGAGGCCCGGATTTACCTCGGTGCTGACGCCTGACCGTTGAGCGGGATCAGACGTCCGCGGCGCGGCGACGGCGTGTACCGGTGCGACAGCAAAGACAGTTCTGTCCGCGTCGAAGTGCCCGCGCCTACCTGGCACCCGCGCCTGTCGCCGCTGGAGGACATGCAGCGGCTGGTGGCACGGGTGCCCGGGCCCAGACTGCACCTGATCCGATCCGTGTCCACGCAACTTCGCTTTGCGAGGTGAGCGCCTCCCTGCGCGACCCCCCGCTGCGCCAACCACGGCGTGCTGGCACCCCAGCGCAGTCGCGTGGGCCAGTGCCTGACGCCGGGCCGGGTACGCAGGACAGTCGGCGTACGCTGCATTCAGCCGTACAGCCACTGCACCGACTGGTGCGCCAGCTCGTCGTCGCAGTCCATGTGCAGCGAGCGCACGCACTGGCCCGATTCGACGATGCCGCGCATGCTCATCTGGCTGGGGGCATAGGGCTCGATGCGGCGCGCCCAGTCGGCCGTCCAGCCAAAGTCCGACGGCTAGATGTCGGTCGTCACCCGCTCCTCGAAGACGTGCAGCTGATCGGGCCCGACGAAGTGCATCTTGCCGGACAGGCAGGTGGTGTAGCCCAGCGCGCGCAGGTAATGCGCGAAGGTGGGCACCGACGCCGGCAGCTCGGCTGCGTTGTCGAAGGCGCCGATGCGCGACGAGGTCTGGCCCGTCATCATCGCGAAGCGCGACGAGGCGCAGATCGGGTTGGGGCTGTAGGCGTCTTCGAACACCGTGCCCCGTGCCGCCAGGCGGTCGAGGTGGGGCGTTTTCACCCGCTTGTGGCCATAGGCGGCCAAAGCGCTGGCGGCCAACTGGTTGGCCATGATGAACAGGATATTGGGGCTTTTCATGGTGGGGCTATAGAGCCCAGCGTGCTGGCCATGGCGGCGCGCAGCACCTCGGCGATGGCCTGGCAGTCATGGTGGCTCAGCGTCAGCGGCAGGCGCAGGTCACACAGGCCGGCCAGCACCCGGCCGGCGTTGGGCAATTGCTGGGCTTCGTTGATGAACTGCCAGTGGCCCCAGGCGCTGGTGAAGCCGACCGGTGCATCGGCCCCGAACCACTTGACGTGCACACCGCCCACGGCGCAGGCCTGCACAAATCGGCCGGTCTGCCCGTGGTCGAGGCCGACCACCGAGAACTGCAGCGAGCTGGCCACGAACTGCTCGTTCGGGTGGCGCGCCGGCACGCGCAGGTGGGCGCTGTCGCCGGGGTTGCCAACAGCCTGGATGGCCTCGGCCAGCCAGTGGTAGCGCTCGTTCCAGCGCGCGCAGCGCTCGCGCAGCACAGCGCCCAGCTGCGGCCGCGCCAGCGCCGCCGGCAGGTTGCCCATGCGCAGGCTGAAGTTGGGCGTGCGCAGCGTCCAGCGGTCGAACACCGCGTCGTCCGGCCGCGCCAGGTGTGTGCGGTACAGCATGTAGCTGCCCGACATCAGCACCGCCTGCGCGGCGATGTCCTCGTCGTCGCACACCAGCAAGCCACCTTCGCCGGCGTTGGCATGTTTGTAGCTTTGCAGGCTGAAGCAGCCGGCTCGGCCCCAGCGGCCGGTGGCCCGGCCGTTCCAGGCCGCGCCCATGGTGTGCGCGCAGTCCTCGATCAGCTGCACCTGGTGGTGTGCGCACAGCGCCACCAGCCGGTCCATGTCGCAGATGTGGCCGCGCATGTGCGACAGCAGCAGCGTGCGGGCGCCGCTGCGCTTGATCTTGCGTTCGAGATCGTCCAGATCGATCAGGAAGTCATCGGTCACGTCCACCAGCACCGGCTCGGCCTGGGCATGGGCGATGGCGCCAGGCACCGGGGCCAGCGTGAAGCAGTTGCTCAGCACGCGGTCGCCCGGCTTGACGCCGGCGGCCTTCAGCGCGACGAACATCGTCGAGCCGCAGGAGTTCATCGCCACGCAGAAGCGGGCGCCGATCTGCTGCGCAAAAGCCTGCTCGAGTTGCGAGACCTCGCTGGGCTGGCCGCCGGTCTCGCCGTAACGGTGCAGCTTGCCGCTGGCCATCAGCGCCAGGGCCGCCGCCACGCCGTCGGGCGGGATCGGCTCCTGCCGGGTCAGGTCCAGTTGAAGCGGGTGGGTGGGGGTCGTCATGGGCATTGGGTGCTGCGGCCGTGGCTCACTCAAGCCTGACACCGACGTCCTTGACCACCTTGGCCCAGCGGGCATGCTCGGTGCGAACGAAGGCCGCAAACTGCTCCGGCATCGATTCCACCGCCTCGTCGCCCTGCGCGGTGAAATTCTCGGCCAGCACCTGCAGCGCCATGGCGGCGTCGCGCTGCAGCCGCTCGACTGCGGTCTTGGGCGTGCCCGCCGGTGCAAACAGGCCGAACCAGGTGGAGACATCGGCACCGCTGTCGCCGGTGTCGCGCAGCGTGGCCACATCGGGCAGTGCCGCCAGCCGCCGGCTGCCGGTGACGGCCAGGGCGCGCAACTTGCCGCCGCGCACCTGGGGCATCGCCAGCGCCAGGTTGATCCCCGTGCAGGCCGCTTCGCCGGTGATCAGCGCGGTGATGGCATCGGGCCCGCCCTTGTACGGCACCTGCATGATCGGGGCGACATCCTTCAGCGCGTCGCAGGTCAGCTTGGGGTACAGCGCCGGGCCGATCGCAGGGGTGGCCACCGAGCCCAGCAGGATGGTGTGGCCGTCAGGCGCCGCTCGCGCCACCAAACCTGACCCCAGCGTGCCGCCGGCGCCGGGGCGGTTTTCCACCACCACCGGCTGGCCCAGCGGCTTGCGCATCTCCTCGGCCAGCGCACGCGCCACGATGTCCAGCGCACCACCCGGCGGAAACGGCACCACCAGCGTGATCGGCTTGGTGGGCAATGCGGGCTGCGCCAACGCCGCACCGCAGGCGGCCAGCAGGCCGACGGCCAGCGACAGAACGATTTTCATTCAAGGCACCTTCGATCGAAATGCTCAGGGCTGATGGTCGCCCAACGTGGGTCAGCCCACCGGATGTCCGCCCAGCGTGCCGAGGTCGAAACTCTCTTGCGGGTAGTACTTGTGCAGCCGCACGTCGCCGGTGCGCGCGTGGCCTTCCATGCCTTCCAGCCGGGAGATACGCGCGGCCACGGCGCCCACGGTGCGCGACGCATCGCGCGTCAAGCGCTGCCAGGTGACGGTCTTGATGAACTTGCCCACCGACAGGCCGCCGGTGTAGCGCGCCGCGCCCCGCGTGGGCAGGATGTGGTTGGGGCCGCTGCATTTGTCGCCATAGGCCACGGTGGTTTCTTCACCCAGGAAGAGCGAGCCGTAGTTGCGCAGCGTGGCCAGCCACCAGTCCAGGTCCGCGGCCATCACCTGCAGGTGCTCGCAGGCATAGCGGTCGCTGACCTCGACCAGCTCTTCGCGGGTGTCGCACAGCAGCACCTCGGCATGGTCACGCCAGGCGGCACGGGCGGCCGCGCGGGCCAGCTCGGGCAAGGCCTCGATGGCGGCGGGCGCCAGCGCGATCACCGCCTCGCCGACCCGGCGTGAACTGGTGAACAGCCAGACCGGTGAATCGGGCCCATGCTCGGCCTGGCCGATCAGGTCGGCGGTGACGATCACCGGGTCGGCCGTGTCGTCGGCGATCACCGCCGATTCGGTGGGGCCGGCCACCACGTCGATGCCGACACGGCCAAAGAGCATGCGCTTGGCCTCGGCCACGAAGCGGTTGCCGGGCCCGACGATGATGTCGGCGGCGTGCCCGCTGAAGCTGCCATAGGCCAGCGCCGCGACGGCCTGCACGCCGCCCAGCGCCAGCACGGTGTGCGCGCCGCACAGCTGCAGCGCGTACAGGATGCCCGGGTGCACGCCGTGGTCGCGCGTGGCCGGTGAGGTGGCCACGATGTGCCGCACCCCCGCCACCTGCGCCGTGCCGACGCTCATGATCGCGCTGGCCGCGTGGGCGTAGCGCCCGCCCGGCACATAGCAACCGGCGGTGCCGCAAGGGATCAGCCGCTGGCCCACCTCCAGGCCGGGCAGCAGCTCGGCCCTGAACTCGCGCAGCGAGCAGCGCTGGCGGCGGGCGAAGTCCTGCACCCGGTCGCGCGCAAAGCGGATGTCGCTCTTGATGCCGGGCGTGAGGGCCTTGTCGGCGGCCGCGAAGTCGGCTTCGTCCAGCACGATCTTGCCGGCATAGCCGTCAAGATCACGGGCGTAGCGCCGCACGGCCTCTTCGCCACCGGCCTGGATATCGGCCAGCATCCGGGCCACGGTCTCGGCCGTGGCGGTGTCGATTGCCTGCGGCGGGGGGTCGGACTTCTTCAGGTAGGTGATGGCCATGGCACGGCTTTCATGCAAAGGGTCGGACCTGCGCGCTTGAACAAACCCGCAGCGGTCATGAAGCCGCAGGATAGCGACGCCCCATGCCGCCGGGTCAGGCCAGATACCATCGATCCATCCGTCCAGAATCTAGTGGGTTAACCCGGAGAGAACCCGATGACCCGCCGCGCGCGTGCCAGTGATCTGATGTGGCCCCGGCTGTTTCGGCGCTTCGAAGGCGGCGCCCGGACCCGGCAGGGCCAGTTGCGCGACATGCTGGTGCATGTGGTGATGGAAGGCTTCATCTTGCCGGGCCAGGCGCTGCCGTCCAGCCGCCTGCTGGCCGAAGCGCTGGGCCTGTCGCGCAGCACGGTGACGCTGGCGCTGCAGGCGCTGGTGGACAAGGGCCTGATCGAGGCCCGTGCGCGCAGCGGCCTGTTTGTCAGCCAGCAGTTGCAGGCCACCTACCTGGGCGCACGGCAGCGCGCCCAATCCGCCCCAGCGCAAGCCCCCGCGGCGGGCGGCGTGCGCTGGGCGGAGCGCCTGAAGCTGCGCCCCGCTGAGCAACGCAACATCCAGAAGCCCGCCGACTGGCAGCAGCAACCCTTTCCCTTCATCTACGGCCAGTTCGACGCCAGCCTGTTCCCCGGTGCCGACTGGCGCGAGTGTGTGCTCGAAACCCTGCAGGGCCGCGCGTTGCGGCGCTGGGCGCCCGACCACATCGACCGCGACGACGACGCGCTGGTCGAGCAGATCCACCGCCGCTTGCTGCCCGCACGCGGCATCTGGGCCGAGCGCGATCAAATTTTGGTGACCACCGGCGCGCAGCAGGCCACTTTCCTGCTGTCGACCTTGCTGCTGGGCCCGTCCACCGTGGTCGGCATCGAAAACCCCGGCTACCCCGACGCGCGCAACAATTTTTTGTTGCGCACCAGCCATGTGCGCGCGCTGCGGGTTGACGAGCAGGGCCTGATGCTGGGCGCGGCCTTGTCCGGTTGCCGCTACGTCTTCGTGACGCCCAGCCACCAATGCCCCACGACGGTGACGATGCCGCTGCAACGGCGGCTGGACCTGCTGGCCCGCGCTGCCCGCGACGACTTCGTCGTGATCGAAGACGACCACGAGAGCGAGCTCAACTTCTCCGGCCAGCCCACGCCGGCGCTCAAGAGCCTGGACAGCGAGGCGCGGGTGATCTACATCGGCAGCCTGTCCAAGACCCTGGCGCACGGCCTGCGGCTGGGCTATGTGGTGGCACCGGCCGAGCTGATCCGCGAACTGCGCGCGCTGCGCCGGCTGGTGATGCGCCACGTGGCCACCAACAACCAGCAGGCGGCGGCCGCCTTCATTGGCCACGGCCACCAGGAGGCCTTTGTGCGGCGCCTGAACCTGGCCTACCGCGACCGCGCCCAGGCGCTGCGCGCTGCGCTGGCGCTGCATGCGCCAGGCCTGGTGCCCGCGGCAGCCCATGGCGGCTCGGCCCTGTGGGTCAGCGCCCCCAAGGGCACCGACACCCGGGCGCTGACCGCAGCGCTTTACAGCCAGGGCGTGGTGGTCGAGCCGGGCGACCCGTTTTTTGCCGGCACGCGGCCGGCACGGCAGCACCTGCGGATTGGCTACTCGTCGATCCCGGTCGAGCGCATCGAGGCGGGTGTCCGGGTGATCGGGCGTGCGCTGGCGGCGATGGCGACGCAGCCCGCGCGAGGACCGGGCGCCAAACGCCGGCCCTGAGTCCGTCCCCTCCTTTTGACAGGGCACAGAAGCGCCAGCCAATCCTAGGATGCAGCCGCCGCCAGTCCCTGCGTTGACGGCGGGCCACCAGATCCACCAACGAGTGAGGAGACGAGCTTGCACCACCAAGATTCAAACAGTCTGATCAAACACGGGCTTGCAGCCATGATGGTTGCACTGATGGCCGGCATGTGCCTGATCTTCGCCATGATCGGCGGCATTTCGCTGTCGCCGTTGCCGGTGTTCCTGGAGTGGACGATCCCCGGCACCGTTCAGGGCTGGCGGGCGGTTCATATCGGCATGCTGATGAACGGCATGATGGCCATCTGCTGGGCGTTGCCGGTCGGTTCGTGGTGCTGAGCAACCTGCGGGCGTCGGTGGTCTGTATCCTGGACCTGGGGCCGGCCTTGCGCATCGCGCTGATGAGGTAGCGCTCGAAGTACGGCACATGCACGCCCAGCGCGTTCACGAACACCGCAAACTTCGGGCTGGTGCGGCTCCACACCGGCTCTTGATTTTCGATGGCGTCCACATCGAAGCGCAGTGGTCGCACCGGGAACTCGTCCATGGGATGGTCGGTGGCTGGTTTCACGGTTTTCCTCCTGGCAAGGGCCAAGTATCGAATTTGCCCGCAGCCTGAGCGCCTGACTTTCGATCGGCAAGCGCACCGCACCGGGTCGCCGGCCGAAGACGGGGTCACGGGTGGTGGGGGCATACGCCCGTTGCTGCGCGACCGGGTTTCTGCGCCGCTGGCATCAGCCGGTGACCCCCTCCCGTCGGTAGCCCAGGCCCCGTCCGTGGGGCGCAGCGTCAGGTCGTCGCCATCACCGATTGGGGTCCGCAGCCGGGGGAGGTAGACATCTCCCCCAGGGGGCGGCGGGCCCTTGCTGGCACACCCAGCCTGGGCCGGGAGGGGTGCACGGCCGAAGATCTGCCGTCTGTGCATATTCCGGTGGCTGAGGCGGGCGAGGGCGCCGCTGCTCGGGCAGCGGCCAAGCGCTGACATTGCGGTGGCGCGCCGGGCAACCCCATTTGTTCGACCCTGCCGGCCGGGCCTGCAGGCCGACAAACAGCGCGGGCGGGGTCAAGTTGCCCGCTGGGCGGCCGAGATTGATGCACCCACCTCGGCCTGCCCGGAGATTCATCGATGTTCCCTGCCTTGCTTCGCCCGACCGCCCTGCTGACCGCCCTGCTGACCGCCTTGCTGACTGCCTTGCTGGCCGCCTGCGCCACGCCGACCCCACCCACCGAGCCCGATGGCCCGTTGCGGGCCGAAACCGTTGTCGCGGTAACCGACGCGGCCGAGCTGATCCGCTTCAACGCCGGCCAGCCGCAGCGCATCCTGCAGCGCAAGCCGCTGCTGGGCCTGGTGGCCGGCGACCGCCTGGTCGGCATCGACTACCGGGTCGCGCGGGGGGTGCTGTACGCCTTGTCGGCCGCCGGGCGTTTGTACACGCTGGATGCGGGCACCGGTCAGCTGTCCGCGGTGGGCGCCGGCACACCGGTGGCCTTGGTGGGCACGGTCTTCGGCGTGGACTTCAACCCGGCGGCCGACCGCATCCGCGTCGTCAGCGACAGCGGCATGAACCTGCGCTTGCACCCCGACACCGGCTTGGTGGCGGCCACCGACCCGCCGTTGGCCTATGCCGCGGGCGATGTGCGCGCCGGGCAGCCGGCCCGGGTGGTGGCGGCGGCCTACACCTACAACAAAAACGACGCCAAGCTGACCACCAACTACGCGATCGACCGCGAGGCCGGCACGCTGGTGATGCAGGGCAGCAAGGAGGGCGAGCTGCCTGCCGTCTCACCCAACACCGGGCAACTGCGCACCGTGGGCGCGCTGGGCACCGGGCCGGTGGACGGCGCGGTGTTCGATATCTCCGACCTGTCCAACGCACCGCTGGCCGCGCTGCGCAGCGCTGGCCGAACCCGGCTCTACCTGCTGGACTTGGCTACCGGCCGGGCCCGTGTGCTGGGCACGGTGGGCGACGGCCGCGTGCTGTGGGGCCTGGCGATAGAGCCCTGATGGGGGCCGCCCGCCGATCCTGCGAGGTGACGCCGGTTGGCGCCGCCTAGGGCCGCTGGGAGTCAACGCTGCGTCAAGTCGGACACGATCCGTGCGGCGATTTGCTGACTTGCCGCTGAAAAGCGGGTGTCGGCAAAGTCGCTGCTGTCGTCCAGCCACACCGACAGGGCGCTGTAGGCCCCCAGGTATTCATACAGCTCTTTGTCCGGTGACCTAGAGCGCCCGTTGGCAGACGACCTGACCGATACCAGCAACGTCAGCAGCCGGGCCGTCAAGTACTGGACGCTGGATTCGGCGTCGGCTGCCAGCGTCGTCAGCACCGAGATCCAGGACTTGGAGCTGATGTCCACACGCGATGAACAGATCCGGTGTGCCATTCGGGTGACACGATGACTCTGGGTGTGTGTTGACGCTCAAAACCGGCTCTTGGCCTTGCGTTTGTCGAACTCGGCAATCTGGGCCTTCAACAGCAACAGCATCACCCGGGCGTTGGCTTCGGTCATGCTGAGCACGGTGTGTGGTTCGGCGGCGTTGTCGGGGTTGTCGCGGAAGGTCTGCGCAGCCACCAGCGCGTCCACCCGCACATGCACTTCGCCGTGGCTGTTGGACATGGACTTGACCTTCTGGATTTCGACGTTGTAGGTTTTCATGGGGTCTTTCGGGGTTGAGGTCAGGCGGGCTGCAAGATGAACTCGCGCAGCCGCGCAAAAGCGGCTTCGGGCTGGTCGCGCCAAACGCCGTGGCCCGCATCGGCAAAACGCGCCAGCTGCAGCCAGCGCGGCGGCAGCGCGGCAGCGATGTCAAGGGCATCGGCCAGCGGGCAAACCGGGTCTTGCTCGCCCACCATCACCAGCACCGGGCAGGCCGCAGCCGCCAGACCGGGCAGCAGGTTCATGGTTTGCTGCTCACCGCTGGCCGATGCAAACAGGATCGGCTCATTGAACAGCGTGCGCCCGCGCGCCTGGGGGTCGGCGGCTGCGCGGGTGTTGTACAGCGGCATGCACACCTGGTTGTAGGTGGCCCAGGTGGCGGCGTCGGGCGCCTGCCAGAAGGCCTGCGCCGCGGCACGGGCCGCAGCGCCGCCGAGCTGCTCGAACATCGCCAGCTTGCGCGCCAGCCCCAGGTGCGGCGAGGTGCTGGACAGGATCACCTTGGCCGCATGGCCGGGGTGGCGGGCGATGTAGCGCTGCGCCACAAAGCCGCCAAAGCTCTGGCCCAGCACGATGGGTTGGTCGATGCCCAGCGCGTCGCACAGCCGCACCACATCGTCGGCCCAGGTGTCGAGCGTCCACTGCGCAGGTGGGCAGCGGCTGCTGCGGCCGTGGCCGCGGTGGTCGACATAGACGATCTGGGCGGTATCGGCCAGCTGGGAAAACGCCGGCTTGAAGCCCGAATGGTCGTAGCCCGGCCCGCCGTGCAGCAGCAGCAGGGTGGGTCTGGCGCGCATGGCCGCGCCGTCGGGCACCAGGCCGGCGCCTTCGATGTCGACAAACAGCTGCACGCTGGGGGCGATGGTGATTTGCATGGGAAGGCGGGTGCAGGGAGCGGGTGCGTTGGCAGATAGATTGCCGGGTGCGTTTGTGCACGCGTTCGTGGACGCGTTCGTTGACGCGTTTGCGGCCGGGTTTGCGGACGCGTTGGCGGATGACATGCGGTTCTATCACGGCGGCCCTTCCCATGGGCCGGTGCTAGGCTAGGCGTCACCCGATGAACATCCCGACGATGAGCAAAACCGCCCCCACCAAAGCCGAAACCGCCCACCTCGATGTGTTTGCCGGCCTGACGCTGGCGCAGATCGAGGTGCCGACGACTCGGGCGCAGTTTGAGGCGGCGGCGGCCGAGATCCTGGCAGCGGGCACGGTGGGCTTCGACACCGAATCCAAACCCACCTTTGCGCCGGGTGAGGTCAGCAATGGCCCGCACGTGGTGCAGTTTGCGCTGCCCGACCGGGCCTTCATCTTCCAGGTTCGCCATGCCGAAGGCCGTGACACGCTGATCGAGCTGTTGCAGTCGCACGGCCTGCGCAAGGTGGGTTTCGGGCTGGGGTCTGACCGGTCTCAGGTGCAGGCCAAGTTTGGCGTGGCGCTGGGTGCGGTGATCGATCTGGGCCATGAGTTTCGCCAGCGCGGCTACCGCAATGCGGTGGGGGTACGGGCCGCGGTCGCCATCGTGTTCGAGCGCCGGTTTGTCAAATCCAAGCGCACCACCACGTCCAACTGGGCGCTGCCTCAGCTCAACAGCAGCCAGCTGCTGTATGCCGCCAACGATGCGTTCGCGGCACTGAAGGTCTACCAGGCCTTGCACCCGACGGCCTGACGCGCCCCCGGCCGGGGCGGCGGCGCGGGGCGGGGCTATCGGTTGCGGTACCGCCGGGGCGCTTCGGCGATGATGCACAGCCCGCCTCAACGAGTGCCCCGCATGCAGTTTCTGCCCGCCACCCATCCGCCCACGCTGGCCACGCCGCAGGCTTGGTGTTTTGCCTTTGTCGGCAATCAGTTGCTGCTGCCCGATGGCGACGACCGCGGCCTGCAGCCGTTGGAACCGGCCGCGTTGTGGGCCCAGGCCAGCGCTCAACACTACCTGGGCACGCTGGCTGAGCACGACTGCTGGGCCCTGCTGCTGCCGGCTGCGCCGCCGGGCTGGGTGAGCGCGCCGCTGCGCACCGCGATGATGCGGTTCGATCCGGCGCTGGCGGCCCTGGCGGGCCGGGCCGCGCAGATCCTGGAGTGGGACCGCAGCCACCGCTTTTGCGGTGCCTGCGGCACGCCCACCGCGCTGCAACCGGGTGAGCGCGCTCGCCTCTGCCCGGCGTGCAAGCACACCGCCTACCCGCGGCTCAGCCCGGCGATGATGGCGCTGGTGTGGCGGCCGGGCGAGCTGCTGCTGGCGCGCTCACCGCACTACGCCCGCGGCATGTACAGCGCGCTGGCCGGGTTTGTGGAGGCCGGTGAATCGCTGGAAGACTGCGTGCACCGCGAGGTGGCCGAAGAGGTTGGCCTGCAGGTGCAGGACTTGCGCTACTTCGGCAGCCAGAGCTGGCCGTTTCCGCACAGCCTGATGGTGGCCTACACTGCCCGCTGGACTGCCGGCCAGATCGTGCCCCAGGTCGACGAGATCGAGGACGCGCAGTGGTTTGCCATCGACGCGCTGCCGGGCATCCCGCCGCGCTTTTCGATCGCCGGTCACCTGATCCGCGACACCCTGGCAGCGATGCAGGCGGGCAGCCTGGCCTGACGCGCCGGCCTGTCGGCCCGGTCTGGCGCTTGGGCGGCACCCGGTATTGCCCCGATAGCCGGGCGCCAGCCCAGCCGCTACGGTGCTGTCGAGCCCGCCCAGGAGACCCGCATGCAAAACCATCCCGCCATCCGCCGCCAGACCCTGTCCGACCTGCTGCACCGCACCGCTGCCCGGCTGCCGCACAAGCCCGCCATCCTGTGTGCTGACGTGGCCTGGACCTGGCGCGAGTTTGACGCCGTCGTCAGCCGGCTCGCCGCCGGCCTGCATGCCCAGGGCGTGGCCAAAGGCGAGCATGTGGGCGTGCTGGCGCGCAACTCGCACGGCTTTGCCGCGCTGCGCTTTGCATTGGCCCGGCTGGGCGCGGTGCTGGTGCCGGTCAACTTCATGCTCAACGCCGACGAGGCGGCCTACATCCTGCGCCATGCCGGGGTCAAGCTGCTGGCGGTTGATGCCGGCCTGATGGCGCTGGGCCGCGCCGCTGCCGCCAAAGACACCCTGATCAGCCGCTTCTTGTGGCTGCCCAGCGAGGAGCCGGCCGACTTTCCCGCCGGACCGGACGGCTTGGCCCCGGCCGACCTGCTCAACTTCCACGCCCTGGCCGCCACCGACTTGGGCCGCCACCCTTGCCCCGAGCCCGACTTCAACAGCCACCACCTGCTGCAGATCGTCTACACCAGCGGCACCGAGAGCCTGCCCAAGGGCGCGATGCTGACGCACGGCGCGGTGATCGACCAGTACGTCAGCTGCATCGTCGAGGGCGAAATGGCCGAGGGCGACACCGTGCTGCATGCGCTGCCGCTCTACCACTGCGCACAGTTGGATGTGTTTCTCGGCCCCAGCGTCTACCTGGGCAGCACCAGCATCATCACGGCCAAACCCACGCCCGAGAACCTGCTGCCGCTGATCGCCAAACACCGCATCAACCAGTTCTTTTTGCCGCCCACGGTCTGGATCGGCCTGCTGCGCTCACCGCTGTTCGAGCAGCATGACCTGTCGAGTCTGCGCCGTAGTAGCCCTTGCGCAGGCTGGACAGATCGTGCAGCTCGAACAGCGGTGAGCGCAGCAGGC